>NZ_JBHXRK010000051.1:0-25604 GCF_042716875.1 Streptomyces sp. NPDC058646 | reverse complement strand
GGGGGCCGCGCTGTCGGGGGCCCGCGGCCGGGGGGGGCCCGGGGGGTGTGCGTCCGCGCCCGGGGGGGGCGCGCACCCACCCCCCGGGGGGGGGGGGGGGGGGGGGGCCCCCCGCCCCCCCCCCCCGCCCCGACCCGGCCGGATCCGGGGACCTCACCGGCCCCGCCACCCCGATCCGCCCCGGTCCCCCTCCGTCCGCCGTCCGCCGTCCGCCTCCGCTTCCGCTCAGTCGTAGCGGATCCCCGGCGCGCCGGGGCGGACCGCGGCCGCCAGGGCATCCGCCAGGCCCGGCACCTCCGCCACCGCCAGCTGGGACACCGTCAGGCGCACGGCCGGCTCCGACCGGACGCGGAAGCGGATCCCCGCCGCCACCGCCCAGCCCGCGGCCAGCATCCGGGTCACCGCGCCCGTCTCGTCGGCGACGGGCACCCACACGTTCATGCCGCTCCGCCCGTACGCCCGTACCCCCCGCTCCCGCAGGGCCCGCACCAGCCCGTCCCGCCGCATCCCGTACGACAGGGCGACCGCCGAGCGGTCCACCGCGTCCGAGGTCCACAGCTCCACCACCGCGTACTGCAGCAGCCGGCTCACCCATCCCGGGCCCAGCCGCTGCCGCCCCCGCACCCGGTCCAGCGTCACCTCGTCGCCCGTCAGCACCGCCAGCCGCAGGTCCGGCCCGTAGGCCTTCGCGGTGGACCGGATCAGCGCCCAGTTCCGGGTCACGCCGCCCAGGGGCCGCAGCGGCAGGCCGACGAAGCTGTGGCCGTGGTCGTCCTCGATCACCAGCACCTCGGGGTGCCCGCCGAGCAGCGCCCGCAGTTCCCCCGCCCGCTCCTCGCCGACCACCGCCCCGGTCGGGTTCTGCGCCCGCGCGGTCACGATCAGCGCCCGTGCCCCGTCCGCCAGCGCCCGCTCCACGGCTTCGGTCAGCGGGCCGTCGTCGTCGACCGCCACCGGCAGGAGCCGCAACCCGAGCGCGGGGACCAGGTCCAGCACGCTGCCCCACCCCGGATCCTCGACCGCGACCGCGTCCCCGGGCCTCAGGTGCGCGGCCAGTACCCGTTCGATGCCGTCCAGGGCGCCCGAGGTGACCGCGACCGCACCGGCGGGCACCCCGTCCGCGTCGAAACCGGCCCGGGCCAGCCGCGCCAGGTCCGGGACGACCGGGTCCTGCCCGTAGAGGGTCGGCGCCTCGGCGTAGCGCCGGGCGGCGGCGGCCAGGGGTCCGTCCAGCGGGGGCAGCAGCGTCACGTCCGGGTTGCCGGCCGCGATGTCCCGTACGCCGGCCGGTACGGCCATCCGCAGCGCGTCCCGCGGCGCGCTCGGCGGCCGGGGCCGCACGCGGCTGCCGCGCCTCCCGTCGGTCTCGATGACCCCGCGTTCGCGCAGTGTCCGGTACGCGGCGGCCACGGTGTTCGGATTCACGCCCAATACCCCGGCCAGCTCCCGCATGGGTGGCAGCAGCGTTCCGGGGGCGAGCGCGCCCGAGCCGACGCCCGCTTCGACACTGGCCGCGATGTCCGATGCGCGGCGCCCAACGATCCGATAATCTTCTAGCACAAAGCTAAGTATGCACTAGTGCAATGGAGTCCGCACATGGCCGCCACGCCTTCCACCGGGTCGACCACCTCCTACGAGCCCACCGGCCGGACCGTTCCCAGCCGCTCCCGCGACCGGGCGCGCTACGACCGCGAGACGGTCCACTCGATACTCGACCAGGCGTACGTCTGCCATCTGGGCTTCATCCGCGACGGCGCCCCCGTGGTCCTGCCCACGCTCTTCGGCCGGGTCGGCGAGGTGCTCTACGTCCACGGCTCCACCGGATCGCGCCCGCTGCTCGCCGCCGGCAAAGCGGATCCTGGCCTGCCGGTCTGCGTGACCGTGACCCATGTCGACGGTCTGGTGCTGGCCCGTTCGGCTTTCCACCACTCGCTGAACTACCGCTCGGTGGTCATCCACGGCACCGCCTACCAGGTCACCGACGAGGCGGAGTGCCGCCTGGCCCTGGACGCCCTCGTGGACCAGGTCGTGCCGGGCCGGTCCGCCGACTCCCGGCCCGCCAGCGCCAAGGAGCTCGCGGCCACCGCCGTGATCCGGCTGGACCTCGGAGAGGTGTCCGCGAAGCTCCGTACCGGCGGCCCGAACGACGACGCCGAGGACCTGGACCTGCCCTACTGGTCGGGGGTGGTGCCGGTGGCACCGGCCTACGGGACCCCCGTGCCCGCCCCGGACCTGGCCCCCGGCATCGCCGTCCCGGACTACCTCGCCGCGCTCTGAGGACTCTGCGGCAGGGCGGCGGGCCCTGGAGCCGGGCCGGCGGCCGGCCCGCCCGCCGGCCGGCGGGACTCGGCCGCGATCAGGGCCCCCACCGCCGTCAGCAGCAGTACGGTGCCCAGCACCACGGCACCGGTCAGCCGCTCCCCGAGCAGCAGGACCGCGATCACCGCCGCGCTGACCGGCTCGATCAGCATGACGACGGAGACGGTCGCGGCGCGTACGGCGGCGGCGCCGGTGAAGTAGAGCACGTACGCCAGGGCCGTCGGCACGACGGCCACGTACGCGAGCAGCCACAGCATCCGGCCCGGTTCGGCGGCGTGCGGCGCCATTCCCTCCATCGCGGCGAGCGGCAGCAGGCACACCGCACCCACCCCGACCGACCAGGCGGTGGTGACCAGCGGGTCCCCGCCCGCCCCGCGGCGGCCGAGCGACCGGGCCCGCAGCGTCATCGCCGCGTACCCGGCAGCCGACAGCAGGGCCCAGACGACGCCGAGGGGCCGTACCTCCCCGGCCCCGCTGCCCAGGACCAGTACGGCCAGCCCGGCGAGCGCCCCCATGACGGCGGCGGCCCCGCCGCGGCCGAGGCGCTCGCCCATCCAGTAGCGGGCACCGACGGCGATCAGCACGGGTCCGGCGCCGAGGGTGACCACCGTGCCGACCGCGAGACCGGTCTCGCGCACCGCACCGAAGTAGGCGGCCTGGAAGAGGGTGAAGAGCAGCCCCGTCCCGATCAGGGAGGCGGCCGCGGGCCGCGGCCGCCGGGGGACGGCGGGGCGGCGGCGCAGGGCGAGCACCCCGAGCAGCACGACGAGCCCGCCCGCGCACCGCCAGAAGGACAGGGCGAGCGGGCCGAGATCGCTGGCGAGGAAGAGGAGGGAGGCGGCCGCCCCGGCGGTGCCCCAGGCGGCTCCGGCGACGACGAGGTACAGCAGACTGCGCCCGGCAGCGGGCGAATGGTTCGACACGTGGGTCTCCGCGCATGCGTGAAGGATGAGAAGAGCAGGTCATCGCTTCGCGGGCAGCGCACACCCGCCCGGGAACGGCCCGGGCCGGGTTCTACTGTTTCGGGTGCGCCGCCCTACAGGGCGGCGGGAGGCGGAAGCACGGTCGACGGCATGATCGTCACCCTACGCGGTGCCCCGCCGCGCGCGCCAGGCCCGCGGGTCCCGCCCGGTCCCGCCGGGACGGGACCGGGGGCGGGCATCCGTCACCGGGCGCCCGTGGGCTCCCGGTCCAGCGCGGCGGGGTCGGCGGCGCCGGGCGGCGTGGGCCGGGAGGACTGCGCGATGAAGGCTCCGCCGAGCACCAGCGCCCCTCCGACGATCTGCCAGGTCGCGAGGTGCTCGCCGAGCAGCACCCAGGCCAGCACGGTGGCGACGACCGCTTCCAGGCAGGCCACCACTCCGGCGACCTGCGGCGAGAGCTTGCGCACCGAGACCACACCGGTCAGATAGGCGAAGACGGTGGCGATGAGCACCACCCAGGCGAGCAGGACCGCGGCGGGCACGGTCGTGTCGCCCACGGCCGCCTCCCCGGCCAGTACTGCCCAGTCCATCTCCCACGGCCGGGCGATCACCGTCATCACCAGCGTGCCGACGAGCATGCCGTACGCGATCACGCCGATCGGGTCGGGCGCCTCGCCCCCGTCGCTGCCCTGGTCGGCGAAGACGAAGTAGAAGGCCTGACAGCAGGCCGCGGCGAGGCCGAGCAGCACCCCGAGCGGGTCCAGGCTCAGCCCGGTCCAGATCTGGACGACGCAGGCCAGGCCCACGACGGCCACGGCGGCGCCGGCGGCCGCCGCCCGGGTCACCGGCTTGCGCTGCACGAAGCGGATCCAGCCGAGGAGCAGCGCCGGACCGAGGTACTCCAGCAGGAGGGCGACGCCGACCGGGATGCGGGACAGGGAGGCGAAGTAGAAGGCCTGCACGCCCGCGACGGCGACCAGTCCGAAGCCGGCCAGCAGTGCGGGCCTGCGGCGCACCAGGGCGCGGTGGCGCCAGGCCAGCGGGGACAGCACGAGCGCTGCCCCGGCCACCCTCAGCCAGACCATGTGGAGGGGGTCGAGACCCGCTTCGATCAGCGGCTTCGCCGCCACTCCGGAACCACCGAACGCGAACGCCGAGACGAGGGCGAGGCCCAGTCCGGCGTTTCTCCCTGACGCTTGCATCGGGCCATCATGCCAGGGCCGGTCAGCACCGTCATGGACCAGACACCTGTTGAGACGGACCCGGCACCGCGCGCACCCTCGCCGCCCCCGCGCCTCGCCCCGCGCGGCGATATCTGACAGGTCGTCAGTATTGAATGTTCCGGCCGCCGGGGCTACGTTCCGCCGCACGTACCCGACGAGAAGGGGTGGCCGCATGGCCGAAGTCACCGCGGAATCACGCATCGAGGCGCCCGCCGCGAAGCTCTGGGCCCAGCTCACGGACTGGGACGCGTACGGCCGGTGGAGCATGACCCACACGAATTTCCCGCAGGGCGGCCCGGACACCTTCGCGGTCGGGTCCACCTTCGCCGAGAACATGAAGATGATGGGCTTCCCCGCCGAGGTCGTCTGGACGGTCTCGGAGCTGGAGGACGAGCGGCTCTTCGCGATCACCGGTAAGGGTCCGATGGGCGTGGCCGTCCTCACCCGGTACACCTTGACCCCTGACGGCGGGGCCACCACCGTCCGCATCGACGGGGAGTTCACGGGGGCCGCCGTGTCCCTGATGGCGGGCAAGCTGAAGGACTCGGCCACCGCCGCGCTGAACGAGTCGCTGCGCAGACTGGCCGGCCTGGTCGCCTGACCGCGGACCCGCCCGCCCGGTCCTCCGACCGCCCGTACCCCCGACCGCACATCCGGCGTTCCGCGCGTCCGGCCTTCCGTACGCAGGCCCGCGGACGCGCCCCGCGGGGAGACCCTGCGGGGCGCGCGGCCTTGGCACGACCGCCGTTCCGCGGCCGACCGCTCAGTGCTCGTCGGCCAGGATCAGGTAGAGCTTCTTGCGGGCGTCGTTGATGACCGCGACGGCCTTGTCCCGCTGTTCGGCCGAGCCGGTCTTCCAGACCTGGCCGAAGGCCTCCATCAGGCCGGAGCCGGCCGTCCGGATCTCGTTCATCGCCTCGAAGCCGACGCCGCGCCCCGCTTGCGCCCAGGGGGCCGCCGGGCCCGACCCGGCCTCGGTGCGGCCGGCGTCCGTGAGCGTGAAGAGCTTCTTGCCGCCCTCGCTCTGGACGGTGATCAGGCCCTCGTCCTCCAGCAGCTGCAGGGTCGGGTAGACCGAGCCGGGGCTGGGCTTCCAGGCCCCGCCACTGCGCTCGGCGATCTCCTGGATCATCTCGTAGCCGTGCATCGGCCGGTCGACGAGCAGGGCGAGGATCGAGGCGCGCACGTCACCGCGCCGCGCTCGGCCCCTCGGTCCGCCGCGGCCGCCACGCCCGCCGAAGGGCCCGCCACCGAAGGGCGGCCCGAACGGCCCGAAGGCGGCGCGCAGCCCTGCGAACCCCTCCCGACGGTCGGGTCCGCAGTGACCGTGGCCCCGGCCCCGCTCATGTCCCCTCGGGCCTGAGGAGGCAACGTGACATGGTGGTGCCATGACCATCGAAGTCCGCCCGGCTTCGGTCTTCGAGGACCTCCGCACCCTGGTCGGCCCGAAGTCGCCCGGAGCCTCCGTCTGCTGGTGCCTGAGCTACCGGATCCCCTCCAAGCTCAACAACGAACTGCGCGGACCCGCCCGAGGCGACTACGTCGCCGAGCTGTGCCGGAAGGGACCCCTGGGCGTACTCGCCTACGAGGGCGACGAGCCGGTCGGCTGGGCCGCCGTGGCGCCCCGCGCGGACACCTCCTTCGCCCGCAACCGGAAGATCCCGCACGTCGACGACCTGCCGGTCTGGTCCCTGTGGTGCATCCGCGTACGCCCCGGCCACCGGAAGAAGGGGATCTCGCACGCGCTCATCGCCGGCGCCGTCGACTACGCCCGCGGCCGGGGCGCACCGGTGATCGAGGCCTACCCCCTGGACAACGGTGACGCCGGGGTCGATCTGACGATGGCCTACCCCGGGCTCCGGAAGAACTTCGAACGCGCCGGATTCACCCACGCCGCCGACACCACCTCGGTGCTGGCCGGTCATCCCCGGGTGCTGATGAGGCTCGACCTGCGCTGACGGAACCGGCCGGGGCAGGGCCGGCCGCGGCTCCCCGGGATCGGGCCGATCAACCCGGACCGGCCTTTGTCAGCGATCGGGAAGGCCCCTAACGTCGGGGCATGCGCATCCGAATCGTCGACGCCTTCACCGACCGGCCGTTCCACGGCAACCCCGCCGCCGTCCTGCTCCTCGACTCCGCGTTCCCGCCGGACGCCTGGCTCCAGCAGGTCGCGTCCGAGATGAACCTCTCCGAGACCGCCTTCGCCCACCCGCTGCCGCCGGGCGGGGACGCCGACTGGGCGCTGCGCTGGTTCACCCCGGCCGCCGAGGTCGACATGTGCGGCCACGCCACCCTCGCCACCGCGCACGTCCTCGCCACCAGCGGCCTGGCCACCGGACTGATCCGGTTCACCGCACGCTGCGGCGTCCTCACCGCCGAGACCGCCGCGGACGGCACGGTCACCCTGGACTTCCCGACGTCCTCGCTGGCCCCCGCCGACGCGCCGGGCGCCGTGGATCACGCCCTCGGCGGCGTCCCGATCCTGTCCGTCCACGACACGGCCGCCCACATCGGCGACCTGCTCGTCGAACTCGCCGACGAGAAGACGGTCCACGAACTGGCACCGGACCACGCCGCCCTGCGCACCTTCGCCAAGCGCGGCGTGATCGTCACCGCCCCCGCCGAGGACCCCTCCCGCGGGTACGACTTCGTCTCCCGGGGCTTCTTTCCCGCCTTCGGGATCGACGAGGACCCGGTGACCGGCAGCGCGCACACCGCGCTCGCCCCCTTCTGGGCCGCGCGCCTGGGCCGGACCCAGCTCACCGGACTCCAGGGCGGGGCCCGCCGGGGACTCGTCAAGGTCACCCTGGCCGGTGACCGCACGCTGCTGAGCGGCCACGCCGTCACCGTCCTGGACGGTGACCTGCTCACCTCCCCGTGACGGCCGGGCCGGCGGCGCCGGACCGCGGCGGGCCCCCTCCGCACCGGCCCGCCCGCCCCGTCACGGCGTCGGCAGCCAGCCCACCTTGCCCGCGAGCAGCGCGTACCCGCCGAAGGCCACGATGTCGAGCAGCGCGTGCGCGACGACGAGCGGCCCCACCCGGCCCCAGCGGCGGTAGGCCAGCACGAAGACCGCTCCCATCACCATGTTGCCGATGAAGCCGCCGATGCCCTGGTAGAGGTGGTACGAGCCGCGCAGCACCGAGCTGGCCAGCAGCGCGGCCATCGGCGACCAGCCCAGCTGGTCGAGCCTGCGCAGCAGGTAGGCCAGCACGATGACCTCCTCCACCACGGAGTTCTGCACCGCGGAGAGGATCAGTACGGGGAACTTCCACCACACGTCGGGCAGCGCCTCCGGCACCACCGTGAGGTTGAAGCCGGTGGCCCGCGCCGCCAGGTAGAAGGCCAGCCCGGCACTGCCGATCCCGGCCGCGACGAGGGCGCCCCGGCCCAGGTCCCCCCAGGGGCGGGTGCGGTCGAAGCCCAGGACCCGCAGCCCCGGCGCCCCCTCCCGGGTCAGCAGGTGCGCCACCAGCAGGACGGGGACCAGCGCGCTCGCGATGCCGAAGAGCTGCCAGGCCAGGTCCAGCCACGGCCGGCCGGGCGCGTACGAGCCGTTGAGGGTGGCGGCCTGGTCCTTGAGCCCGCCCGGCCTGGTGAGCGAGCCGACGAAGCTGATCAGCGCGGATACGCCGCTCGCGCCCAGCGACAGCGCCAGCACGAGCAGCGTCTCCGTGCGCAGGACCGCCCGTCCGGGACGCGCCCCGTCCCCATCCAGCCCCACGACCACCGGTCCCGGCTCCGCCCGCACACCCGACTCCTGTCCCGCCGTCCCGCTGCGGCGTCCCGATTGCGACCACCCCATACTGCCTCCTCGGCGGAGGGAGGGGGCGGCCGCGGGGGTCCGCGGTGGCGGTGGGACCGGGCGGGGCGGGCTCAGCGCCCGACCGACGCCGTGCCGCTCACCTCCTCCTCCGCAATCCCGACGGGCCAGGTGTGCACGGGGTCGCCCTTGTGCATCAGCTCGCTGTACCTGCGGGTGACCGCGGCGAGCGCCTCGTTCCGTTCCAGACCGGCGGCGAGCGCCCGGTGGTAGGTGTCCACCTGCCAGGTCGCCCCGTTGACCCGGCGCCGGCAGCGCTCCTCGATGATGCCGAGGTAGTGGTCGCGGTCGGCGGGGTCGATCCCCCAGGCGTCCAGCCCGGCCGCCGCCATCGGCAGCAGCTCGTCCAGGACCAGCCGTACGGCGGGCACGCTCGTCAGCGCCCCGGCGCGGCCCCGCCGCGGCCAGCGCAGCCGCGCGTCGATCCCGTACCGGCAGGCGGCGTCGAAGTTCGCCTCCGCCTCGGCGAACGGCAGGCGCGTCCACACCGGACGGGGTTCGTCGGCGAGGGTGCGGACGAGCCCGTAGTAGAAGGCGGCGTTGGCGACCACGTCGGTCACCGTCGGCCCGGCGGGCAGCACCCGGTTCTCCACGCGCAGGTGCGGCACCCCGTCGGCGACCCCGTACACGGGCCGGTTCCACCGGTAGACGGTGCCGTTGTGCAGGACGAGCTCCTGCAGGCTCGGCACCCCGCCCTCCGCGAGCACCCGCAGCGGCTCCTCCTCGTCGCAGATCGGCAGCAGGGCCGGGAAGTAGCGCACGTTCTCCGCGAAGAGCTCCTGCACCGAGCCCGCCCAGCGCTCCCCGAACCAGGTGCGCGGCCGCACGCCCTGCGCCTGGAGCTCGGGCGGCCGGGTGTCGGTGGCCTGCGTGAACAGCGGCGGCCGCGACTCCCGCCACAGCTCGCGCCCGAACAGGAACGGCGAGTTGGCCCCGACGGCGATCTGTACGGCGGCCACCGCCTGCGCCGCGTTCCACACGTCGCAGAAGCGGGCCGGGGTCACCTGCAGGTGCAGCTGTACGGAGGTGCAGGCGGCCTCCGGCACGATCGACCCGGAGGTCCACACGAGCCGCTCCACCCCGTCGATGTCGAGCGTGAAGTCCTCGCCCCGCATCATCAGGATCTGCTCGTTGAGCAGTGAGTAGCGGTCCACGGCCGAGAGGTTGGCGGTGACCAGGTCCTCCCGGGAGATCGTCGGCAGGATGCCGATCATCACCACCCCGGCATCGATTTCCGCGGCCTGCCGGTGGGCATAGGCCAGACCCGCGCTGAGTTCCTCGGCGAGCTGGTCGAATACCCGGCCGCCGAGCCGGTGCGGAAGGACGTTCACCTCCAGATTGAACATTCCGAGTTCGGTCTGGAAATCCGTGCTCGCAATCCGTTCCAGGACCTGAGCATTCACCATTCTCGGCAAACCGTCGGCACCCGCGAGATTCAGTTCTATCTCCAGCCCCATCATGTTCTTGGGACGATCGAACCTCTTGTCCGCCAGAAGCCGCTCCAGCCCCTCCAGGCACTCGTGAAGCTTCCTTCGATACCGCTGCCGATCGGACAGGTCGAATCCGCCTGCCACGACCTTCTCCCCCATCGAAGCGTCCCTCCTCGAGTGGGCCCGGCTCAGTGCACCCGGGCGCGCGTTAAGGTCGATGATGCCCCGGCACGGTGATCCATAACGCCGAGGGGGCGCGAGTGGCGAGGAGCGCGCGCCGGTTTGGCCGAACGGCGCTTCGGCACATTCACCTGGCAACTCGCTCTGCGCAAATTCCGCAGCGATTTTGCCGGTTCAGGATTACCGGTGCTTTCCAGCCGAGCCCCCGTCCGGTAGCCTCCCAGGTCAGTGCGGCACGATCGCGTTCGTACGGCACGGATCCCGTGACAGCGGGGCCGGTATGCGCCTTGTCGGCAATAGCCGGGACAGCTAGCCGAAACATTGCGTGAACACGTGTCGTATAAACTCCGCAATCGAGGCAGAGAGTTGGCGCGCGGCCATTGCCCCTCAGCCCCCCTCTGGCCCCAGAATGCGACAGCGCCGTCCACACCTGCCCCCGTTCCACCGGTCTCCCAAGTGAGAGGCGACCCACCATGCCGCTGCATGTCCCCCCGGCTCCCGCACCCGCCCTGCGCAGCGTCCTCGCGGCACTCGGATCCCCCACCGCCGTCCACGAGGCGCACACCCCGGCCCTGCGCGCACTGCAGGGCCCGGTGACCGCCGAACTCCCGCTGCCCGTCCACGTACTGGACCGCCTGCAGCTCTCGAACCTCGCGGCCGGCGGCAGGCCGCCCCGCACCCGCCTCACGGGGTGGCGGTTCCTGATCCGCAGCGGCGACCGCCACGTCGCCGCCGCCGACACCCGGCTGACCCCCGACGGCTGGGCCTTCTCCCACTTCTTCGAGGGCCCTTACGTGGCGGCGACCGAACGCGCCCTGCACCAGGCGGAGGCGCTCGGCAAGAACTACCAGCCGCGCCTGCTGTCCGTACCGGAGCTGTACATGCTGACCCTGTGGCTGCACGGGGCCGTGGGCGCCGACGCCTCCGCCGGACTCCCCGCGGACGAGGACCTGCTGGTGCCGCTGGCGCCGGCCCCGCCCGGGATCGCCGCCTACCGGCCCCACCTGGTGTCCGAACTGCTGCCCGTACTGATGCACCGGCTGACCCCGGCCGCCCCTCCCACGCTGGCCGCGCCCGCCGCCTGACCCGAGTGACCCATTCGGCCTAGTCCACTGGGACCACTCGCTAACCATCCGAAATGACAGGGGAGTTGGCCTGAACCGCCCGCACGGGTGATGCGTCATCAATCCATGAGGACAGCTGCGGGGAAATGCCTGCGAAGCGGCTGTCGTGGGGGAAGACTGAGGACACGCTCCCCGCCGGTGCGGGGATGACCCAGGGGGACGGCCATGAACCACGCATCGAGCCGTAGCACACAGACCACACCGCAGCGAAAGAACGCATCCATGTGCCAGCACCAGCCAGCCTGCCCGTCAGCCGACTCCGCCGACCGGGAGGCCGCGCTCCCGGTGGCCAACCACCCCGAACAGGGCTGGAGCCTGCTGTGCAACGGCGTCCTGCTCTTCGAGGACACCGGTGAGCTGCTGCCGGACGGCCAGATCATCGCCCCGCACCGCCCGCTCGCGGCGGCCTAGCCGCCCGGCACGACGAAGGGGCCGTCCCGGGAGACGAACTCCCGGGACGGCCCCTTCACGCGTGCGCGGCGATCAGTTGTCGTACTCGTCCAGCGGCGGGCAGGAACACACCAGGTTCCGGTCGCCGAACGCACCGTCGATGCGGCGCACCGGCGGCCAGTACTTCTCGGACGCCGTGACCCCGCCCGGGAAGACGGCCTCGTCACGGGTGTAGGGGTGGTTCCACTCGCCACCCAGCGCCGCCGCGGTGTGCGGGGAGTTGGCCAGCGGGTTGTCGTCGGCCGGCCACTCGCCGGCCGCGACCCGCTCGATCTCGCCGCGGATGGCGATCATCGCATCGCAGAACCGGTCGATCTCGGCGAGGTCCTCGGACTCCGTCGGCTCGATCATCAGGGTGCCGGCGACCGGGAAGGACATGGTCGGCGCGTGGAAGCCGTAGTCGATCAGACGCTTGGCGATGTCGTCCACGCTCACGCCCGTCGCCTTCGACAGCGGACGCAGGTCGATGATGCACTCGTGCGCGACCAGGTTGCCCGGACCGGTGTAGAGCACGGGGTAGTGCGGCTCCAGGCGCTTGGCGATGTAGTTGGCGCCGAGCACCGCCACCTGGGTGGCGCGCTTGAGGCCCTCGCCGCCCATGAGGCGCACGTACGACCAGGAGATCGGCAGGATGCCGGCCGAGCCCCACGGCGCCGCCGAGATCGGGCCGACGCCCGTCTCCGGGCCCGCGGTCGGCTGGAGCGGGTGGTTGGGCAGGTACGGGGCCAGGTGCGCCCGGACACCGACCGGGCCGACGCCCGGGCCGCCGCCGCCGTGCGGGATGCAGAAGGTCTTGTGCAGGTTCAGGTGCGAGACGTCGCCGCCGAAGTGGCCCGGCTTGGCGAGGCCCACCAGGGCGTTCAGGTTGGCGCCGTCCACGTAGACCTGACCGCCGGCGTCGTGCACCTGGGCGCAGATCTCGGCGACGTGCTCCTCGAAGACACCGTGCGTGGACGGGTAGGTGATCATCAGCACGGCCAGCTCGTCGCGGTACTGCTCGATCTTGGCGCGCAGGTCCTGCGCGTCGACCTCGCCGTCGTCGGCGGTCTTGACGACGACGACCTTCATGCCGGCCATGACGGCGCTGGCGGCGTTGGTGCCGTGCGCGGAGGACGGGATGAGGCAGACGGTGCGCTGCTCGTCGCCGTTCGCGCGGTGGTAGGCGCGGACCGCCAGCAGGCCGGCGAGCTCACCCTGCGAGCCGGCGTTGGGCTGGATGGAGACCTTGTCGTAACCCGTGACCTCGGAGAGACGTTCCTCCAGCTCGGTGATGAGCGTGAGGTAGCCCTCGGCCTGCTCGACCGGGGCGAAGGGGTGCAGCTGGCCGAATTCGGGCCAGGTCACCGGCTCCATCTCGGTGGTCGCGTTGAGCTTCATGGTGCAGGAGCCCAGCGGGATCATGCCGCGGTCCAGCGCGTAGTCCTTGTCCGAGAGCTTGCGCAGGTAGCGCAGCATCGCGGTCTCGCTGCGGTGCTGGTGGAAGACCGGGTGGGTCAGGTACTCGTCCGAGCGCAGCAGGCCCTCGGGCAGCGCGTCGGCGGTGGTCGCGTCGAGGGCCTCGATGTCCGCGGTGACGCCGAAGGCGGCCCAGACGGCGTCGACGTCGGCGCGCAGGGTGGTCTCGTCACAGGCGACGGAGACGTGGTCCGCGTCCACCCGGTACAGGTTGACCCCGCCCTCGCGGGCGGCGGCGACGACCTCGGCCGCCCGGCCCGGGACGCGGGCCGTGAGGGTGTCGAAGTACGCGCCGTGCACGATCTCGACCCCGCTGGCCTTCAGGCCCGCGGCCAGCAGCGCGGCGTAGCGGTGGGTGCGGCGGGCGATCGTCCGCAGGCCGTCCGGGCCGTGGTAGACGGCGTACATGGCGGCCATGACGGCCAGCAGCACCTGGGCGGTGCAGATGTTGCTGGTGGCCTTCTCGCGGCGGATGTGCTGCTCACGGGTCTGGAGGGCCAGGCGGTACGCCTTGTTGCCGTCCGCGTCCACGGAGACGCCGACGAGGCGGCCGGGCAGCGAGCGGGCGTGCTTGGCCTGGACGGCCATGTAGCCGGCGTGCGGTCCGCCGAAGCCCATCGGGACGCCGAAGCGCTGCGTGGTGCCGACCGCGATGTCGGCGCCCAGCTCTCCCGGTGAGGTCAGCAGGGTCAGGGCGAGCAGGTCGGCGGAGACGGTGACGATCGCACCGAGCTCGTGGGCCTGGTCGATGACCGGCTTGATGTCCCGGACCGCGCCGGAGGCACCCGGGTACTGGAGCAGCACACCGAAGACGCCGCGCTCGGCGATCTCGGCGGGGATGCCGTCCGAGAGGTCCGCGACGACGACCTCGACGCCCGTGGGCTCGGCGCGGGTCTCGATCACGGCGACGGTCTGCGGCAGCGCGTCGGCGTCGATCAGGAAGACACCGCCCTTGACCTTGCCCACGCGGCGGGCCAGCGACATGGCCTCGGCGGCCGCGGTGCCCTCGTCGAGCAGGGAGGCGCCGGAGGTCGGCAGGCCGGTCAGGTCGGCGACGACGGTCTGGAAGTTCAGCAGCGCCTCGAGGCGGCCCTGCGAGATCTCGGGCTGGTACGGCGTGTACGCGGTGTACCAGGCCGGGTTCTCCATGACGTTGCGCAGGATCACCGGCGGCGTGAAGGTCCCGTAGTAGCCGAGACCGATCATCGAGGACAGCACCTGGTTGCGGTCGGCGAGCGAACGCAGCTCGGCGAGCACCTCGGCCTCGGTCAGCGCCTCGGGCAGGTTCAGCGCCTCGGCGGTCTTGATCACATCCGGTACCGCGGCGGCGGTCAGTTCGTCCAGGGAGCCGTAGCCCACGTGGGCGAGCATCTTTGCCTGCGCCTCGGCATCCGGGCCGATGTGGCGCTGCTCGAAGGGGATGCCTCGCTCCAGCTGGGAGAGCGGAATGCGGTTGGCGGTCATGTACGGAGGCCTCCTGGTCGTATGACCTGCGAGGGGCACCACGGCGCGGGCACCCGGACGGCCTCCCCCTCTGTCATCTCAACCTGAGAGCTTCGCCGGTCCTCACGGGGGTCGCCCGCGCGATCCGGCTTTCACCGTCGGTGAGGAGGGGAACCGGTACTGCGTGCCGGTACCCGCTCCTGCTTTCCAGAGTGGCCTCTTCACGTGCGGTACGTATGCCTGAGAGATTCCGGGGAGGATTTGCTCCTTCGGCGCCTCCGTCGAGCTCACTCGGAGGACTCTCCCGCACAGGGTCAACAGCCATCACCCAGCCTACCAGCGAGGATGTGGACCTTCCCTCGAGTGGCCCCCTCCCCCGATATGCACTTTTGTAGTGACTACGGATGGAGTTGCGACCAAGTGGAGGGACCGTGCAGACCGACATCGATCCGCGCAGCCTGATCGGCCGCAAGGCGTTCGACCGCAATGGCACCAAGATCGGCACCGTGGACGAGGTCTACCTCGACGATGCCACGGGCACCCCGGAATGGGCAGCCGTCCGGACCGGCCTGTTCAGCCGGGACGCGTTCGTGCCGCTGGAACCGAGCGAGCTGGTGGGCGGCACCCTGCGGGTGCCCTTCGAGCGCTCCCTCATCAAGGACGCCCCCGACTTCGGCGTCGGCCGCCACCTCTCGCCGGAACAGGAACTCCAGCTCTACCACCACTACGGCCTGGACGTGACGCTCCCCAGTGAGTTCCACCACCCGCCCTCCGCCGCCCCCGACCGCGACTTCGGCCGCCTGGCGGGCGGGGAGGGCTGAGCCACCGGGACCCCGAGGGGAAGCCGCACGGCGGGGCGCCCTACGGGGCGTCCACGGGGGCGCCCGGCCCCTCCTCCCCGGCCCCCTCCCCCACGAGCGGCAGCGGATCGGACGGTTCCAGCTCCGGGTCGTCCACCCGAAAGGTCCGCACCCTGCCGGGCGCCGTTCCGGGCCGCTCGAACCGTACGGTCACCCGCCCCACGCCGCTGCCCTGCACCCAGCCGGGTCCGTGGACGGCGTGCCGTACGTCGCTCCCGGCCGGCCAGCGCCGCTCGGAGACGGGCCGGGGCTCCCGGGGCGACTGCTCGGCGCCCTCCGGGGCCCCTGGCTCTGCCCCCGGCTCCGGGGGCGCCTCCGTCCCGCCGCTCCCTGCCGTCCCATCGGTCCCGATCCCCGGTACGGTCCCGCTCCCCGACCCGGCCCCGCCCCCGCCCCCGGACTCGGTCCCGGGACCCTCCGCCCCCGCCGGTCCGGCGCTCAGCGCCTGCGCGAACAGGTCCTCCTGCGTGTAGTCCGCCAGCCCGGTGACCCCCACCCCCAGCAGGCGCACCCCTCCCGTGGTGTCCACGGCCTCCAGCAGGCGCGCGGCGGCCTCCCGCACCACACCGGGGTCGTCCGTGGGCCCCCGCAGGGTCTCGGAGCGGGTCAGCGTCGAGAAGTCGTACCGCCGCACCTTCAGCACGATCGTGCGCCCCGAGTGCCCGGACCCCCGCAGCCGCTGCACGCACCGGTCGGCGAGCCGCTGCACCTCGTTCCGGATCCGGACCCGGTCGTGGAGGTCCACGTCGAAGGTGTCCTCGACCGAGACGGATTTCGCATCCCGCTCCGCGACCACCGGCCGGTCGTCCAGTCCCAGCGCCATCCGGTGGAGTCCGACCCCGTGCGCGCGCCCCAGCATCCGTACCAGCTCGTCCTCACCGGCCTCGGCCAGCTCCCCCACGGTGGTGATCCCGGCCCGGCGCAGGTGCTCCCCGGTGGCCGGCCCCACCCCCGGCAGGGTCCGCACCGACATCGGCGCGAGCAGTTCCCGCTCGGTCCCCGGCTCGATCAGCAGGAGGCCGTCGGGTTTGGCCTCCTCGGACGCCACCTTGGCCAGCATCTTGGACCCCGCCAGCCCCACGGACCCGCTGAGCCCCGTGGCGGCCCGGATGTCCGCCCGCAGCCGCTCGCCCGTCGCCCGGGCGCTCGGACCGTCGAAGGCCGTGCCACCGGCCTCCAGGTCCACGAAGGCCTCGTCCAGGCTGAGGGGCTCCACGAGCGGGGACAGCTCCCGCAGGAGGGCCATGACCACGTCGCTGACCTCGCGGTAGAGGCTGAAGCGCGGGATCAGGCAGGCGCCGTTCGGACACAGCCGCCTCGCCTGCCCCATGGGCATCGCCGAGTGCACACCAAAGCGCCGCGCCTCGTACGAGGCGGTGGCGACGACCCCGCGGGGCCCCAGCCCGCCGACGATGACCGCCTTCCCGCGCAGGCTCGGCTTCGCCGCCTGCTCGACGGCGGCGTAGAAGGCGTCCATGTCCAGGTGCAGGATGGTCGGCGCGGCTCTCACACCCCGATGTTCCCCCACCCCTCTGACAACCCGGCTCCGGCCCGCGCGGTGGGGCGGGCCGAAGGGGGCGGGACGGGACCTGGGGCGGTCCGGGAGCGGGAGGTCAGCCCGCCCGGTTGCGGCGTGCCGCGAGTTCGTCGGTCGCATTGTGCCCGACCACGGTCTCGCCGGTGTCCACGCGCTCCCCGTGCAGCTGTGACAGCGCCTTCTCGACGTCCCGCCACACGACGCCCACGGCGATGCCGAAGACGCCCTGCCCGCCCTGGAGCAGGCTCACGACCTGGTCGGGCGAGGTGCATTCGTAGACGGTGGCGCCGTCGCTCATCAGCGTCATGCGCTCCAGGTCCGAGAAGCCGCGGTCCCGCAGGTGCTGCACGGCCGTGCGGATGTTCTGCAGCGCCACCCCGGTGTCCAGGAAGCGCTTGACGATCTTGAGGACCACCACGTCCCGGAAGCTGTACAGGCGCTGGGTGCCCGATCCGTAGGCGGGACGCACGCTCGGCTCCACCAGTCCGGTGCGCGCCCAGTAGTCGAGCTGCCGGTACGTGATCCCGGCCGCGGCGCACGCGGTGGGCCCGCGGTAGCCGACCTGTTCGGGCGCCGGGTCGCCGCTCACCGGTCCGACCGGCGTCGACTCCGGCTGGCGGCGCGCTGAACCCACCGCGCTGCCGCGCAACGGGTACGGCCCACCGTCACTCCGTGCGGGGGTGCCCCCGGTCGTACCGTCGCCCGTGATCCTCACGCCGACCCTCCGTCCTTGACCTGCCACCTTGAAGGTAGGCAGTCACCAGGGGTGCGTCAACGATCGCCACACTCGGCACGCCGAGTGATAATCACCCTGAGAGTGGTTTCCCGTATCCCTTTGTGGGGAAAGGCTACTCGAATGGGCTGACAGTTCCGGGTGGACGACGCGGCCGGCGGCTCACTGCGGTCCGGTACCGAAGTCCTCGGGCGAGATCTGGTCAAGGAACTCGCGGAACTTCTCCACCTCGTCCTCCTGCTCGTCCGGAATGGCGATTCCGGCGTCGTCCAGGACGCCGTCACTGCCGTAGATCGGCGTTCCCGTCCGCAGGGCCAGCGCTATCGCGTCCGAGGGCCGCGCGCTCACCTCGACCCCGCTGGCGAAGACGAGCTCCGCGTAGAAGACGCCCTCCCGCAGATCCGTGATCCGGACCTCGGTGAGTTCCTCACCGACCGCCTCCAGCACGTCCTTGAACAGGTCGTGCGTCAGCGGCCGGGCAGGGGCCATGCCCTGCTGTGCGAAGGCAATGGCGGTCGCCTCCCCTGGACCGATCCAGATGGGGAGGTACCGATCGCCTCCCACTTCACGCAGGAGCACGATCGGTTGGTTGGAGGGCATTTCCACCCGGACACCCACAACGTCGAGCTCGTTCACACAGCAACCCTAGGACCTGCCCGGCAGGTTTGGGTAGTCGGGGCTCCGGTCCGACCAGCGAGGTCACCGCAAACGGACGCCGAGAGCCGTCTGTACGAGGGCCTCGTGGAGCCGTACGGAGAGCCCCGCGAGCTCTTTCAGGGTGGCCTCGGCGTGGGCCCTGGTCTGCGGATTGCGGTGCCGGCGCAACGGGGCCACGACCTGCTCCACCAGGCCCGCCTCCCGGTCGGCGGCGGCCTTCATCGCCCGCAGGTGCCGGGGCTCCAGCCCGAATCGCCCCAGGTCCGCGACCAGGCGGGCCACGGTGACGGCCTCGGCGTCGAAACCACCGCCGGGCGCCTCGGCGAGCAGCCCGTACGACTCCCACTCGACCAGATGGACCTCGTCCACCTCTGCGGCGGCGATCAGCTCGGCCCGGCCCACACGGGGCGCCGCGGGCCTCTCCCGGCCCACCTCGCCGTACAGGGCGGCGGGACTGGCCGGATCGACCGCTCCCCCGGGGTCCTGGTGCGGCGTGGGCGCCGGGATGCGGATCTGCTCCCCGCGGTCGAGCGCGTCCAGCTGTTCGCGGATGACCTTCAGCGGCATGTAGTGATCGCGCTGCAGACGCAGGATGCGTGCCAGCCGCTCGATGTCCTGGGGGCTGAACTTGCGGTATCCGGAAGGTGTGCGCCTGGGCTCGACGAGCCCCTCCGCCTCCAGGAAGCGGAGCTTCGAGATCGTGACTTCGGGGAACTCGTCACGGAGCATGGTGAGCACCGTGCCGATGCTCACCAGCCGCCCGGCCGAGCCGCTGGTCCCGGCGGTGCCGTTCTTCGGGGCGCCGCCGGTCGGGGTGCGCAGCATGGGGCCTTCCTAGACAGGTCAGATGCCCCGAAGGCTCGCGTAGAAGACCAGCCGGTACTTGCCGATCTGCACCTCGTCGCCGTTGTGCAGGGCGACCGAGTCGATCGGCTCACGGTTGACGTACGTGCCGTTGAGGCTGCCCACGTCGGAGACGGTGAAGCCGCCTTCCTGGCCCCTGCGGAACTCGACGTGCCGCCGGGAGACGGTGACGTCGTCCAGGAAGATGTCGCTCTGCGGGTGCCGGCCTGCCGTGGTCAGTTCGCCGTCCAGCAGGAAGCGGCTGCCGGAGTTGGGTCCGCGCCGCACGATCAGCAGGGCGGAACCGGGGGGCAGTGCCTCCACCGCGGCCTGGGCCTCGGGGGACAGCGAGGACGACGCGTGCGTCTGTCCCGACACCTCGGCCTCGTAGGCCTCCAGGCCCGAGATCGAGATGGTGGACGTGGTCTCCGAGGCACGCTCCGGCGTCAGGCCCGCCCGCAGCGGCGCCCCGCAGTTGGAGCAGAACCGGCTCGCCGCATCGCTGCGGTGCCCGCACCTGCTGCAAATCTGCTCGGCCGACATGGACGGCTCCTCGCGCCGCGGCTGCCCCGCGGAGGCATTGGTGGCATACGGGTCGGGGGCAAACCCTCCACCCGAACTTGAGGTTGACGGTTCACCGAAACCTATGCGCCCGGTACCGGCAGGGTCAACAGCCGACGCGCCGGGGCCGCCCGGAACCTGACCGCTGCCCGCGACCTCGTCGCGGAAGAGCGGCCGGTCGCCCTGCCCTTCCACGTCACCGTGCCCGGCACGGTGACGTGCCGCGCCGCTTTCCTCGCGGTTCTTCTTGCCGAACAACTTCTCAAACAACTTCACGGGCGATTCCCCTTGACCGAAATAGACCCGCCCGTGGGGCAGGACGAACTCCGCATGCACACACCTGCCGACCCGGACATTCTCACAACGTCCGTAACCACCAGACAGTTTCCACCACGCACCGCGACTTCGGTGCGCCGACCCCCCGCAGGCATCCGCCCACGTGAGCCGGTCCACACTCCGCCCCGTCTCATGACGATGACGACCGAGCGTAGTCAGGCTGCTTCGCAACTCGCAAGGCATCCACAACGATCTTGGCCGACCGTGTGACGGCGACGGCGGCCTGCTCCTTCTCCAGCGTCTGGACGACACCGCCGGGGATGTTGAGCGCCGGCTCCAGATCCTGCGGCTTGCCGATCACCTTGAACTCGTAAGGCTGTGTGATCTTCCTACCGTCGATGGCGACCCCGCCGTCCGCGTCCGAGAAGTACGAGCCCGCCACGATGCGCACCCCGTTGATCTGGATCGCCTCGGCCCCGGCCGCCCTCAGCTCCTGGAGCGTGTCCAGCAGCTGGTCCGACTGCACCTGGCCCGTGGGATCGGTGATCTTGAGTGTGATGCCCGGCCCCTGCGCTGCCACCGTACCGGCCAGGATGCCGAGTTGGCGCTCCTTCTCCACGGTCTGCTTGCGGGCCTCCTCGGCCTGGTTGGAACTGCTCTCCAGCTCCCGGCGCTGATCCTCCAGACGCTGCTTCTCCTCCTCCAGGCGCTTGGTCCGCCCGTCGAGCTCGTCGAGGATCCGTACGAGGTCCTCCTGACGGGCCCCGCGCAGCGCGCTGGAGTCGCTGTTGGACCGCACCTGGATGGCGAGTCCCAGCCCGAGGACGAACAGCAGCAGAGCGACGATCAGTTGCGCGCGGCTCACCCGCGGGGGCCACAGCCCTGCCGCCAGCCGCTGCCTGCCGGTCTGGCCGGGCTCCGGGGGCCCGGACGGAGCGGAGGGTTCCGCGGGCCCGGCGGGCGGTGCAGCAGGCGTCTGCGGCACGCCCGGGGGCGTCACGGGGCCCACGGGTCCGCCGGAGCCCTGCGGTCGGTCGGGCCGCTCGGGCGGGGTGTCGTTCGTACTCATCGGCCTCACGCCCGGAACACGTGCCGGCGGATGGCCGCCGCGTTGGAGAAGATGCGGATGCCGAGAACGACGACCACACCCGTGGACAGCTGCGAGCCGACGCCCAGCTTGTCGCCGAGGAAGACGATCAGCGCGGCCACGACCACGTTCGACAGGAACGACACCACGAAGACCTTGTCGACGAAGATGCCGTCCAGCATCGCGCGCAGACCACCGAAGACCGCGTCCAGCGCCGCCACCACGGCGATCGGCAGATAGGGCTCCACCACGGCCGGCACTTCGGGCCGGATCAGAAGCCCGACCACCACTCCGGCCACGAGGCCCAGTACCGCGATCACGATGCACCCTTCTGCTGCTCTTCTGCTGTGGCTGTCCGCACGGTCAGGCTCGATGCGGCCGGCAGCCGCACCTCGTCCTCGGCGGACAAGGTGGAGCGGATGCCGTAGCTCTCCTGCAGCACGTGCAGGTACTGGCCGTCGGCCGAGTCCTGGAAGGCGGGGCCGAGCCGCTTCTTGTCACCTACCGCCAGCACCTCGTACGGCGGCACGAGCGGCCTGTTGTCGACCAGTATGGCGTCGCCCGCGGCCCTGATCGCCGACAGCGACGTCAGCCGCTGCCCGTTGATGGAGACCGCCTCCGCCCCGGACTGCCAGAGCCCGTTGACGATCTTCTGCATGTCCCGGTCGCGGAGCCGGCCGGTGTCCGAGAACCCGGCACCGTCCCGCGGACCTCCGCCGCCCGACGCCGCGCCCTTGGCGTCGTCCACCACCAGCTTCACGCCGGGCCCGCGGACCTCGGTCGCACCGGACAGCAGGGCCACGAGCTGTCCCTGGTCACCGCCGTGCTGTTTCAGCGCCGCGCGCTGGCGGTCCGCGACGTCCCCGCGCAGCCGGTCGATGTCGCGCTCCAGGCCGTCGGCGCGCTCGTCGGCGACCCCGACCCGGTCGATCAGTTCCTGTCGCTCCTTGGCCAGGACCGGAGCCGCCAGCCGCGCCTCGGCCGCACCGACCGTGACGACCACAGCGGCGAGCACGAGACCCGCGGCGAGACCCAGTTTGGCCTTGAGGGTGCGGGGAAGCCCCGCGGTGCCCTCGGCCTCGCGCCGGGCCGAGGCCTCCGCGTAGCCCTCGTCGAGACTGTGGTCCATCACGTGCGTCAGCAGCGACATGGAAGCGTCCGGGCGCGCGGGCGGGGACGCCGAACTCCTGTTGTGGGACGGCTGCGACATGCCGCACATCGTCGCATGTCGGCGCCGTCCATACCCAATGCACCCGTCCTGCGGGCCGGGCGGCGCACTGCGCACACCCGGCCCGTCAGGACGTCGGTCCCGCCGGCTGCGGCGGGACGGCACTCAGTGCCCGGCGCCGTCCACCACGCCCGCCCATTCGTCGAGCAGGGCCTGCGCCGAGGCGTCGTCCGGCCCCTCGGCCCACAGGTGGGTCACGGCCTCCGCCGGGTCGGGCAGCACCAGTGCCCAGCGCCCGTCGGCCTCGACCACCCGCACTCCGTCGGTGGTGTCCACCTGACGGTCACCGGCCACCTCCACGACCCGCCGCATGACGAGGCCCTTGACCGCCCACGGGGTGGGCACGTCCCGCTTGAGGACGTGCGCCCGCGGGATCCGGGCGTCGATCTGGCTCAGCGTGAGCTGGGTCCGGGCCACGAGTCCCAGCAGCTGTACGAACGCGGCCGAGCCGTCGAAGACGCTGCTGAACTCCGGAACGATGAACCCGCCCCGGCCGTCGCCGCCGAAGATGGTCGTCTCCGCCCGGCCCACCCGGGTCAGGTCGTCGGGGGAGGTCGTCGTCCACTCCACCTGCGTGCCGTGGTAGGCCGCCACCTGCTCGGCCACCCGCGTGGTGGTCACCGGCAGCGCCACCTTGCCGCTGCGCTTCTCGGCGGCCACCAGGTCGAGCATCACCAGCAGGGCCCGGTCGTCCTCGATGATCCGCCCGCGCTCGTCCACCAGCGAGATCCGCTCGCCCACCGGGTCGAAGCGCACGCCGAAGGCGGCCCGCGCCGAGGCCACGATCTCCCCGAGCCGCACGAGCCCGGCCCGCCGGGACTCGGTGGACTCCGTCGGCCTGGACTCGTCGAGACCGGGGTTGATCGTCAGGGCGTCCACGCCGAGGCGGCCCAGCAGGCTGGGCAGGACCAGCCCGGCGCTGCCGTTGGAGGCGTCCACGACCACCTTGAGGCCCGCGTCGGCGATACCGGTGGTGTCCACCCGCCTGAGCAGGGATCCGGTGTAGGAGTCGAAGACGCTGGAGGGGAACTGCAGGTCGCCGATCTCACCGGGGAAGGCGCGCCGGTACTCCTGCCGCGCGTACACGCGGTCCAGCTTCCGCTGCCCGGCCTGCGAGAGGTCGGCTCCCCGTTCGTCCAGGAACATGATGTCGACGGAGTCCGGGATCCCGGGCGAGGTCCGCAGCATGATCCCGCCGGCGCTGCCCCGCGCGGTCTGCTGCCGCGCCACCGGCAGCGGTACGTTCTCCAGGTCCCGTACGTTGATGGCGCTGGCCTGGAGCGCCGAGATCACCGCCCGCTTGAGGGCTCTCGCGCCCCGGGAGTGGTCACGGGCAGTGGTGACGATCGCGCCCTTCTTCAGGGTCGTCGCGTACGCGCCGGCGAGCCGGACCACCAGCTCCGGGGTGATCTCCACGTTGAGGATGCCCGTGACTCCCCGGGCGCCGAACAGATGCGCCTGCCCGCGGGACTCCCAGATGACCGAGGTGTTGACGAAGGCACCGGCCTCGATGGTCTTGAAGGGGTAGACGCGGACGTTCCCCTGGACGATCGATTCCTCGCCCACGAGGCATTCGTCGCCGATGACCGCCCCGTCCTCGATCCGCGCGGCCCGCATGATGTCGGTGTTCTTGCCGATGACGCAGCCGCGGAGATTGCTGTGGGGCCCGATGTACACGTTGTCGTGGATGACGGCCCGGTGCAGGAAGGCGCCGCTCTTGACGACGACGTTCGAGCCGATGACCGTGTGCTCACGGATCTCCACCCCGGCTTCGACCTTGGCGTAGTCCCCGATGTAGAGGGGACCGCGCAGCACCGCGTCGGGGCTGACCTCGGCGCCTTCGGCGATCCACACCCCGGGGGAGATCTCGAAGCCTTCCATGTCGACCTGGACCTTGCCCTCGAGCACGTCGGCCTGCGCCTTGACGTAGCTCTCGTGGGTGCCCACGTCCTCCCAGTACCCCTCGGCCACGTAGCCGTAGATCGGCCGGCCTTCCTTCATCAGCTGGGGGAAGACGTCGCCGGACCAGTCCACCGAGACGTCCGGGTCCACGTAGTCGAAGATCTCCGGCTCCATCACGTAGATGCCGGTGTTGATCGTGTCGGAGAACACCTGTCCCCAGGTGGGCTTCTCCAGGAAGCGCTCGACCTTGCCTTCTTCGTCCACGATGGTGATGCCGAATTCCAGCGGGTTCGGGACCCGGGTCAGGCAGACCGTGACCAGCCCGCCCTTCTCCTTGTGGAAACGGATGAGGTCGGTGAGGTCGAAGTCGGTGAGCGCGTCGCCGGAGATGACGAGGAAGGTGTCGTCCTTCAATGCCTCCTCGGCGTTCTTCACGCTGCCGGCGGTCCCGAGTGGCTTCTCCTCGTTGGCATAGGTGAGCTCCATCCCGAGCTCCTCGCCGTCACCGAAATAGTTCTTGACGAGCGACGCCAGGAACTGCACGGTGACCACGGTCTCATTGAGCCCATGCCGCTTGAGCAGCCTGAGCACGTGCTCCATGATCGGCCGGTTGGCCACCGGCAGGAGCGGCTTGGGCATGCTCGAGGTCATGGGGCGAAGACGGGTGCCTTCGCCACCGGCCATCACGACGGCCTTCATGTCGGAAGAGTCCTCCTTGAGAGACGATGGTCTCGCCGACCTCACCCGTCCCGGACGGTGACTCCGCACTCCTCCGCGTCAACCGGCGCCGAGCGAGCTCAATCGGCCGTGGCATCCGCCTTCACGAGACGGCGGACTTGAACCACGTACAGCACTCCTGCCCACCAATAGAGAGTTGTACCCCATCCGGCGAACGCCCATCCGAAAACTGACCCCATCCAGGCCAACCAGCCGGTTCCGTCACTGAGCAGGAGCAGGGGGAAGGCGTACATCAGGTTGAAGGTCGCGGCCTTGCCCAGGAAGTTCACCTGCGGGGGCGGATAGCCGTGACGGCGCAGGATCCACACCATGACCAGCAGCATCAGCTCACGGGCCAGGAGGGCGCCCGTGAGCCAGAGCGGCAGGAGCTCGCGATACGTCAGACCGAAGAGCGTCGAAAGGATGTACAGCCGGTCCGCGGCCGGGTCGAGGAGCCGGCCGAGGTTGCTGATCTGGTTCCAGCGCCGGGCGAGCTTCCCGTCGAGGTAGTCGCTGATCCCGCTGAGCATGAGGACGGCCAGGGCCCAGCCGTCGTGCTCGGCGAGGATCAGCCACAGGAACAGGGGTACGCCGGCCAGGCGAGCCATGCTCAGGATGTTCGGAATGGTGAAAATTCGGTCGGTCTGAACCCGAGTCTCCTGGACCTCCACCCGGGGCCTCCACTGTGACGATAGAAAATTGTCGAACGGTGCCCCCTGACCCTACAGGAGACCGCACACCGTCCCGGAACGCAGAAAAGCCCCGCACCGAACCCTGAAAAGGGCTGGTGCGGGGCTTCCGCAATGATTGTTCGGCGGCGTCCTACTCTCCCA
>NZ_JBHXRK010000050.1:0-26381 GCF_042716875.1 Streptomyces sp. NPDC058646 | reverse complement strand
TCCGCTTCACCGACGCCCTCCACACCCTCCACACCCACGGCGTCACCACCTACACCGAACTCGGACCCGACACCACCCTCACCACCCTCACCCACAACACCCACGACGACACCACCGCCGTCAGCCTCCTGCGCCCCGGACGCCCCGAGAGCGAAACCCTCGCCCTCGCGATCGGCGCGCTCCACAACCGGGGCGTGCGCGTCGACTGGGAGGCGTACTTCGCACCCATGGGCGCGCGGCTCGTCAACCTCCCCACGTACGCCTTCCAGCACGAGCGGTACTGGCTGGAGGCGGCGGCTCCCGGCGGCGTCGCGGGGGCGGCAGCGATCGGGCATCCGCTGGTGGGGTCCGCGGTCGAACTCGCCGACGGGGACCAGACCCTCTTCACCGGCCGGATTTCGGTGAGCACCCACCCCTGGCTGGCCGAGCACACCGTCGTGGACGCACCCGTCCTCCCCGCCGCCGCGCTCGCCGAGCTAGCCGTCCGGGCGGGCGACGAACTGGACGCGACGGTGGTGGACGAGCTCACCCTGCACACCCCGCTCGTCCTCGCGCCGCACTCGCCGCTGCAGCTCCAGCTGACGGTGGCGTCGCCGGACCACACCCACGGCCGCTCCTTCACCCTGTACGCCCGCCCGGACGGGGAGGGCAGCCGCTGGGCGGCGTATGCGACCGGCACCCTGCGGTCGGACGCGTCGCACACCACCGCCCCTGAGCCCCTGACCGGCCGCGCGACCACCGTCGAGCTGCCCGAGGAGCTTGCCGGTGACGCGGCCCGGTACGGGCTGCACCCGGCCCTGTTGGACGCCGCGGTGACCTCGCTCGCCGGCCTCGCGGGCACCCCCGAGCCGGGCACCGTCCGGGTGCCCGCCGTGTGGGAGGGCGTACGCCTGCACGCGACCGGCGCCACGTCCGTCCAGGTCCGGGCCGTCCTCCTCGACGGCGAAGCCGGCGGGGATCCGGACGGCGACGCGTACGCGTGCTCCGTACAGCTGAGCGACGAGACCGGGCAGCCGGTCCTCACCGTCGAGCGGCTGGTGTTCCGGGACGTCGCGGAGACGGAGTTCGCGGCCACGGGCAGCGGCGTGCAGCCGTTGTACCGGCTGGACTGGAGCGCGGCCGGGTTCGAGGAGCCGGACATCCCGTTCCGCTGGGGCGTTCTCGGTGCGTTCGGCGACACCGTCGCCGAAGGGCTGCTGTTCTCCGAGGTCGCCGAGCTGGGCGACGCCGTGGCAGCGGGCGCACCGCTCGACGCCGTGCTGGCCTGGGCGGGCCCCGTTCCCGGGACGGCGGACCCCGCCGCCGAGGGCATGGCCGCCGCCGTCCACGACCGTACGAGCCGGATGCTCGCCCTCGTACAGCAGTGGACCGCCGACGAGCGGCTGGCGGACACCCCGCTGGTGGTGCTCACCCGTGGCGCGGTCACGACGGGCATCGAGGACGTGGTCGATCTTCCGGCCGCCGCCGTCTGGGGGCTGCTGCGTTCCGCGCAGACCGAGGCGAACGGCCGGATCGTGCTGATCGACCTGGAGGACGTGGCCGGTGGGGGCGGGCACACCGTCCCCGACGGGCTGCTCGCCGCCGTGCTCGCGTCCGGCGAGCCGCAGGCGGCGATCCGGAACGACAAGGTCAGGCTGCCCCGGCTGCAGCGGAGTTCGGCCTCGGCCGCGTCGACCAATGCGGAATCCGCCCTCTCCTGGGACCCGGACGGGACGGTGCTGATCACCGGCGGCACCGGGGCGCTCGGCGGGCTCGCCGCCCGGCTCCTGGTCAGCGAGCACCGCGTACGGCATCTGCTGCTCGTCAGCAGGCGGGGCGCCGACGCGCCCGGCGCCGGGGAGCTCCGCGCGGAACTGGCGGAGCTGGGCGCGGCGGTCACCTTCGCCGCCTGCGACGTCAGCGACCGCGACGCCCTCGCCGCGGTCCTGGCCGGCATCCCGGCGGAGCGGCCGCTGATCGGCATCGTCCACACCGCCGGTGTGATGAACAACGGTCTGGTCTCCGACCTCACTCCGGAACGGCTGGGCGCGGTCCTCGCGCCCAAGGCCGACGCGGCCTGGCACCTGCACGAGCTGACCCGGCACCTGGACCTGTCCGCGTTCGTGCTGTTCTCGTCGAGCGTGGCGGTGATCGGGAACCCGGGCCAGGCCGACTACGCGGCGGCGAACGCGTTCCTGGACGGTCTGGCCGGTCATCGCGCGGCCCGGGGCCACGCGGCCACCTCGATCAGCTGGGGGCTGTGGGATCTCACCCGGGGCATCAACGCCGGCCTGGGCCAGGCCAACCTGGCCCGCTTCGCCCGGGAGGGCTTCCGGCCGATCCCGGCGGCCGAGGGCACGGCGCTGCTGCACTCGGCGCTGGTCGACGGCGAGGCCCATCTGGTCGCCGTGCCCGTCGACCTGGCCGCCATGCGGACCCACGGGCGGATCCCGTCGGTCTTCCACGGCCTGGTCTCGGTGCCGAACCGGCGCAGCGCCCAGTCCGGCGCCGGCGCGGACGGCGCCGACGCGGCCCAGGCGCTCGCCCGCCGGCTGGCCGGCCTTCCGGACGCCGAGCGCGCACGGACGGTCCTGGACCTGGTGCGGGCGGAGATCGCGACCGTACTGGGTCACGCGCGGGCTGACATGGTCGATGCCGAACGCCCCTTCCAGAAGCTGGGCTTCGACTCGATGACCGCCGTCGACCTGAGCAAGCGGCTGACCGCCGAGACGGGTGTGCGGCTGCCGTCGACGCTGGTCTTCGACCATCCGAACCCGACGGCGCTCAGTGCCTACCTGCTCAGCCGGATCCCGCTGTCCGACGGCGGTGCGGCGGCCGGCGGGATGCCGGGCACGCCGCTCGCGGAACTCGACCGGCTGGAGGCCGCCCTCGCGGCGGATCCCGCTGCCGGGAACGAGCACACCCGGGCCGAGCTGTCCGAGCGCCTGCAGTCGCTCCTGTCCCGGCTCAGCCCGGCGGGCGGTCCCGCCGACGGCAGCCCCGAGCTGGTCGACGCGCTGGGTTCGGCTTCGGCCTCGGAGATCTTCGACTTCATCGACACCCAGCTCGGCCGCAGCGCGCACTGATCCCTGACTACTTCCGCTTTCTGTACGAGGAGAGACTGATCCCGCATGTCGAATCCGCCGAACGAGGAAAAGCTCGTCGACTACCTCAAGTGGGTGACCGCCGACCTGCACAAGACCCGGCAGCGGCTCGCCGAACTGGAGGCCGTCCAGGACGAGCCCGTCGCGATCATCGGTATGGCCTGCCGCTTCCCGGGCGGGGTGGCCTCGCCGGACGATCTCTGGCAGCTGGTCCTGAACGAGGTCGACGGGACGTCGGAGTGGCCGTCGGACCGGGGCTGGGACCTGGAGGGCCTCTACGACCCGGAGCCCGGCACGCCCGGCAAGTCGTACACCCGCAGGGGCGGGTTCCTGGACGGGGCCGCCGAGTTCGACGCGTCCTTCTTCGGGATCTCGCCGCGCGAAGCGCTGGGCATGGACCCGCAGCAGCGGGTCCTGCTGGAGACGGCGTGGGAGGCCTTCGAGAGCGCGGGCATCGATCCGTCGGCGCTGAAGGGCAGCCGGACCGGGGTCTTCGCCGGGGTCGTCGAGCAGAGCTATCTGGACCGTGAGGGGCCCGAGGAGTTCGAGGGCTACCTGATGACCAGCAAGCTCAGCAGTGTCGCGTCGGGGCGCATCTCCTACACCTTCGGGTTCGAGGGGCCCGCGGTGTCGCTGGACACGGCCTGCTCGTCCTCGCTGGTCGCCCTGCACATGGCGGTGCAGTCGCTGCGCTCGGGCGAGTCGACGCTGGCGCTGGCGGGCGGGGCCACGGTCTCCGGCTCCCCCAGCGGCTTCGTCGACTTCTCCCGGCAGCGCGGGCTGGCCGCCGACGGCCGCTGCAAGTCCTTCGCGGCAGCGGCGGACGGTACGGGCTGGAGCGAGGGGGTCGGCCTGCTGCTGGTCGAGAAGCTGTCGGACGCCCGGCGCAACGGGCACCCGGTGCTCGCGGTCATCCGCGGCTCCGCCGTCAACCAGGACGGCGCGAGCAACGGCCTGACCGCTCCCAACGGCCCTTCCCAGGAGCGGGTGATCCGGCAGGCCCTGGCCGCTGCCAAGCTGACCACGGCCGATGTCGACGCGGTCGAGGCGCACGGCACCGGTACCCGGCTGGGTGACCCGATCGAGGCGCAGGCGCTGCTGGCCACCTACGGCCAGGACCGGCCCGGGGACCGGCCGCTGCATCTCGGCTCGCTGAAGTCGAACATCGGCCACTCGGTGGCGGCGGCCGGGGTCGGCGGCATCATCAAGATGGTCCAGGCGATACGGCACGGGGTGCTGCCCCGGACGCTGCACGTCGACGAGCCGACCGGGCACGTCGACTGGGAGGCGGGCGCGGTCTCGCTGCTGACCGAGGCGCGTGACTGGCCGGAGGTCGACCGGCCGCGCCGTGCCGGTGTGTCGGCGTTCGGTGTGAGCGGGACGAACGCGCACGTCATCGTGGAGCAGGCGCCGGCCGACGAACCCCAGCAGGCCGCAGAGGCCCCGGCGGCGGCGCGTTCGCTGCCCGCCGTGCCGTGGCTGCTGTCGGCCCGGACTCCGCAGGCCCTTCGGGACCAGGCCCGGCGGTTGCTGGCCCACACCGAGGCGCGTCCCGGCCTGGCCGCCGCCGCCGCGGACATCGGTCTGTCGCTGGCCTCCCACCGGGCGGTGTTCGAGCACCGTGCCGTGGTCGTCGGCGCCGAGGCGCTCGGTGCCCTGGCCGCGGGCAGCACGTCAGCGAACCTGCAGCTGGACACGCCCACCTCCGGGAAGACGGCGTTCCTGTTCACCGGTCAGGGTGCGCAGCGCACCGGCATGGGCCAGGAGCTGTACGAGGCCTTCCCCGCCTACGCGGAAGCCTTCGACGCCGTCGCCGCACAGCTGGACCCGCTCCTGGACCGGCCCATCGCCGAGGTCATCGCCAGTGGGGAGGGGCTGGACGAGACCGGCTACACCCAGCCCGCCCTCTTCGCCCTCGAAGTCGCTCTCTTCCGGCTCCTCGAAAGCTGGGGCATCAAACCCGACTACCTCGCCGGACACTCCATCGGCGAACTCACCGCCGCCCACACATCCGGCATCCTCACCCTCCCCGACGCCGCCCAGCTCGTCGCCGCACGCGCCCGCCTCATGCAAGCCCTCCCCCCCGGCGGCGCCATGATCGCCATCCAGGCGGGCGGGGAGGACGTACGCGCCTCCCTGGAGGGCTACGGCGGATCCGTCACGATCGCCGCCGTCAACGGCCCCCGGTCGGTGGTCATCTCCGGCGACGAGGGTCCGGCCGCCGAAGTGGCCGCCCTCTGGGCGGACCGGGGCGCGCGCACCAAACGCCTCGACGTCAGCCACGCCTTCCACTCGGCCCACATGGACGGCATGCTCGACGCCTACCGTGCCGTCGCCGCCGGACTGACGTACCGGGCACCGCGCATCCCCGTCGTGTCGACGGTCACCGGCCGCCTCGCCACCCAGGTCCAGCTCACCTCGCCCGAGTACTGGGTGACCCAGGTGCGCGAGTCCGTCAACTTCTTCCACGCGGTGCGCACCCTGGAGGGCGAGGGCGTCACCACGTTCCTCGAACTGGGCCCCGACGCCACCCTCACCGCGATGACCGCCGGTTCCGTCAAGGACCCGGACACCGTGGCCGCCGCTGCGGTGCTGCGCCGCGGCCGGGACGCGGGCGAGAGCCTGGCCCTCGCTCTCGGCACCCTGCACAACCGGGGCGTGGGCGTGGAGTGGGAGGCCTTCTTCGCAGCCTCCGGCGCCCGGCCCGCCGATCTCCCCACGTACGCCTTCCAGCACGAGCGGTACTGGCTGAACCCGACCGCCCAGGCCCCCGACGCCGCCGGTCTCGGGCTGCACCCCGGCAACCACCCGCTGCTCGGCGCCAAGGTCGAACTGGCCGACGGGGAAGGGACGCTGTTCACGAGCCGGGTCTCGGTGCGCACCCATCCGTGGCTGGCCGGGCTCACGGTGCTGGACACCCCGGCCCTGCCCGCCGCCGCCCTCGTCGACCTGGCCGTCCACGCGGGCGACGAGATCGGCGCCGCCGGCCTCGACGAGCTGGTCCTCCACACGCCGCTCGCGCTCCCCGAGCACACGCCGCTGCAGATCCAGCTGACGGTCTCGGCGGCCGACGGTACGCAGGGACGTCCCTTCACCGTGCACGCGCGTCCCGACGGTGCGGACGTGCCGTGGACGACGTACGCCAGCGGGCGGCTCGGGACGGGCGGTGCGGGCGGCGCGTTCGAGCTGGTCCAGTGGCCGCCCGCGGGGGCGGAGGAGATCGCCCTCGGCGAGTCCGGCGCCGCGGGTGCCGCAGCGGGCCCGGTGGCCGCCTGGCGGCGCGGTGACGAGGTCTTCGCCGAGGTCGAGCTGGCGGAGGAACTCCACGCCGGGGTCGGCGACTTCGGACTGCATCCGGTGCTGCTGGACGCTGCCCTGCGGGCCGCCGGGCTCACCGCACCGGCCGAGGGCACCGCCCACGTCCCCTGCGAATGGCGCGAGGTGAGGCTGCACGCCACCGGGGCCACCGCCCTGCGCGTCCACGTCGTACCCTCCGGCGAGGACACCCTGTCGCTGCGGCTCGCGGACCGGTCGGGGCAGCCCGTCGCCACGGTCGGCGCGGTGATCACCCGGCCCGTGCCGGCCGGTGAGATCGCCGAGACCCTGGCCCGCAAGCAGGACTCGCTCTTCCACGTGGACTGGCGGCCGGCGGTCGTACCCGAGGCCCCCGCGCCGGTGCGCTGGGCGGTGGTCGGCGACCCTGCGCCGGTGAGCGGGCCGCGGTTCGGCGACGTGCCGGCGGTGATCGCGGCCATCGGCTCCGACGGGCCGTTCGACGCGGTGCTGGCGTGGCAGCCGGCGGAGTCCGCGGACTCCGCCGGTGTGGTCGGCGCGGTCCACGACCGTACGGCCCGGACGCTGGAGCTCGTACGGGAGTGGCTGGCCGACGACCGGTCGCTGGACACCCCCCTGGTCGTAGTCACCCGCGGCGGCGTGGCGGCCACCGGCGGGGAGGACGTACCGGATCTGGCCGCGGCGGCGGTCTGGGGGCTGATCCGCTCGGCCCAGTCGGAGGCTCCCGGCCGGATCGTCCTCGTGGACGTGGACCAGGCTGCGGACCCGGGCGCGGAGACGGGCGGGAGCACGCTCGCACCGCTGCTCTCCGCCGTCCTGGCGTCCCGCGAACCGCAGGCGGCGGTCCGTGACGGCCGCGTCCTCGTCCCCCGGGTCCGGCGCACTCCTGCCGCCGGTGCGGACACGCCCGCCGGCGGCTCCTCGGGGGCCTGGAACCCGGACGGCACGGTACTGATCACCGGTGGCACCGGCAGCCTGGGCGCGCTGTTCGCCCGGCACCTGGCGGGCGTGCACGGCGCGCGGCACCTGCTGCTGCTCAGCCGGCGCGGCGCCGACGCGCCCGGTGCGGCCGAGCTGCGCGCCGAACTGGCCGCCCTGGGCGCCGAGGTGACCGTCGCGGCCTGCGACGCCGCCGACCGCGAGGCCCTCGCCGCGGTCCTGGACGCCGTACCCGGCGAGCACCCGCTGACCGGTGTCGTGCACACGGCGGGCGTCATCGACGACGGCCTGGTCACCGACCTCACCCCGCAACGGCTCGCCGCCGTCCTGCGGCCCAAGGTCGACGCCGCGTGGAACCTGCACGACCTGACCCGGCACCTGGACCTGTCCGCCTTCGTGCTGTTCTCCTCGATCGCCGGTGTCATCGGCGGCGCCGGACAGTCCAACTATGCGGCCGCCAATGCCTTCCTGGACGGTCTGGCCGGTCACCGCGCGGCCCAGGGGCTCGCGGCGACGTCCGTGGCCTGGGGCCTGTGGGCGCAGGCGTCCGGCATCACCGGCAACCTCGACGAGGCAGATCTGGCCCGTATCGCCCGGGCCGGTTTCCGGCCGGTCGCCTCCGACCAGGGGCCTGCCCTGCTGGACGTCGCGCTCGGTCTCCCCCACCCCGTACCGGTGATCACCCCGCTCGACGTGGCCGTCCTGCGGGAGCAGCCCGACCGGGTGCCGCTGCTGCTCAGCGCGCTCGCCGGCCGGCCCGCCCGCCGCAAGGCGCAGAACTCCGACAGCGGGGCGGGAGACCTCGCCGTCCGGCTGGCGGGGCTCGACGAGGCGGAGCAGCACCGGCTGGTGCTGGACGTGGTGCTCACCGAGATGGGCGCGGTCCTCGGGCACGCCGACCCGGCCGCCATCGATGCCCAGCAGCCCTTCTCCAAGCTGGGCTTCGACTCGCTCACCTCGGTCGAGCTGCGCAACCGGCTCGGTGCGGGGCTGGGCATGCGGCTGCCGGCCACGCTGGTCTTCGACCATCCGACGCCGGAGGCGATGACCGGGCACCTGCGCGCCGCCCTGGTGGACGCGGGCGGGAGCGGGGCCGCTGCCGCCCGCGCCGAGGTGGACTTCGCCGCCGAGATCCGGCTGGCGGACGACATCCGGCCGTCCGGCGAGGTGACGCGGTCCACCGACGATCCGGGCGAGGTCTTCCTGACCGGGGCGACCGGCTTCCTCGGCGCGTTCCTCCTGCGTGACCTGCTGCGGGAGACCCGGGCGACCGTGCACTGCCTGGTCCGGGCGGCGGACGAGGAGGACGGTCTGCGCCGGATCCGGGAGAACCTGCAGTGGTACCGGGTGTGGGACGAGGTCGACCCCGGCCGGCTCCGTATCGTCGTCGGCGACCTGGCCCAGCCCCGGCTGGGGCTGACGGAGGAGGCCTTCGACGCGCTCGCCCGTACCGCCGACGCCGTCTACCACGCGGGCGCCACCGTCCACTGGCTGCGGCCGTTCACGGCGCTGAAGGCGGCCAACGTGTCGGGTACCGAGGAGGTGCTGCGGCTGGCCGCCCGGCACCGCACCGTACCGGTGCACTACCTGTCGACGACGGGTGTCTTCGCGGGTGAACTGGCGGGAGGGCGTCCTTTGAAGGTGGACGACGTCTCCGGACCCGCCGAGGCGCTGCCGAGCGGCTACCTGCAGAGCAAGTGGGTGGCCGAGCAGGTCATCGGCCTGGCGCGCGACCGCGGGCTGCCGGTCTCCGTCTACCGGATCGACGTGATCTCCGGTGACCAGGTCAACGGTGCCTGCCAGACGCGGGACTTCGTCTGGCTGAGCCTGCGCGGACTGGTGCAGGCCGGGGCGGTGCCCGAGGGGCTGGTCGGCAAGGTCCACCTGACGCCGGTCGACTACGTCAGCGCCGCCGTCGTCGCCCTGTCCAAGAAGGAGGACACCGCGGGCGGAACGTTCCACCTGTACAACCAGAGCCACTTGAGCTTCGCCGAGTTCGTACGGAACCTGCGTGCGGGCGGCTATCCGCTGACGGAGCTCGACTGGGGCACCTGGAGCACGCTGGTGAAGTCCGATCCCGACAACGTGATGCTCCCGCTGCTGGAGGCCTTCGAGATGATGGCCTCCGACAACGAGGCCTTCTATCCGCCGGTCGACACCAGTGTGGCCGAGGAGGCGCTGCGGGACGTCGGGGTCGTCTGCCCGGAGATGACCGTCGACCTCTTCGAGCGGTACGTCGCGTTCTTCGTCGAGGCGGGGTTCTTCCCGCCGGCCGGGCAGGCCGCCCCGCGCGAGCTGCAGACGTCCTGACCCCACCCCCTCCCACCTCCCCAACACCGGCCGCCTCCTGCCCCCGGGCAGGAGGCGGCCTCCGGATCGGAGACCCCATGGAGAACAAGGAAACCGAAAGCCGGTGGTTCCGGCAGTACGCGCCCCCGCCGGCCCAGGAGCAGGACCAGGAGCTGCACGGCGTACGGCTCGTCTGCTTCCCCCACGCCGGCGGCGCGGCCAGTGCCTATCTGCCGCTGTCCCGCACGCTCTCCCCCGCCTTCGAGGTGCTGGCCGTCCAGTACCCGGGGCGTCAGGAGCGCCGCCGCGAGACTCCGGCCGAGACCCTCACCGCCCTCGCGGACGCCGTCGCGCGGGAGCTGGCGGCGGAGGGCGGCGGGCGTCCGTACGCCTTCTTCGGCCACAGCATGGGCGCGGTGATCGCGTACGAGACCGCCCGCCGGCTGGACCGGCTCGGGGCGCCCGCTCCCGTGCACCTGTTCCTGTCCGGCCGCGGGGCGCCCGGTCCGGTGCCGCGCCGCAGCGACCAGCTGCACGGCGACGCGGCGCTGATCGCCGAGATCCGGCGGCTGGGCGGCACCGGCGGGCGGGTGCTGGACGAGCCGGAGCTGCTGGAGATGGTGCTGCCCGCGCTGCGCGCCGACTACCGGGCCCTGGCCTCGTACAGCTGGGTTCCCGGGCTGCCCCTGGACGTTCCGGTCACCGTGCTCGTCGGGGACGAGGACCCGGTGGTCCCGGCCGCCGACGCGGCGGACTGGCTCGGGCACACGACCGCGCCGGGCGAGTTCCACACCTTCCGCGGCGGCCACTTCTACCTCGACGCGCACACGCAGGAGGTGGCGGGCCTGATCGCGGCCACGCTGAACGGCGTACGCGTCTGAGGGGGCGCCCCACGCAGAAAAGGAGGGGCGGGAACCGGTTGCCCGGTTCCCGCCCCTCCTGTCGTTCCCGGGCTAGCCGGGCTGCACCGCGTCCGAGCCCGCCCAGCTCCTGGGCCCGGCGAAGCCCGCGGCCCGCTCCGGCCGGCGCCAGCGGGCCACCGCCCGCTGCCTGCGCGACACGTCGTCCGGCTCGGCGCCGGCAGCGGCCGCGCGGGCGAGCAGTACGGCGGTCAGCGCGGCCAGCTCGGACGCGTCGGGACTGCCCTTCTCGATCCGCAGCAGGTGCGGGACCTCCGGCTGGGTCATCTCCGACTCCCTCGTCACTGCGGCGGATTGCCGTGCTTGCGGCGCGGGAGGTCCGCGTCCTTGGTGGCCAGCATGGACAGTGAGCGGCTGAGGACGGCCCGGGTGTCGCGGGGGTCGATGACATCGTCGACCAGCCCTCGCTCGGCGGCGTAGTACGGGTGCACCAGTTCGGTCCTGTACTCCTTGATCTTCTGCTTGCGCATGGCCTCGGGGTCCTCGGCCGCGGCGATCTCCCGTCGGAAGACCACGTTGGCGGCGCCTTCCGCGCCCATCACCGCGATCTCGTTGGTGGGCCAGGCCAGGGCGATGTCCGCGCCGATCGAGCGGGAGTCCATGACGATGTACGCGCCGCCGTACGCCTTGCGCAGCACCACCGATATCCGGGGGACGGTCGCGTTGCAGTAGGCGTACAGCAGCTTCGCGCCGCGCCGGATGATGCCCTCGTGCTCCTGGTCGACGCCCGGCAGGAAGCCCGGCACGTCGACGAGGGTCACCAGCGGGATGTTGAAGGCGTCGCAGAACTGCACGAACCGCGCGCCCTTCTCACTGGCCTTGATGTCCAGCACCCCGGCCATGGAGGCGGGCTGGTTGGCGACGATGCCCACCACCTGCCCGTCGATGCGGGCCAGCGCGCAGACGAGGTTGGTCGCCCAGGTCGCGTGGACCTCCATGTGGTCGCCGTCGTCGACCAGCTCCTCGATCACCCCGCGGATGTCGTACGAGCGGTTGCCGTCGGCCGGTACGAGGTCGAGCAGGGCGTCGCCCGGCCGGTCCGCCGGGTCCGCGCCACGGGCCACGGGGGGCAGTTCGCGGTTGTTGGACGGCAGCAGCGACAACAGGTACCGCACCTCGGCGAGGCAGCTCTCCTCGTCGTCGTAGACGAAGTGGGCCACGCCCGACACGCTCGCGTGCACGTCCGCACCGCCGAGGCCGTTCTGGGTGACCTTCTCGCCGGTCACCGCCTGGACGACGTCGGGGCCGGTGATGAACATCTGGGAGATGTCGCGGACGGCGAAGATGAAGTCGGTGAGCGCGGGCGAGTACGCCGCGCCGCCCGCGCAGGGGCCCAGCATGACGCTGATCTGCGGGATGACCCCCGACGCCTTGGTGTTGCGCAGGAAGATGCCGCCGTAGCCGGCGAGCGCGGAGACGCCTTCCTGGATCCGCGCTCCCGCGCCGTCGTTGAGCGAGACCAGCGGCGCACCGGCCGCGATGGCCATGTCCATGATCTTGTGGATCTTCTGGGCGTGCGCCTCGCCGAGCGCCCCGCCGAAGATGCGGAAGTCGGGGGCGTAGACGAAGACGGTGCGGCCCTCGACGGTGCCCCAGCCGGTCACCACCCCGTCGGTGTGGGGCCGTTTCGCCTCCAGGCCGAAGCCGGTGGCCCGGTGCCGGCGCAACGGCTCGACCTCGGTGAAGGTGCCGGGGTCGAGCAGCAGGTCGATGCGTTCGCGGGCGGTCAGTTTGCCCTTGGCGTGCTGGCGTTCGGTGGCCCCGGGATCGGGTCCGCGGCGGACCAGTTCCTTCAGCTCGCTCAGCTCGTCGAGGCGGTCGGGGACGGGATCGGGGACGAGGTCGGACTGTTCTGCGGTCAGCACGGCGTTCCACACTCCTCTGATCAGGCCCCCGGCCGTCGGCCGGTCGCGGGCAGGACGGTGCACACCTGTTCCCTCGCGGCCGCCAGCAGCTCGGTGGCGTCATCGACGTACAGACTCTCGGTGGGCACTCGACGGGCGGTGGTGCAGTGGTCCACCTCGGTCATCAGGGCGGCCGCGCAGACGTGGCTGGGGTAGCCGGGGATGCTGCGCACGATCCAGCCCGGTGGCCCGGCGGGCCGGCCGGCGTCCTCGCGTTCGCCCAGGTAGTCGGCGGACAGGTCGCGGCTGAGACCGGTACCGATGCCCTTGAGGTAGGCCTCCTTGCGGGTCCACAGCCGGCCGAAGGCCATCGGCCGCTCCCCGGCGGGCAGCGCGGACAGTTCCGCCTGCTCGGCCGGGTGCAGGGCGGACATGCACAGTTCGGCGGTCTCCATCGACGGCACCCGCTCCACGTCGACGCCCACCGGTGACGTCGCCACTCCGAAGATGGCCAGCCCGACGCTGTGCGACAGCGAGAAGTGCAGCGGCACGGGCGCGTCCATCACGACGGGCCGGCCGTGCGGGCCGCCGCAGCCGGGGCACGGCGCCCGGCCGAGGTGCACCTCCCCCGGGGGCACACCGAGGTAGGCGGACAGCAGCCGGCGCAGTCCGACATGGGCGGACACGTAGAGCAGGCGGTCGTGCGGCTGGACGAACGAGGCGGCGCGCTTGCGTTCGTGGTCGTCCAGTTCCGCGGTGACCAGCGGGACGGGGCCGTCGTCCGACCAGGGCTGGCGCAGGGCCCACAGGTGCAGGTCCCCGTCCTCCACGGTGATGGTCGCACCCGGTGGCGCGGGGGCGGTGAACGTCGCTGATGTGCTCGCGGTCGTCATCGCCCGTGGCCGCCCGGGCCGCTGAGCTGCGCCGCGCCGACGACCGAGTCGTCCAGCCGGACGGCGAGGTAGGCGGCGATCTCCGTGACGGAGTCGTCGCGCAGCAGGTCGGCCGCTGCCACCTCCACCCCGAGGGCCATCTCCAGCAGCCGCTTGAGCTGGAGCGCCATGATCGAGCCGACGCCCTGGCTGCGCAGCTGGCGGCTCGTCATGATGCGGTGGGCCGGCGGGATGTCGAGGAAGAACTCCAGCTCCCGGCAGATGTACCGCTCGATGATCCGGGTCCGCTCCTCGAGGCCTTCGGCGCGCAGGGCGGCCAGGTCGGGCATCCGCCCGAGATAGGCCGGCGCGGACTGCGATGTTGCTTGTGTCATCGTCCTTTTCTCTCTCCGTAGGGGTGCACGCGGTCCCGCGGGCACAAGGAAAGAGCCGCCGGTTCAACGCTTCGGCGGCTGTCATGAAAATGCGTTCGACGGCGTACGGAAAATGGCATCACCGTCCCGAATCCCGGCCGCTCAGGTCGTGAAGCAGTACAGAACCCTGTTGCAGGGCGCGTATGAGCCATGCCGACGGGCGAGCGGGACCGCCTTCCGGAAACACTTCAACGGAGGCTAGGACACAGCTTCTTCGCTGACGCCCGGAAGGTCAAGCGAGGGCGGGAAACCCCCGATAATCGCCCGTCAAGGATCGGCCCATTTCCCGCCCGGCAATCCGGTTACCCAACGGTGGGACAGGGATTGAAGTGGAATGGGAACGGGGTGGCGGAGAAGAGAATGGCGCCTTCCCCGGCTCTGCTTCGATGGGTTTCCGGCTTTTCCGGGCAGCCGCCGCTCCCCGGTGGCTGAGCTTTCCTGAAGGGAATCCGAGGACATGGCGACGAGGGCTGTGAACACGGCGCCGGACCGCGCGGCCCGGCTGACCCGGGACCTGCGGCACCTGCCCGGCCTCTACCAGGCGTGCGGACACCTGCTGGGCAACGGCAGCAGCGGTCCGCCCGCCCTGCGCGAGCGGACCTCGGGCGGATCCGCGCCGGGCCTGCGCTTCAACACCGCCGCGTCCGAGGCGCGCGACGCGATCATCGGCACCCTGAGTTCCTGGGCGGGCCTGGTGGCGCAGGAGCGGGACGTCGCTCCGCCGGCGCGCACCGTGGAGGGGCTCGCGGCGTTCCTGCTGGGGCACGTGGACTGGCTGGCCGCGCACTCCTGCGCCCCGGAGGTCTCCGCCGAACTGGGCGGGCTCGTCCAGCGGGCCACCGGCGTCGCCGATCCGGAAGGGGCCCGGCGCATTCCGGTCGGCGCCTGCCTGGAGCCGAGCTGCGACGGCACGCTCTCGGCCCGGCTGCACCGGCCCCCGGCCGGCCCGCCGGACGGTTCGCCGGACAGCTCGCCGGACAGCTCTTCGGACAGCTCTTCGGACATCCGGTGCAGTGCGGTGCCGGAGCACCGCTGGCCGGACAACGAGTGGGTGCGGCTGGGGCTGCGCATGCGCCGGAGCGGCAAGGCCGGGCAGGCGGCCCCGCCCACCGCGTGGCTGGCGGCCCAGGACATCGCCCGGATGTGGCACCTCTCCTCGGGCAGCGTCTACCGGTACGCGAGCGAACACCGCTGGCGCCGCCGGCGCCGGGACGGCCGCACGGTCTACCACGAGGCGGACGTCCTGAACACGCTCGGATGACAGCGCGGCTACCGGGGGCCCGGTCCGTGGGCGCGGGTCCGTTCCGGCCGGGCCCGCCCGGCGGGGCTCGTGGGACCGCGGGGCGGGGACGGCCGCGGGGCGGTCCGGGCCCTGGGCCCCCGGCCCGCACTGATCGAGTCGTAGGCGACCATGCTGCCGTAGAGGGAGCGCAGCAGGCGGCGGGCAAGAGAAGGCTTCATGGGGCTGGCTTCATTCCGGTCGGCGCGGTGACGGACGTGATACGCGGCGCCCACCCTGCCCCGGTCCGGTGGAGCGGCACAGGAGCGGCGCCGGAGCGCCGTGGAGCGCGGACCGGGTTGATCCGAAAAGGGCGTGAAGGCGCGTCGGCGGGTGCGTCCTGTCGTCCTGCCGGACCCGGAGAATTCAAGGTCCGGCAGAGCTCTGCTATCGGGTCGCCATATCGCCCCGTCCCGCCGGATGGCGAGGGTTGACACGCCTGTCGGGCTCCGCGCAGGATCAACGACGGGAATCCGTGATCGAGTCCGCCCTCCCTGATTCGTCCGCATAGGCGGCACAAGGGCGGCGAATCGGTGCCCGCTGACGGCCATGTGCTCCTCATTCAGGTGGGCCTTGTCACCCGGCACACTGCGGCGGTGGAGCCAATCAAATCGAAGGAATCACTCCCATGACGCCTGACGCGACGCTCGCGAGAATTCGCGAATACATGGTCGGCCCCACTCGGTTCATGACCCTGGTTTCCTGTTTCGAGCTCGGCATCATCGACAGGCTCCGGGACCGTCCGGGCCTCACGGCGGCCGAACTCGGCGACGCGGTCGGAGCCAAGCCCGATGCCGTGGAGCAGCTCCTGCTCCTGCTGGTCAAGGAGGGGTTCGTCGCCCACGACGAAGGTTCCGGCGCCTACTCCCTCGATGCCCTCGCGGACGTCGCCGAGGCCGACCTCGAGCACGTGCTCGCCGCCCTCCAGATGATCAAGGGTGCCGCGCTCAGGCAGCTGTTCCACCTCACCGAGAGCGTGCGGACCGGGACGCTCGTCGGCCTCAAGGAGCTGTACGGCTTCGACGGGAACCTGTACGACGCGATGGCCGAGCACCCGGAGCTCCGCGAGCCCTGGGCCAAGCTGATGAACAGCGAGACGACCCGCATCGATCCCTGGTTCTTCGACAACATCGACGTGCCCGCCGGTTCCCAGGTGCTCGACCTCGCCGGCAACACCGGGCTCGGGGCGATCCACACCTACCGGCTGAAGGCGTCGCCCGGACTGCGCGTCACGACCTTCGACCTGCCGGAGAAGGAGAAGGAGTCCCTGGAGAACTTCCGGGCCCACGGCGTGGAGGAGCACTGCTCGTTCATCGGCGGTGACGTCTTCGCCGGGGTCCCCAAGGGCTTCGACGTCGTGCTGATCAAGCACTTCCTGCCCATGTTCGACAAGGACGACGTGTTCCGGATCCTCAGGCGCGTCAACGAGTCCCTGGAGATCGGCGGGCAGGTCAACATCCTGACCCCGGTGTACCCCGAGGACACCAAGGACGCCGACTTCCGCTCCATCGACTTCTTCCCCGCCTTCTTCCTCGGCTGCGCCATGGGCCAGGGCGGTCCGCAGAAGATGTCGACGTACCGGGGCTGGCTCGAGGAGTGCGGGTTCGAGGTCACCAAGGCGATCGCCGAGGACCCCGCCGGCATGCCGCCGGAGGCCCTCCCCGTGGACGCCGTCCTCTGCGCGACGAAGATCGCCTGACCGTCCGGTCCGGCCGGTCGAGCATTTCTCCTCACCCGCCCTCATGGAATTCCAGGCATTGCCATCGCACACATGACCGGACCATCGGCAAAGCCTCGCTAGAGGCGTGTTCGAAGAATTGATCAGCGCGGACGAACACGGCATACCGTCAGGATGGTGGAGACGATTCACCGGCCCGCCGCGCGGGTCATATGCCTGGACGCCGCCCACCGGATTCTTCTGCTGCGCTGGCGGGATCCGCTCGACGGGAACGAGGTCTGGGGGCTGCCCGGAGGAGGAATGGAACCGGGCGAGACGCCGCTGGCGACCGCACGGCGCGAACTGTCGGAGGAGACCGGCCTGGATCCTGCCGCGGTCCTCGACCGGTCCGTCCCCGTCGAACTCGACGCGCGGTGGAACGGCAAGCGGTACGTCGGCACGGAGCAGTTCTTCCTCGCGCACTTCGCCGGCGGGAGCCCGTCCCCGGTGCGGACGGGCCTGCTGCCGTACGAGCAGGTCAACCTGCACCGGCACGCCTGGATCCCCTGGTCCGACCTGGACTCGCTGCCGGACCCGGTCGTGCCGCCGCAGCTCCTGGCGGTGCTCGGGGCCCTGATGCCCGAAGGGCCCTGGGGCCGCAGGCTCGACATCGGTCCGTGAAAAGGGGAACCGAAAAACGAGAACCGTTCTCCGATGCGTGCACCTGAAATCCTGAAATGCTTCTCGAGTCGCCGCGGTTTTCTTGCAGTCCCATGGAGACCTGCTCAACTTCCGTTGCAGCAAACGGCACATGCGGGGAAGCTACGACTAGCGTGCCGGATCGCCGACGACTTTCCGCCACGGGGAGTGCTCGACGACGAACGGAGGAAGCCATGGACATTCAGCTTCTGGGTCCGCTGTGTGCCGCCGTGAACGGGGGATCGATCGTCCCGACCGCGGGAAAGCCCCGGAAGATATTCGCGCTGCTCGCGTTGTACCCAGGCCGCATCATGCCTGTCTCGACGCTGATGGAGGAGATCTGGGGGACGGAACCGCCACCGAGTGCGATGACGACGCTGCAGACGTACATCATGCAGCTGCGCCGCGGCGTCGGCACCGCGATGGGACCCGATGCCCCGGGGGCGGCGAAGAACGTCCTGGCCACGCGCCACGGCGGCTACCTGCTGCAGGTCCCGCCGGAGGCCGTGGACGTGCACGCGTACGAACGGCTGGTCGCCGAGGGCCAGGCGGCCTTCGAACTCGGGGAGGACGAACGGGCCGCCCGGCTCTTCCGGCAGGCCCTGGGCATGTGGCAGGGGCCCGCGCTGGTGGACGTACGCCTCGGTCCGATCCTGGAGATCGAGGTCATGCGTCTGGAGGAGTCCCGGCTGGTGACCGTCGAGCGGCGGATCGACGCGGATCTGCGGCTCAGCCGGCACGCCGAACTGATCGTCGAGCTCACCGACCTGATCGCCCGCCACCCCCAGCACGAGGGCCTGCACGCGCAGGCGATGCTGGCCCTGTACCGGTCCGGGCGGCAGGCCTCCGCCCTGGACGTCTACCGCAAGCTGCGGGGGCGGCTCATCGAAGAACTCGGCGTGGACCCCTCGCCGCAGCTGCAGCGCCTGCACCAGGCCATGCTCGCGGTCGACCCGGAACTCGAGGTGACGGCCGGTCCGCGACGCGGGTCCACCTTCGACCGGTACGCGGCCTGAGGGACGGCGCGGAGCCGCCGGAGGGCAACTCCGCTCCGGCGGCACCCCCCGGGCAGGGATCCTCGGGCCACCCTCGAGCGGTACTCCAGGCTGTCCGGAGATTCTCGAACCCCGCTCAGTACGACGAGGGGCGGAGGTAGAGGAGGATGCCATGTCGGACGAACAGCCAGTGCGTCTCCACTGTTTCGCGCACTCCGCGGAGGGCGTCTCTGCTTTCGGTACCTGGGCGGGGAGCGTCGGCCCCGGCGTGGAAGCGGTCACGGCCCTCCTGCCGGGCTCCGCGGGGCGCCGGACCGAACCCCGGGTGACCACCCGTGAGGCACTCCTCGCCGACCTGCTGCCCCGGTTCGCCGACCCGCAGGCCGGCCCGTACGTCCTGTACGGGCAGGGTCTCGGGGCGATGGTCGCCTTCACCCTGACGCGCGCCCTGCACGAGGCGGGCCTGCCCGGCCCCGCCCTCCTCGCCGTCGGCGCCTGCCGGCCGCCGCACGTGCCCTCCGAGCTGCCCGACGCGCGCGGGACGACGGACGCCGAACTGCTGAGCATCCTGGACGGCAACGGCGCCGTGCCGCCCGGCAGCGACGAAGGGATCTGGCTGCGGGCCATGCTGCCGGTGCTCCGCGTCGACCTGGAGCTCGCACAGTCCCTGGAGGAGGCGGCCCGCACCCCCTCTCCCGCCGGACCGCTCACGACCCCGATCCTCGTCGTCGCCTCCCAGGGCAACCCGCTGGCCCCGCCGGAGATCGCCGACGGCTGGCGGCTGTGGACGCAGGGCCCGGCACGGCTGCGGGTGGTTCCCGGCCACCACTTCTTCGCGGGCGGACGTGAACTGCCCCGCCTCCTGGGCCGGGCCTGCCGTGTCGCCCGCCGCCTCGTCCGGGAGCCCGCGGCCGTCGGCTGAGGCCCGTGTCCCGTCCGTACCCGGCGGCCTCCGCCCCGCCGTCCGAGTTCCCGTCCGCGTCCCCGTCGGCGCCATGTGAGGAGAGGTGTGCAGATGTCTGCTGAGCACGCGGCCAGGGCGACGTACAAGGTCCGTGTGGCCGCGCCGGCCGGTGTGGTCTACGGGCTGCTCGCCGACGCGGTGAAGTGGCCGCTCTACTTCTCCCCGAACGCCCATGTGGAACGGCTTGAGTTCGACGGCGAACGGGAACGGCTGCGGATGTGGACCCTCATGGACGGCCGGCTGAAGTCGTGGATCTCCTGGCGGCACCTGGACCCGCTGGAGCGCCGCGTGGAGTTCCGGCAGGAGCTGCCCGCGTCCCCGCTGGGCTCGATGGGCGGCACCTTGACCGTACGCCCCCGGGGCCGGGACGAGACCGAGCTGGAGGTGCTGTACGACTTCAGCGTCACCGGCGGCCTGCCCGACGACGTGGCATGGGCGGAACGGGCCACCGACGGGGCCAGCCGCACCCAGCTCGCCGACCTGAAGGCCTTCGCCGAGCGGTGGACGCGCCTGGACGAGCTGGTCCTGTCCTTCGAGGACTCGGTGCGCGTCACCGGCCCGCCCGAGCTGGTCTACGACTTCCTGTACCGGGCCGGGGACTGGCCCGGCCAGGTGCCGCACGTCACCCGGGTCGACCTCACCGAGGATGCGCCGGGGGTGCAGCGCATGACGATGGAGACGCTGACCGGGCACGGCCCGCACACCACCGGCGGGGTGCGGATCAGCTTCCCGCACGCGGGGCGCATCGTCTACAAGGAGACGACTCCGCCGCCGCTGCTGGAGGCACACACCGGCGAATGGGTCGTCGTCCCGGACGAGACGGGGGTGACCGTGATCGCACAGCACAACGTCGTCCTGCGCGAGGCGGACGTCGCCGCCGTGCTGGGGGAGGGCGCCGGCCTCGCGGACGCCCGCCGGCACGTGCGCGAGTCCCTCGGCCGGAGCAGCCTGGAGCTGCTCGCCCGGGCCAAGGAGCACGCGGAGAGTGCCGTCCGCATGCTGTGACGGGTGGACCTGCCGGCCTTTCGCACGGCTTGGGCGCGGCTGTACGCCCGCTCGGGAGAACGGACTTCGGGCGCGTACTGCCACTAGCGTGCTGAACCCGACCGTTGTGGATACGTGCGGACCAGGAGGCCTCATGGAACCGTCCGCCCTGCAAGGGCCGGCGGCGGTCTCCGTGGTGATCGAACCCGGACCGCCCCCGCACGCCTCCTCCTGGGACGTCGAGCTGCGCGGGCCGATCGACCCGGCCGCGCTGGAAGACGTACTGGGCGAGTTCGCGTCCGGTGCGCCCGGCCGGGCCGGGCGGCGGTACCGGCTGCTGCGGCACGGCCCCGGCCGCCACACGCTGCGGCTCACCGTGCCGCGGGGCGCGTCCGCCGCATCCGTGGTGGGCCGCTTCGCCGATCTGGTCACCGGGCGGGCCGGCGCCGACCGCCCGCTCACCCCGGGCCAGGCGGCGGCCGTCGCCCGTGCCGAAGGCCACCGCTACGAGGCGGTGTCCGTCGAACCGGCCGCTCCGCTCGACGCGGATGCGGTGCGCGGGGCGCTGCGCGCCGTCGTGGCCGCCCATCCGCAGCTGGGGTTCCGCCTCGACGCCGCGCGCGGCCTGCTGACCGGGGACGGGGCGGCGGGCCGCCGGGTGGACCTGGTGGTGGAGGGGGAGTTCACGGACGAGGCCGGTTTCGCCGCCGCCGTCGACGCGACGGGCCGCACCCTCGATGCGTACGCCGGAGTGCAGCTGCGGGCCCTGCTCGCCCGGGACCGCCGGCCCGCCGGGCCGCGTGCCGACCGGCTCGTCCTGGTCGTCCACGCCCTCGCGGTGGACGCCGCGTCCTGGCCCGTCCTGCTCGGCGACCTGGCGGCGGCGCTCGGCACGGGCCCGGCCGGGGCTCCCGTACGCCCGCAGCCCGGGCCGGACGGCCTGGCCGGCTGGATCGCCGAGCTGCGGGAGCTGGCCGGCGACCCCGCGGAGGTCCGGCACTGGACCGCCGTCGCCGACCGCAGGGCGCGGGCGATCGGCTCCCCCCGGTCCGCCCAGGTCGCCGCCCCGGCCCCGGCACGGAGCGACGGGCCCGGCGCCGCCCCCGCGCAGGCACCGGGCGGCGGGGCGGACGGGGCGGACGGGGCCGGGCACGCCGGTTTCGCCCTGGACCGGGGCCCGACCGGGCGGATCGTCCATGACCTGGCCGGGCGGCTCGCCCTGACCACCGGGCAGGTGCTGACCGGTGCGTTCGCCCTGGCCCTGGGCCGCTGGCAGGGTGTCCGCGCGGTCGGCTTCGACGTACGCAGCGACCCCCGGGCCGGCCGCCAGGACCTGCGGCGCCAGGTGGGCCGGCTCGCCGATCCGTACCCGGTCCAGTTCACTCGGGATCCCGCCCTCGGACCGCTGGAGCAGCTGGCCGCACTGGCGGGCCCCCTGGCCGCCGGCGCCGGCCGCGCCGCGGGCGGAGCGGGCTTCGGGGCCTGCCGCGAATGGAACCCCGACCCGCTGCTGCGCGGTGCCCTGCGCGCACTGGAGCCCGCCCTGGCGTGCCTGACCCTGCACGGCCCCGCCGAACTGCTGCCGGACTCCGCCCGTCCCGCGGGCGTCGGCGTACGGGTCCGGCCCGTGCACCGTGTCGAGGCGCGGTTCCGGGTCGTCGGCGGCAGGCTGCACGCCGGCCTGGACTGGGTGTCCGACCCCGCCGCAGGCGTCACCGCGGCCTCCGTGGCCGCCCTGGAGGAGTTGCTGCGCGAGGTGCTGGAGGAGCTGGCGGAGATGTCCGGCGCCCCCATCCCGTCCGTCTTCCGGGCCACTCCCCAGCAGGCGGCGCTGTACACGGGCGGCGGAGCGCGGCCCGGCTCCGGCCGCCATGTCGAGCAGCTCGTCTGGGCCTGGCAGGGCCCGCTCGACGCCGAACGCTTCACAGCGGCATGGCAGTCGGTCTTCGACCGCGAAGCGGTGCTGCGCACGGCGTTCACCGGCGGCGCCGATCCGCAGCTCATGGTGCACGGCAGGGTCGCGCCCGAGGTCACCCGCCAGGCCTTCCGCGCCGACGACTGGCCCCGCCTCCTGGAACGCGACCGGCTGCGCGGCTTCGACCTGCGGTCCCCGGGAGCGCTGCGCCTCGCCCTGCTGGAGCCGGAGGAGATCCTGCCGGGCGGCGACACCGCACCCACCCGGATCCTGCTCACCTACCACCGGGCCCTGCTCGACAGCTGGAGCGCGCACATCCTGCTGCGCGAGTTCTACCGGGCCTACCTGGCGGGCGGCACCCTGCCCGGCGGTGAGCGCCGCCCCAACCTGTCCGACTACGCCGCCTGGATCGCGGCCCAGGACCTCGGCCCCGCCCGGGAGTTCTGGGCCCGGGCCGCGCCGCCCGACGGTGCGGCGTCCAGCCCCGGCCTGCCCTCCGGGGCCACCGGCCGCTCCGGCGTCGGCCGCGCCCGGCTGCGCCTGGACCCGGTGGAGACGGGCCGTCTGGCGCGCTGGGCGGGCACCTGGGGCACCGCGGAGAGCAGTGCGCTGCAGGCCGTCTGGGCGATGCTGATCCACCGGGCCTCGGGCGCCACCGGGCCGGCCCCGGTGCGTTTCTCGGTGACCGTCTCGGGGCGCGGCATACCGCTCGACGGGGTGTCCCGTATGCCGGGGCCGCTGCGCAACCCGCTGCCGATGTCCGTGGAGGTGGACCCGCAGGGCACCGTACCGGCGCTGCTGGTGCAGCTCCGCGACCGGGTTCTGGACATGGCGGCCTACGAGTGGGTCCCCGAGGCCTGGATCCGCGCCTGGAGCGGGCGCGACCAGGAGCCCGGTGCCGCCGGGACCGTCGTCGTGTTCGAGGACCCGCCGCACCCGGTGGAGGGGCTGGCGGACGAAATCGCCGCCCTCGGCATCCAGGCCGGGCGGCCGGGCACCATACCCGCGCGTTCCATGCTGCCCGTCGGGCTGTTCGCCCAGCACGACAGCGCGGGCGGGCTGGTTCTCACCGCGGTCCACGACCGGGCCCTGCTCGGTGACGAGGAGGCGGCCGAGCTGCTGGTGCAGGCTGCGCTGCTGCTGCGTGAACTCCCCTCGCGGTCGGCCGGGTCGACGACCGTCGCGGAGGTCCTGACGCTCCTGGAGGGGAGGGCCGTACCGCGGATGACCGAGGCCGCGGGGGCCGGCCGGGACGACGGCCCGCTGGTCGTCCTGCGCGCGGCGGGGCGGGAACGGGCGGGCACGATCTGTCTGATCCCGCCGCCGGGCGCACCGGCGGCCTGTTACGACCTGCTGGCCCGCACCTATCCGGGTCCCGAGGAGCTGCTGGTGCTCACCACCGGTGCCGACGGCGCGCAGCCCGCCCTGGCTGCGCTCCGGGCCGTACCGTCGCTGCTGCTCGGCGGTTTCTCCGGTGCCGGGACGCTCGCCTGCGACATCGCCCGGCGCATCGCCGTGGACGGCGGCCGCCCGCCGCGGGTCGTGCTGGCCGGCGGGGCCGCGGACGCGCAGGAGCGGGCCCGCGATCTCGCGCAGGCCCTCCAGGACGCCCTCCAGGGCGTGGCCGCTCCGGACGCCTGACGCGGCCGGGGCCGGGGCCGGGGCCGGGGCCGGGGCAGGGTCCCTCTCCGTCCGCGCTCCGCCGTTCTTCGAGCGCGCCTCGTTCGCGGTTTCGGATCTTAACTGTGGCAACGGGTGACCCCGCCCGGTCGCCGGCACGGCTGCGCGTCTGGGCCTCAACCCTCTGGAGAGACATGTCCCGTCGTCTGTTCACCTCGGAGTCCGTGACCGAAGGACATCCTGACAAGATCGCCGACAGGATCAGCGACACCGTCCTCGACGCGCTGCTGCGCGAGGACCCGTCCTCCCGCGTGGCGGTGGAGACCCTGATCACCACGGGCCAGGTGCACATCGCCGGCGAGGTCACCACCCAGGCCTACGCCCCCATCGCCCAGCTGGTGCGCGACGCCATCCTCGACATCGGCTACGACTCGTCGGCCAAGGGCTTCGACGGGGCTTCCTGCGGCGTGTCGGTGTCCATCGGCGCACAGTCCCCGGACATCGCGCAGGGTGTCGACACCGCGTACGAGAAGCGTGTCGGGAGCGACCGGGACGACGCGCGCGACGTGGACGGACTCGACGCGCAGGGCGCGGGCGACCAGGGCCTGATGTTCGGCTACGCGACCGACGAGACGCCGAACCTGATGCCGCTGCCGATCGAGCTGGCGCACCGGCTGTCGCGCCGCCTGACCCAGGTCCGCAAGGACGGGACCCTGTCGTACCTGCGTCCCGACGGCAAGACCCAGGTCACCATCGAGTACGACGGCGACAAGGCCGTACGCCTGGACACGGTCGTGGTCTCCACGCAGCACGCGGCCGACGTCGACCTGGAGTCCCTGCTCACCCCCGACATCCGCGAGGAGGTCGTCACCCACGTCCTGGACGGGCTCGCCGAGGACGGCATCAAGCTGGACACCGAGGGCTACCGGCTGCTGGTGAACCCGACCGGCCGTTTCGAGATCGGCGGCCCGATGGGCGACGCCGGCCTGACCGGCCGCAAGATCATCATCGACACGTACGGCGGCATGGCCCGCCACGGCGGCGGCGCCTTCTCGGGCAAGGACCCGTCCAAGGTCGACCGCAGCGCCGCGTACGCGATGCGCTGGGTGGCGAAGAACGTGGTCGCCGCCGGACTGGCCTCGCGCTGCGAGGTCCAGGTCGCGTACGCGATCGGCAAGGCCGAGCCGGTCGGCCTGTTCGTCGAGACCTTCGGCACCCACCGCGTCGACGTCGAGAGGATCGAGGACGCCATCGCCGAGGTCTTCGACCTGCGTCCGGCCGCGATCATCCGCGACCTGGACCTGCTGCGCCCCATCTACGCCCAGACCGCCGCCTACGGCCACTTCGGCCGTGAGCTGCCGGACTTCACCTGGGAGCGCACCGACCGCGCCCGGCAGCTCAAGGCGGCCGCGGGCCTCTGAGCCCGCCACCTGGACGGCCGGGCCCGGTCCTCGCGGCGGACGGCGCGCGGCACCGGCGATCAGCGACCGAAGGAGCACCCGTGCCCATCGCAGTGACAGGATCCATCGCCACCGACCATCTGATGGTCTTCCCCGGCCGGTTCGTGGACCAGCTGCTCCCCGACCAGCTGGCGCACCTCTCGCTCTCGTTCCTCGTCGACCGGCTGGAGGTGCGCCGGGGCGGGGTCGCGGCCAACATCGCCTTCGGGCTCGGCGGCTTCGGACTGTCCCCGCTGCTGGTCGGCGCGGTCGGCACGGACTTCGCCGAGTACGAGGTGTGGCTGAAGGAGCACGGCGTCGACACCGGCGGGGTACGGGTCTCCGCCGAACGGCAGACGGCCCGCTTCATGTGCATCACCGACGAGGACGCCAACCAGATCGCCTCGTTCTACACGGGCGCGATGGCCGAGGCGTCCGACATCGACCTGCGGGCGGTGTTCACCGGCACCGGACGCCCCGACCTGGTCCTGGTCGCGCCCGACGATCCGTCGGCGATGCTGCGCCACACCGCCGGATGCCGGTCCCTCGGCATCCCCTTCGCGGCCGACCCCTCGCAGCAGCTGGCCCGTCTGGACGGCGGCCAGGTGCGCGAGCTGGTGGCCGGTGCCACCTGGCTGTTCACGAACGAGTACGAGGCCGCGCTGCTGCAGGAGCGCACGGACTGGAGCAGTGCCGAGGTCCTCGCGGCCGTCGGCACCTGGGTGACCACCCTGGGCGAGAAGGGCGTACGCATCGAACGCGCCGGCCTGGCCCCCCTCACCGTCCCGGCCGTCCCCGGCATCGAACCGGCCGACCCGACCGGTGTGGGCGACGCCTTCCGGGCCGGCTTCCTGGCCGCCGTCAGCCACGGGGTGCCGCTGGAATCCGCGGCGCGCCTGGGGTGCGCGCTGGCTTCCGTGGCCCTCGGCGCGGTGGGTTCGCAGTCCTACACCACCGACCTGGCGCAGCTGTCCGCCGTCGTGGAGCAGACCTACGGCCCCGGTGCGGCCGGCCCGCTCGCGCCCGTCCTCGGCGAACCGTCATGACCGCTGACATCCGGAGCCGGGCGGATGCCCTTCGTGAGGCGTTGGCCACCCGTGTGGTGGTGGCTGACGGTGCGATGGGGACCATGCTTCAGGAGCAGGACCCTTCCC
>NZ_JBHXRK010000049.1:0-28355 GCF_042716875.1 Streptomyces sp. NPDC058646 | reverse complement strand
TGCGCGCCTGGGAAGGGAACCGCCTCGCTGCGCTCGGCGGGCTCGGCGAAGCCGAGCAGGGCCGGCCCTTCGGGCCGGAGTCCTGCGCTGCGCTTCGGACTGCCCGGGTTCCGCTGCGCTCCACCCGGGCTGGGTCTGCTGCGCAGTCCCTGGGGGACTTCCGCGCTGCGTGCGGGAGGTGACCCCGTTTCACGGGGCGAGGCCCTGCGGCCTGTTGGGGTGTCCGCTGCGCTCCCACCCCGGCCCTTCCGGCTCCGCCTGCAGGGCAAAGGCCCGCAAGCGGGCCAGCTGGCAAGGGGAGGGCACCTCTCTCACCCGGGGCTGGCGCTCTCCCCTAGGAAGGGGGTGGCGGTACTGGCCGGTCTTGGGCCCGTGTGTGGTGGGTACGCGCGGCGGGGTTCGGGCTGGATTCGAACCAGCGTGCTCCCCTCCTGATGAGATGGGCGCGTCTACCTCTGCGCTACAGTCCCCGCCGCGGTAGGCACAGTCTATAGACGGACCATCAGAGCTGCGGCAACGACCCGGCCTGCGACTTGGCCGTGCCCGGCAGCCATGCGTCGGCCCTTCGGGTGGGGGTTCTCCGCTTCACTCCGGACCCCGGGGTGTCCGCTTCTTACGCAGCCATAACAGTGTGAGATGCCGCTTGTCCTGATCCTGCTGCGGCATGGCCACTCGTTTCGAGCTTCGGAATACGCTGTGCATCACCTTGCTGGTGCATGTACCTTTGGTAGAAATACATGGCACGTGGAGCGTCCATGCCATGGAGGATGAGCAAGGACTGATGATGGGAAATGCAAGGGCGTACCCGGTCTATCGGAATGAAGGCGGGGATGTGGGCTCGGTCATCTCCGTAGCCGAGCTTCTGGTCGGGTGCGGCGAGCTGTGGGTTGACGCCACCGTCGACCTGTACGCCGAACTGTCCCGGGCTGACGACGTCCGGTACGCCGCGACACTGTTCCCCCGCGACCTGTTTCCACTCGCCCTATTCTCGGGAGGCGGTTCCTACCTCCGCGCCACGGAGCTGCCCCAGGACGGAGACAAACTGGCCTCTCTGCTGCCCATGACGGTGATGGTAGAAGCACCGGTCACAGACGACCTGCTCAGCAGAGCCCCCGAATTGCTGTCCCGCGCAACATGGGGCCAACTCGCCTGGATGGCCCTGACCTGGCCGGCCATACCTGAACTCGACCTCCGGTCCGAGCAGGCACGCACCGGGGTGCAGGCATGCTTCAACGTCGACGCCAACCACGCGCCCGCCGCCAGCCACACCGTGTACGCCCACGTCCACCCCTACGACGACGAACGGCCACACCACCTCGCCCGCCAGATCGGCCACAACATCGTCGGCCCCTCCGAACACGGCTGGTAACACAGAAGCTCGCAAAACTCTGGCGCCTCAATCGGGACCTTGCGAAAGGCAAACGCAGCTGTGATTCAGCTCCGAGAACACCAGGCCGATCAGAAGTCAGCCTTCCGCAAATGGGTGGGATTTCCTGTAAAATCTTCTGTGCCCTTGCAGGGTGCCCGGGCAACCATCGTCTCCGCGACCGGGTCCGGGAAGACCATCACCGCCGCCTCGTGCGCCCTGGACTCCTTCCCCCACAGCCGGATCCTCGTCACCGTCCCAACCCTGGACCTCCTCACGCAGACCGCCCAGGCGTGGCGCCTGGTCGGCCACCGGGCCCCGATGATCGCGGTCTGCTCACTGGAGAACGACGCGGTGTTGAACGAGCTGGGGGTGCGCACCACCACCAACCCGATCCAGCTCGCCCTGTGGGCCGGGACGGGGCCGGTCGTCGTGTTCGCCACCTACGCCTCGCTGGTGGACCGCGAGGACATCGACGCAACCGAGGACCAGCGCAAGGTCCGCGGGCCGCTAGAGGCCGCTCTGGCGGGCGGAGAGCGGCTGTACGGGCAGCAGATGGCCCCGTTCGACCTCGCGATCGTGGATGAGGCCCACGGAACCGCCGGTGATCTTGGGCGGCCGTGGGCGGCGATCCACGACAACGCCCGCATCCCCGCCCACTTCCGGCTCTACCTCACCGCCACCCCGCGCATCCTCGCCGCAGCCCGACCACAGAGGGACGCGGACGGCCAGGAGGCGGAGATCGCGTCCATGGCAGATGACCCGGACGGCACCTACGGCGCGTGGCTGGCCGAGCTCGGCCTGAGCGAGGCGATCGAGCGGGGCATCCTCGCAGGGTTCGAGATCGACGTGCTGGAGATCCGAGACCCCTCCCCCGTTCTCGGGGAGTCCGAGGAAGCGCGGCGCGGCCGGCGCCTGGCGCTCCTGCAGACCGCACTCCTGGAGCACGCGGCGGCGTACAACCTGCGTACGGTCATGACGTTCCACCAGAAGGTCGAGGAGGCCGCCGCGTTCGCGGACAAGCTGCCGGAGACCGCCGCCGCGCTGTACATGAACGACACCACCGGCGCCGACCTGGCGGCCGCGGAGAAACTGCCGAAGTCGTCGATCGACGCGGAGTTCTACGAGCTGGAGGCCGGCCGCCACGTCCCGCCGGACCGGATGTGGTCGGCGTGGCTGTGCGGAGACCACCTCGTGTCCGAGCGCCGCGAAGCCCTGCGCCAGTTCGCCAACGGCATCGACGCCAACAACCGGCGCGTACACCGCGCCTTCCTCGCCAGCGTTCGCGTCCTCGGCGAAGGCGTCGACATCACCGGCGAGCGCGGCGTCGAAGCCATCTGCTTCGCCGACACCCGCGGATCGCAGGTGGAGATCGTGCAGAACATCGGCCGGGCGCTGCGGCTTAACAAGGACGGGTCCACCAAGGTGGCCAGGATCATCGTGCCCGTCTTCCTGGAACCCAGCGAGGACCCCACCGACATGGTCGCCAGTGCCTCGTTCCGCCCCCTTGTAGCGGTCCTCCAAGGCCTCCGCAGTCATGACGACCGCCTGGTCGAGCAGCTCGCCTCCCGCGCCCTCACCCACGGCCAGCGCAAGGTCCACGTCCGGCGCGACGAGGACGGCCAGATCGTCGGGGCCGGAGGCGAGGGCGACGACCAGGAGGACGGCGACACGCAGGCCGCCGCCGTAGCCGCCCTGCTCCACTTCTCCAGCCCGCGCGACGCGGCGACCATCGCGGCGTTCCTGCGGACCCGGGTGTACCGGCCGGAGTCGCTGGTGTGGCTGGAGGGCTACCAGGCCCTGCTCCGCTGGCGGAAGGAGAACGAGATCACTGGCCTGTACACCGTCCCCTACGACACCGAAACGACGGTGGGCATCACCAAGGCGTTCCCGCTGGGCCGGTGGGTGCACCAGCAGCGCAAAGCCCTGCGCGCCGGGGAACTCGAGGACCGACGCAAGACCCTGCTGGACGCGCCGGAGGCCGGGATGGTCTGGGAGCCGGGCGAGGAAGCGTGGGAGACCAAGCTCGCCGCGCTCCGCTCCTACCGACGGGCCACCGGACACCTCGCGCCCCGGCAGGACGCCATGTGGGGCGAGGACGACGAAATGGTGCCTATCGGGCAGTACATGGCCAACCTCAGGCGCAAGGGCGCGAAGAACGGCCTCGGCAAGGATTCGGACCGGGCAGCGGAACGCGCGGCGCAACTCACCGCGATCGACCCCGACTGGGACTGCCCCTGGCCGCTGGACTGGCAGCGGCACTACCGCGTCCTCGCGGACCTGGTCGACGCCGACGGCCGCCTGTCCGAGATCCAGCCCGGCGTGCTGATGGATGGCGACGACATCGGCAAATGGCTCCAGCAGCAGAAGCAGCCAGGCACCTGGGCGCGGCTCCTGCCCGAGCAGCAGGAGCGGCTGTCCACACTGGGCGTCAAGCCGCTTGAGGCGCCGTATCCCGCTCCCGCTGCCGGTCGTGCGGCGAAGGGCCCGAGCAAGGCGCAGCAGGCGTTCCAGCGGGGCCTGACGGCCCTCACGCAGTGGGTAGAGCGCGAAGGCGCCCACCGGCCGGTCCCCCGCGCCCACGGCGAAAAGATCCCGGTCGAAGGCGAAGCGGAGCCCGTGGTCGTGAAGCTGGGCGTATGGGTCTCCAACACCAAAACCCGACGCCACAAACTCACCGCCGACCAGCTCGCCGCCCTCGCGAAATTGGGCGTGGACTGGGCGTGACATGGACCAGCGGTTGCGCGGTTGCGTCACCGGACGTTCATCGCAGGCCGGGGTGCTTGCTTGGAAGCGCACACCCCGTGGTGGCGCTGGACGTCGGCGGCCACGGCGCGGGCGTGGCCCGTAGAGGGCGATCTGCTCGTAGTCGTGGGGCTGGAACCCGGCGTGCGGGACGCTCCAGCCGAGTACGGCCTTGGCGAGCAGTTCGCGGGGTTCGCGGTCGAGGGGGAGCAGCTCCGCCTCCATGCGCCCCTCGGGGTCATGCAGGACGGTGTGGGTGCTGGTTGTGTTCATCGGGCCTCGCTGTTGTCGCCCGGGTGGCCGACGCCCGGCGTCGGGCCGTTGGCATCGTGCTCCTGGTCCTCGTTGTCGTGGCCGAGGAACCGGGCGAAGCCCCGGTCGGCGCGGGCCAGCAAGGCCGGGAGGGGGCGCTCGTAGTACGGAAGTCTGTTTGACCGCGAGCGGTTCATCACCATTCCGGACCGGTGCCGAAACGTCTCTCCTGGTGGCGCCCTTTAAGACATTGAATACAAACCCAACTCACCCGAATTGGCTACCGTCGGAAAATGAGGGCGTGGCGTGGCGCATATCCTGTGTACCGCGAGGCGACTGGACAGCAACCGTGCCAGCAATCGCTGCCGTTTCTGCCGCTCAGCGCTCCAGGGACCCGCTCCGGCCTCTCGGTTGCCGAGCCTCGCGCCCGGTTTTATCCCTTTAGATCCGAGCGTTGTCCGATTCTGTCGCCGTCCGGTTATGACCTGAACCGGGCAGTCGTTTCGTGAAATCGCTCAGAATCGGACACAGAATGACTATCGAGCACTCGGGTACGTCTGTGGCGGCGGTGCCGACCAATGACGACTACCGGCTAGGCGCCGACGCCTACTCCGACGAGCAGCGGATCGCGGTCCTGGCCAAGCTGGAGGGGTACCTGGGCGAGCAGCGCGGTCGTCTGCTCGGGTATCAGGTGAACTTGTCGCTCGACGGCCACGCGGCGCTGGGGCGGTTCCTGGGCTTTCACATGAACAACATCGGGGACCCGTTCGTCGACAGTCACTACAGCCTGCACTCGCGGTGGTTGGAGCGGGCGGTCCTGGAGCACTACGCCCGTCTGTGGCACGTGTCTCTGCCCGAGGATCCGGCCCGCCCGGGCGTCGAGGACGGGTGGGGGTACGTGCTGTCCATGGGCAGCACGGAGGGCAATCTGTACGCCATGTGGAACGCGCGTGACTACCTCGACGGCAACGCCCTGGTGCGTGATGAGGTCTCCGGCGAAGCCAGCTGCCGCACCAGCTACCTGCGGGCCAAGCACCCCGACGGCAACCCCAACGCCTACATGCCGGTGGCGTTCTTCTCGCGGGAGACGCACTACTCGCACATCAAGGCGATGCGGGTGCTGGACATCCCGACCTTCTACGACCTGGGCGGAAGCCTCTACCCCGGGCAGTGCCCGATCGACGTGGCCGGCACCGGGATGCCGATGTACAACGGCTGGCCTCTGGGCGGTGTCCCGACCACCGGCGGCGACGAGGGACCGGGCACGGTCGACGTCGACGCCTTGGTCGCCCTCGTGGACTTCTTCGCTGCCAAGGGCCACCCCGTGCTGGTCAACTTCAACGTCGGGAGCGTCTTCAAGGGCGCCTTCGACGACGTCCAGGGCGCCTGCGAGCGCCTGCGGCCGGTCTTCGAGCGGCACGGCCTCGTCGACCGCACCGTGCGCTTCGACCCCGACGACCCCGAGCGCGTCAGCACCCGCAACGGCTACTGGATCCACGTCGACGGAGCCATGGGCGCCGCCTACGCCCCCTACCTGGAGAAGGCCCGCGACACCGGACTCATCGACACCGCGCCCCCGGTCTTCGACTTCCGGATCCCCGAGGTGTCCTCCATCGTCACCAGCGGCCACAAGTATCCCGGAGCGCCCGTCCCCACCGGCATCTACATGGCCCGCGCGGGAGCCAAGCTGCGCCCGCCGTCCGACCCGGCGTACGTCTCCTCCCCCGACAGCACCTTCGCCGGGTCCCGCAGCGGCTTCGCCTCGCTGGCCATGTGGAACCACCTCGCCCAGTCCAGCGAGGAGCAGCAAATCCGCCAGGCCGCCGAAGTCCTGCGGATCGCCGAGTACACCGCCGAACGTCTGCGCGAGCTCAGCGAGCAGCTGCGGGAACGCGGTGAGCCCTGGGCCGAGGACGGCATCGAGGTCGGCCACGGCGATCACGCGCTCAGCATCTGGTTCCAGCAGCCCCGTGCCGAAATCACCCGCAAGTACTCGCTGGCCTGCATGCCCCTCAACCTCGACGGCCGCCGGCACGACTACAGCCACGTCTACGTCATGCCACACGTCACCCAGGAACTGATCGACGAACTCCTCGCAGACCTCTCCCAGCCCGGAGCCTTCGATCGCTCCGGCGACAGCGACGCAGTGCGGCCCCCGCTCCCCCACCAGCGCTGACCCCGACCGGCAACGGGCAACAACATCACCGACTGACGGCCGTCTGCGGTGCTGCCCCGCGCGCACGCGGGCAGGGCAGCAGACGGCTCGTGTTCACGCCGTGACCGGACCGGGCAGGCCGTCCGAGCAGTACCGCCGCTCCTCACTTGGGAAACCGTGCCGCCGCCAGGCGGGTGGGAGTTCCCTGACGGTCCCGCCCGGCTGCCCTCGCCACGCCGGCAACGGTCCTGGACCGAGGAAGTCGGCGGGCCCGCCCCGAGCGGCTGCGCACTCCTTCTCTCTCCGTCCCCTCTTCGAAGAGGTACCTGCCAATGTCACCCGAAGCGTGGCTGCCCAGCATCACGGCGCTTTCCCGCGCCTATGACCTGGACGGCGACGGTCAGCCAGCGGGAGCCCGGACCGAAAGCGGAATCCAAAATTCACATCAGCTGAATCGACCCGGCAGCCTCCACGTCACTCCTCCGAGTCGATGACGTCCTGGCAGCCGAGCACCCCGACCTGGCCGATCCTGCAAAGCGACCTGCGGACTCCGGGCGCAACGGAGGCATGCTGTTCGGGACGCTCCTCGTTGCGCGCAGCGTGGTGTGCAGGCGGGTGCGCAGGTGTATGAGAGCGTCGAAGTCTGCGATCTGCGTGAACCCGGTCAGCAGGTGGCCGATCAGTGCGTCGTCACCGTCTCCCACCGCCAGCACGATCGCCTCGATTGTCTCCCGAACCGTGGGAGGCAGTCCCTCAGAGCCATCTGCGTGCCCACCGAAAGCGTCCCCTCCCTCTGCGGACAGCAGCCTCACCTCGTGACGCACGGGACAGGTTGCGGCGCGTTGGCACGCACGGTTTCGGCTCCGGGTCGGCGCTGTGTGGTCATGGCCCGATCCTGCGCTCCCCCAAGGTCAGCCAAACTCAGGAAGGCCGGTGACAGATCAGCCGGCCTGCGCTTCGTGGCGGGCAAGCAGTCTCGGCTGCTCGGGCGGTTTCGACCTCAGCCGCCGACACGGGCCGGTGGTGTGCAAGCGGCGACCACATCCACCCCAACGACGCCGGCTACCAGCGCATGGCCGAAGCCATCCCCCTCACCAGACTCTGACAAGCAACGCCCCGGTCGCAGCCATGAACAGGCGGCACCGTCAGGGGTGCGGTGATCCGGCGCTGTCGCTTACGGGGGCACCGTCGTCCGGGGCTGCTGAGCGGGGGAAGAAGAGGTCTTCGAGCGCGTCTGCAACGAAGAGGAAGACGATCATCACGGCCGGTAGAAGCAGGGCAAGCAGGATCACAGAACCTCCCAGCAGGTCGGTCTGCGGGCTTCGCGGCCCAGCTCTCAGGATGGGGCCGAATGGCGGAACGCGCACGGTGACCGGTCCCGGCCGCTGCCGGGAGCCGTGCTCGATGTGCTGGAGCACGGCTTCGGCTGGGTCGGACACGTGCAGCTGGTCACCGGACGGGCCAGCGACATCGACAAGGCCGCGGCCGCCATCGAGGACGCATATGACCTGCTGCCCGGGTCGGTCGTGGTCGACTCCGGCAGCAGCGGTGCGGAAATCTGGGTCTACGAGCGGCCCTCCGCCGCCCGGCACCACCGGCGCCACCCTCAGGACTGATGGCCGCCACGGACGTATGGGTGGAGCTGCACAGCGAGGCCCTGGGCGTGCGGATGGTGCGCGCCGACACTGTCAAGCAGGTGTGGTGGGCTGCGAAGCAGCCCGCGTTTCTCACCCTCGCCCTCCAGGGTGGGCGGAGGCCCGCCAGGACGACGCCAGCGCTGGCAGCGTTTTGCGTCGGTCCAAGGCCCACGCTGCGGCCGGGCTCAGCCCGAACTGGATCATCCACGACGGCACCTTCCACCTGGTCACCGGTCGAACTGGATGCTGACCGACCAGGTCACCTGGCGGGAAATCAGCAACGCCGCCGACCTGGCGCTGGTCGGCGGATACCGTGTGCTCGCCGAATGGCACTGCGTCGCCGCCGCCCAGCGCCCCATGCCCGGACGGCAAGGTCAAGACCGGGTGCGGGAAGGTGCAGCTGCAGTGGGACACCCCGCGCCGCATGGACGGTGAAGCCTCCGGGTGGACCAGCTACGACGGCGACGTCGCCAGCGTCACCGTCGGCATTTCTTCGGCCCCGCGGCATCAGCCTCCTGAACTTGCCGGGCTGACCCACCTTTCCGCGGCGCGGAAAGGGTGAGCCGCCGGATTCGGCTGCGGAGCTGGCCTGCAACAACGCGTGGTGTCCGATTTGAGGGGCTCCCACCTCCGGCAGTACCTCCGGTCCCCTCCGGTGCAACCCTCTGCGCGGGCCGCGGCAGGCACGGCGCGGGCCAGACCGGGTTCCAGCGCCAGGCCGTCCACGCGGCGGCGTCCGCAAGCGGCTGGGAACGGTCAGCGAGCATCGCGAGCACCTGGCCGACATCGTCGGCAACCTGCACAGCAGCCTCATCGGCTCGTACCGTCTGCCCTCATTCCCCAGTACTTGCTGGACAATCGAGGGTTGGTGAAGGCCCGCAAGAGGCTTCGAGCTGTGCAACATGCTGACTGACGCGCGGGCCGAGGAGCTCCCGCTGGAGCGTCACCGCAGGACCCCGTACGCCGCGGGCACTGCTGATGGGGGTCACGGCCGGTGCCCTGCGGAAGCCCATCGGACACGGATAAGGGCCGCGCGTAGTTGCGCAGCCCTCATCGCGTGCGTGTCGGTTTCCGCCGAGGCCCCGGGCAGGCTTCCGTTGTTCGGGACGGGCGCTACAGGCTGCCCGGGGAAGCCAAGCTGATTGCGGTGCCCGCAGGCCGTTCGGGGAAGGTCAGGCCAGGCTGATGTTCTCCGCTTGGGGGCCCTTCTGGCCCTGGGTGACGTCGAACGTCACGGTCTGGCCTTCCTGGAGTTCGCGGAAGCCCGAGGAGTTGATCGCGGAGTAGTGGGCGAAGACGTCCGGGCCGCCACCGTCCTGGGCGATGAAGCCGAAGCCCTTCTCCGCGTTGAACCACTTCACAGTTCCCGTAGCCATGTCTCATGCCTTCCAGTCGATGAACGCCTCCCGCTCCCTGCGGAAGGCGGAGGTGATCGCCCTGGTTCCTGCGGCACAGCACAGCAAAACGCCCACGCCAAGGCGTGGGCAGAGGGAACTTCCGAACCACGACAGCTGGCTCAGACGCTACACGCCCGCACACCCTGTCACCACAGGAAACGGCGCGTACGCCACATGGGGGCGCGGGACCCGCCGGCACCCGGCGGATGCCTCCATCTCAGGCCGCGGCCGCCGTGTCCACCGCTGCGGCCGCGGCCCGCCGGTACTCGACGTTGGCGAACCGGTCTTGCACCAGCGACCCGCGCCAGGTCTGCAACAACACCCCGACGTCCGGGCCGGCCGAGGTGAACAGCAGCGGCGTGCGGGCCGCCACCCGATGAGGATTCCAGCCCTCGCCAGCTCCCGGCGGGGGCCGGCGCCCCCACCTGACCCAAGTCCACGTCGGAGGACTCCATCTTTCCACCGAGGCGGGCCAGGAAACCGGCGCCTCCACGGCACGGGCCTGGTCGGCAGCGAACGGGCAGGTCAGCCGGCCTCGCGGCTGACCGGCTGCTCCGCCGCGGCGTCGTTGTTCAGGGGCTTTACGCCAGCGGGCTTCGCAGAAGGACTCGGCCCTACCGACCGACTCGTCGATGAGCTGGTCGTACAGCCCCTTCGTTGGCTGAGGCTCAGCCGCCCTCGACGGACTCGGCCTCGGTCACGTTGTCACTGGTCATCGATGCATCTTCCTTGAGCAGGAGTTACACCGAACGATGTCCAGTCCCCGACCCTCGTCAAGGAGCGTCGCCGGACCAGTCCCGGCGGCGCCGATCGCCGGGGCACGGCTCGAGAACGCGCCGCGGGTGGAGGACGACCCGCAGAAGCTCTTCCGGAGGCGTGCCTGCATGGGCTGAGCGCCCGGCTGGGCGAGGACGTCGACGCGCTGGACAGCTACCTGCCGCCGCAGGTGGACAGGCTGGCCAGGAAGGTCGCCGAGGTGCTGGAGGAACCGCAGCCAGCCCCCGCGTGACCTCACTCTCTACCGCCGCTTTACTACGCCGCGTTCAGCAGCCAGAAACGGGTAATGCGCAGATTGCCGGGGTTTTTGCGCGCCTTCACCAGTGTCCGGATTGCCGGGGTTTTAATGCGCGCGGCAATGTACGGAATGGATTGCCGGGGTTTTTCGGCGATATCAGCCGCCTTTTCGGCCTGGCGTGCTTGACGAGGAGTGCTGACGGAAAGGCCTACTGGGGTGCGGAATTGGATGGCGCACCAGCCTGCCGCGTCGGGCTCTTCGGGCCACGGCTCGCGAAGCGATGTCACCGCCGACGACGAGGCGCTTGGCCGTGGCCGTCTCCGCGGCCTTCCCTGGACCCAGAGCCTGCATCACCCCGGATGCGGGCTTCCCGCGGATCCCAGGGATGTTCCGGAGCCGCGCCAACGCCATCGGCCCGGGGAGGCAGAGGTGAGGGCCGGCGAGACCTCCGAGGTGCAGTCATTCAGCGCATGGTGTCGGCTGCCGGCGAGGTGCTCTGCCCTAACCCTCTGGTGTGCAGGGTGGCCAACACGGCTCATGGACGACTCGGAACGGCTCCGCACCCGAACGAGGGGAGACGACGGTGACGAACTTCTCCCCTGGCCGTGCCGGCGCCGCGGCTGCCGGACGAGACAACCGGACGGCGTCTACATGGAGGGACAGGACGTGCTTGAAGCGTTGGTGGCGCCTCAGTTCGAGGGCGTCCACATGCCAGAGTCGGCCGGTCCCGGATGACGTCAGTGCAGTGCAACTTGTGCCTACTGCGGCAGAAATCAGCACGATCCAGAGGAGGATGCCTCCCACAGCTGGTCCTTTCAAAGGCTGAGGTTCAAGGGGATGCGCAGGGCCGGACCCTGGCGACCCTCGGCATAACGCGGAGGCATATGTGGAGTTGTGCCCTCTCCTCCGATTGCAGCCATGCGCAGCAATCTGCCGGCGTCGGCATCTCGATCTATTTACCGATGATCAGTCGGTGGCGGCGGTGGCCAAAGGAGGGTTGGCAGGTGACCCGGCGGACCACAGGCCGAGGATCGGCGCGCTTCCGTGGGGCTACGGGGCCGTCCGCTAGGCGGGATGCAGGTCAACGGAGCCGGCGATGGGGGCTCAACGCTGAGGGGGCAGACAGGGATGACGGCCTGCGGCAAAAGCCGGCGATATACGTGGACAATCCCGCCGTGCATGAGAGCCGCCGCCGCGGGTGCGCGGCACGCAGCAGGGCCGTCGCATCGGAGCATGCGCGTGGCTGCCCGGCCGGTGCGGGACGGGGTGAAGGGTCCGTCGCGCTACTTGCGTCGGCCGCAGCTGCTCGTCTTCCGAGTCGCGGCGTGGCGGCGCGAAAAAGGGGCGCGGCTACTGCCCTCCTGGTTGGTATGGAAAACCGATAGGCCGGCGTCAACACTCATTCGTCGACCACCATCACCCGGATGGCACACACCCAGACCGACACGGAGAGCGTTTATGGAATATGGCAACAGTAAAGCTCCCCGTCTTCCTCCGCAGGACTGCGGAGGAAGACGGACAGGGAGGCAGCTTCCACTCCGGTGCAACCCGGATCGGGAAGTGGATGTTCACTCCGCCCTCCACCGACTTTGGCGAGACCCGGAACGCAACGCTGCGACACGAAGATCTGGAAATCGATCTTCGGTACTCCTCCCCGATCTTTGAGGACTTCCTCCACACGATGAGCGTGATCCAGGTCGAGTTCGGCAGGCGGTTGGGGAACACGCCGGCGTCCGCAACGGCTGTCGACGAGTACTCGGGTGGCAGCTCCCGTGTATGAGTCGTACGGGTACCCGGACATCCACGGTGTCCACCCCCAGCCGGAAACCTCCGCGTTCTGGGACCGGCCAGAGAACGTACAGCACACCTACGCCGGGCAACCGCTCGGCGATCCCGGTGAGGTACATCCGTCGTGGGATCCGGTGGAGGAGCTCGCCATCCTTCTCCAGGAGAGCGCTGCGCCCGGGCAACCAGAGCCCTTCACCCCAGTCGGCTTCGACGACACCGGGGTCACCGGTGACACGGTCAGCACCCTCGGCCTCGTTGCAGGGCTGAAGCACACCCCTACCGGGCGGCCGCCCACACAAGCCTCCAGCGGGCACCGCCGGAACCCGTCGAAGCCGCCGGCAGTGACCCTGCTGCAAACGGGCAGTGTGTTCACCGCCGTGCTGGTCGGTGCCATCGCCACTGCGGTGAGCATCCTCAGTGGGCTCGCCATCTGCGACGCCCTGCGCCACAGCGCCGGACCCCACACGGCCCGCGCAGTGGTCAGCTGGTGGCCCCTGCTGATCTACGGCCCCTGGATGGTCGCCTCCCTGTCCATCCTCAGATCCGCTCTGCACCAGCGCCGCGCGCTCCATTCCTGGTCCATCGTTTTGTTGTTCTCCACCCTGGCCACGCTTCTGTGCGTAGCCCAGGCACCCAAAACGATCGCCGCCGGGGCGGCGTCTGCTCTTCCTGCCGTCGCGGCGCTGGCCTGCTTCCAGCAGCTGGTCCGCCAGATCACACTCACGCGACCGCCTCGCCAAGCCGCTCCGCGACACCGAAACCCGACGCCCTCTGTGTCCATTCCGCTCAGGCAGACGGCCGCAGCCAGACGCAGCCCGGCCAGTGTCCCTCCCGGCTACCCTGCGGCAGACAACAGAGCTGTCCACTCTCCGTCCCACAGTCACAAATTCGGGTAAGACGCATAACGGCCGTACGTGTGGGGCAGTGCCACTCGTGCCAGTCAATGTCACGGTCCCAGGCTCGGGCAATGGGTTTGGGTTACTCGAGTCCGTACCGTCAGCGGAGTCTGACTGGCCGACAGTCTTGCCGCCGGCGAGATCGGCCCGCCGTCCAAGCGCGGGGAGTGCAAATCCCGGGCGAGCGTCCCAGCGGAAACGGCACTGTCGGACGACGACGCAAGAGGGTCGAGCATCCCATGGGCGGCGACCGCGAAGCACAAAGGCGGTAGCAGCCGCTAACTCCCTGGCCAACCCGGTCCTTCCCACACGTCAAAGGGGTGCTCGCCTGCACCTTTGAAACGAAGATCGAAACCGATAGTCACGGGCCGTGCGCAGACTCAGACCCACGGTCTACCCACCCGTGCCCCATCCGAGCCTGGGGCTACCCACCGCGATGCGCCTCGGACCGCACCCCGGCACCCAGGCGTCCGGTCACTGCGGCACATCCGCGCGGCGTGCCGTGGGGAATGGTGGTCCTGCCCGGGCAAGGCGGGCCACTGCCGTCGGCATCTGCAGCGTGCGTGCTGGCCAGGGCCAGCGCACCGGGCAAAGACCACCCCACGGCGACCGAGTACACAATGCGCTCCGGCGCCTCATCCCCCGCGCTTACCACAAGAGGTCAGCAACATGGTGTACGAGTTGTCCCACGCTGAACGAATGCAGTACAAGCGGCGCCAGGACGCCGCCTACCAGGCCGGCGAAGAGGCTGTCACCAACCTCCAGGCGGCGCTCGCGCTCGCAGACCTGACCCTTCCCTCCCTGAGCAACGGCGGGCCGGTGGCCGGCCACGGCTTCGTCCGGCTCGGGGGATGCAACGCGGACTTCGCCAACCGGCTCGCCGAAGTCATCGCCGCAGGTGCCGCGGCTCTGCAGTATCAACGGTGAATCGGCAGGGCACTGGGGCCTTCTCAGCCGGGGCTGAGGCCGCTCGCGCGGGCGATGCCATCCAGTTCGGCGGTGATGGACATCTGCTCGTTGTGCCGGCAGGCCACCGCGTCACGGACAGCCCTCGACGCGGCAGTGTCGTGCTCGGCGCCGCCCTCCAGCACCGCCCACCCCGATGTGCCATCGGGCCCCGGGACCTCCACGAGGCGGTGATCCATACCCCCCGTGATCATGACCGCCAACACGGTCAGGTACTCCCGCCGCAGATCACTGGACAGGAAGCCGTCGCCCGGCACCGTCAAAGAAGCGGACCGCCCCTCTGACAGCAGTCCGCACGTCGCCTGCACAGCTCTCACCAGGGCCTGGAACTGCTGCGGAGACATTTGAGCCCGCAGTGTTTCCAGGTACACGCCAAGGACGTCGAACTCATCACCATCGCCTTGGCCGTCGTTCACGTTCATGCCTCCAACCCTCCCCAGGCCCCTGCCGCCTACACCCGGCGCACGCAGCACACCCCAGAGGCGAGCGCTCCCTCTGTGCCATGCCATCTCCCCTCAAGCCAAGATCCAGGGGGCTCGGCAGGGCAGCGACCGCACCGTGCCGACGGGCCTCCCCCGTGCCCGAGAGAGACGGGATTTCCGTTCAGCCAGGTACCTGGACACGTTTGAAGGAGCTCTATGCCACAGCGCTCGTTCGAGACGGGCCGCCCCACCGGCGGAGCGGCCCGCTCTGAGGTTTTCCCCAGCCGTGACGGCTCCGGTAGGCACGGCGCGTGCCCCGGCCTCGGACCACCCCGCCGAACCAAGCCACCAAAGGTCATCCGGCCGGCGTCTCCAGCGCACCAGGATCCGTAGCGTTCGGGGCAGCGGTGTCAGGCGGGCGCAAGAATCGTTTAAGGATCGTGACCGCTGATCAGCGAAAGTTCTTGCCTCATGTCCTGGGGCAGGGCCGGCTCATGCCCGGTTCCCTCATTCCCACGCAGATCCGGCCGTACGCTGCCGGATCCGGTCGGCATGCCCGCCGCGGCGGCCCCGAAGACGTCGCAGATCAATCCGCGCCCCTGTATGCGCGGCTCGCAGCGGAGTGGACTGCCCGCGGCGCCGCGGTGCCCGGTATGCCCGATCCCCTCTGGCAGCGCCTGATCTCCGCAGAGCACTTCGAGCAGGAAACCGAATCCACCCTGCGCCGGCTCCACCTCGCTGCGGACCCGACCCCACCCTTGTACCCGCCGGACCCGGACGCCGACGAATCACGTGAACCACCCACCCGGCACCAGTGAGCCTGCAACCACCCGCGGGCGTTCTAGGCAGCGTCCGGCCCACGGGTCCGTTGAGCCGAATGGTGTGAACGACCAGGACTGGCACTACCCGTGGCCGCTGGACCGGCAGCGGCACCACCGCATCCTCGCGGACCTGGTCGACGCCGACGGCATCCTGCCCGACATCGCATCCGGCGTGCTGATGGACGGCGACGACATCGGCAAGTGGCTCCAGCAGCAGAAGCAGCCGGCCACCTGGCACGGCTCCTGCCTGAGCAGCAGGAGCGACTGTCCACGCTGGCCGTACAGCCGCTTGAGGCGCCGTCTCCCGTCCCCGCGACCGGTCGTACGGCAAAGGGTCCGAGCAAGGCGCAACAGGCGTTCCAACGGGGCCTGGCGGCGCTCGCGCAGTGGGTGAAACGAGGGGCGCGGACCGGCCGGTGCCCAGGGGCCACGGCGAGGAAATCGCGGTCGGCGGCGAGGCGGAGCCGGTGGTCGTGAAGCTGGGTGTGTGGGTCTCGAACACCAAGTCGCGGCGCGACAAGCTCACCGCCGAGCAGCTGGGCGCGCTGCGGGAGCTGGGCGTGGACTGGGCGTGACACGTCACGTCACTCGTCGTTGAGCTGGGAGGTCGGATAGACCTCTCCCCTCGGCTATCGCGAGGTAAGAGGTGTCGTTTTCCGAAGGGGGCTTGCCCAGGGCATCTGACCTGCACGAATGGAAGATCACCAGCTTCGGGGGGTCCCACCTCCGGTCACACCTGCGGTCCCCCGCCTAGTGCACCCCTGCAGGCAACTGTCCAGCCCCCTTCCGGTGCAACCTTCATGCGGGTCGGGGTGCAGCCGCCGGCCACCCGTTCCGGGGAGGCTTGCCCAGGTGCGCTGAACGGGTGGAGGCCGGACCTGTGGCGTGCCTGAGCCGCGGGGCAGCGGTTGTGGGTTCAGCGGACCGATCGGCCCGTGCACGGATCACGTCTGCGAGGCAGAGCATGGGACGACACAAGCTGCACAAGCCGCGCGCGCCGCGCGGTGAGGGCGGGCAGCCGACGGAGTGGTTCGGCACCGCGTTCCACTCCGTCCTGGGGATGCTGCACCTGGACGTCCGCCGGTCCGGCAACGGCATCCTCATCACCTCCTCCCCCGCCGAGATCGACGGGGCCCCGGCCTCGTGGCAGCTGCGCCTGCGCAACGACGACAGCAGCCAGGGCCTGACCGAGATGGGCGCCGCCCTGAAGGCCGGGCGCGGGCACGTCTACAGCGTGAGCGACGAGCCTGGCGCCAAGACCGTCCTGGCGTTCCTCCCGAGCCACCGCCACGAAGGCGTCGGCACACTGGCCCGGGTCCGCACCAGTGAAGGCCCGGACGGTGACGTGGTCTTCGAGCGGTCCGCGGAGCGGCCGATGGGGCTGTGGGCCGAGGCCGGGGAGAACCTCCTGCGGATCGTCCCGCAGCTCGGCCCGGACGCGCCTTTGGCGGACGGAGTCGACGACTGCATGCCGTGCCCGGGCTGCTACCGGCCCGTCTACGAGAGCTCGTCCTCGCACACCCTCATCGGCGCCGGACCGATGCCGGTGATCGGGCTGTGCAGGCTGTGCGCCGACGGCAGCACGCTCCGCTCGCTGCGCCAGGCCGACGTCCCCGTCGACCCTCAGCAGCACGCCGTCCTCGAGACCGTGGCCGCCGCCATGGCGTAACCGAGCCCCCTGGGCAAGCCCCGGCTTGCCCAGGGTCGCCTTGGGCTTGCCCAGTCGCTCAGGCTTGCCCGGGTGCCGGCTCCCACAGCGGGCGGGCAAGCCCGGTGCCGTCGCAGTGGAAGCACCGGCCGCCCCCGGGCGTGCCGCGGGCCGCGATGGTGCCGACGGCCTGGCGCAGGAGCCGGGTGAGGCCGTCGACGTGGGCCGGGTGCAGGGCGAGTTCGTGGCGCTTGCCGACCAGGACCTCCAGTGCGACCCCGGGCCCGGTGTAGCCCAGTTCCGTGGTGACGCCGTGGGTGACCGTGCGGATGAGGTCGTGGAGGTGGCCCATCGTCTCCATCCCGGACAGCTCCACCCGTACGGTGAAGAGGACATCGTCCGGCTTGGTGAGGGACAGCAGCGCCTCCGGTCGCTCGAACGGCACGAGGCGGCCGACCGGGTCGCGGTGTGTGGCATGAAGGCGCGCCAGGGCCAGCCACATGTCGCCCGCATCGCTCTGCCCGAACCCCGGGTTCTCCTGCTTGTTTCGTCTCCTGACTCCGGTGTACGACCGGCTAGGAGGCGTCGGCCGGCTCCGGGCCTCCGCATCCCAGACGGTGACGCCCCGACCTCAGGAGCCATCCCGTCACGCGATCCGGACGCTGGGCAAGCCCTCCGTACGAGGGCTTGCCCAGCAGAAGCCGTGACCGATCGGCAAGTCCGGCTGTGACCGATCCGTCTCCCGTGATCGGTCAAACAGCACGTCAGCGCCGTGACCGGTCCATGCAACTCCCGCCGAGGCGGTGACCGGTCATCGGTCACCCCGTCATCGGTCAGCCGGGCCCTCGCCGGGAAGCTCAGGGATGGCCGTGACCGACGCCGCCCGGCCAGCCAGGGTGGGCAAGCCTCTGTTCGGGGCGGCTTGCCCAGGCTTCCCTTGGGCTTGCCCAGCAGCCGCGGCACAGCCGCGCCGCCGACCCGCTGCCACGTTCAGCGTGGTGCCGGCAGCGCGGCCAGACGCCGACGGTTCTCACCCTGGCCGACAACGCGCCACACCGGCCGCTCAGGCCCCTGCTCGGTCAGCAGGGACAGGGACGTCGTCGCCACGGTGATCCGCCAGTTCGGCCGGGCACGGTCGTGGAAGGCGGCCTCCCTCGTGTCTGGGGCCGCGCGGCGCCGGGCCGGGGCGAAGACGAACAGCACCGGCGGGAAGGGCCGCTCCAACGACGGCCCGGCGTAGGTCTCCTGCCAGTGGGAGCGCGGAGCGCGGGCGGCGTTGCCGCGCCCGGACGCAGGTGCGTTGCGGTAGGCGTCGTAGCGCTCCAGCTTGGCGAGCAGGCGGGCGTAGGACATCGTGCGGTCGATCTCCACGAACGCGCTGGAACCGCTCGCCAGGAGCACCACGCCGTCGGGCAGGAGGTTGCCGGCCGGAGTGGGATGGGCGACTTCCACCCGCCAGTCGGCGTGGTCGGCCACTCCGGCGTGGTGAAAGGCGATGACGGCGTCGACCAGGGCAAGGCCGTGCTCCCGCAGACCCGTCTTGCTGGCGGCGATGCGCTTCCCGGTCGTCCGGCCGACCGGCGACGCAAGCTCACCGGAGGCGGCGGCTTCGGCTAGCCCCGCCGGGGTGCAATACCAGTAGCTCTGCTGGGCACGGTTGGTCCGGCCGACCAGGGCCGGGGATTCGGCGAGCAGGTTGCGCAGCGCCCGCCGGACGTGGTCGGTGTCCTGCTGATGCGGCAGCAGCAGCTCCTTGAGCTGGCGGGGCGTGGCCAGGCGCAGCTGAGCGAGGGTGAGCAGAACCTCGCCGCGGATCTCCGCTCCGGCCTTCGCCGCCGCTGTCTTCCGGGCCCGGGACGCTTCTCCAGGTACATGTGTACTGGGAGAAGAGGAGTTGCAACCGGCCGTGGCAGGCGCATCAGGGGTCTGATCAGCGACAACCGTCAGACGGCGGCTGGGAGCTACAGGACTGGGAGCGGGGCTCGCTGCAGGGCTCGGAGCGGGGCTCGCCGTCGCAGCGGTGTCCGCCGGGGCCGGCGGCATGTGCGGGGTGGGGGCGGTGGTCATCGCTTCCTCGGGATTCTCCGGCCGCACGCGGCCGGATCGGTGGCAGGTCCGGCCCGCACGCGTGAGGCGTACGGGCCGGGGCCACCGTGAGGAAGCACCCCTTGACCAACGTCTGTTCTGACTCGCTAGTCCAGTTCCGGTATGCACCTTGACACCCCTTGCAGTCCCACTTTGTCCGTGACCGACGTCACGGGCAGCGCCCCGGCCTGGAGCGCGGACTCTGTCCACAGGCCCGCGCTCTGAAGATCGCTTCTGAGGCCGCCGCGATCGACGGGGCGGCCCGTACGTGAGGAGCCGTCCATGTTCCAGAACCCCACCGTGCCGCTCGCCCCGATGACGCCGGACGCGGTGCTCAGCGCCTTCAGCTACCTCCGGGCCGTGGAGGCCGGCGACACCGAAGCGGCCGCCGGGTTCGCCGGCGCCGATCCTCGGATGCCCGCACTGCTCGTGGACGCGGCGGAGCGGATCATCGTCCCGGTCACCGCTCTGTGCGGCATCGACCCGGACCCGTGCGACGACTCCTTTGCCCTGGAGGCCGTCGGGCAGGTCCTCGTGGCCACCCTGCGCGGCTGGGCGCAGGCCGGGCCGGACGCGGTGGAAGGAATCGCCCGCGCGGTCATCGCCTTCGTTCGGCAGGTCCTCACCGAGGAAGAGTGCGGTGAGACCGTCGCTGACGTCCTGCGCCAGATGGAAGCTGTCGGCTTCGGCCAGGCCCTCGATGCGCACCCGGTACGCCCGACCACCGCGTAGTACGCACCCGGGACGGTGGTGACGTGCACCGTGCGCATCGGATGCGCACCACCACCGGGCAGGTCCACCGCACCGTGCGCACCACCGCACCGCACCATGAGCATCCGGCGCGGCCGGCCCTCTATCACACACCCCCTTGACCACGGCCTGATCGGTGCCCGGAACGTGCTTTGGCAAGGAGAAACGTGCCGGGGTCTACCTGGTCAAGGGGTGCCGACGCGCGCCAGGCCGCACCTGGTCAAGGGGTCGGCCGACGGTGCGCGCACCGGGGCGTTGGCAGACATCGCGGTGCGCACCAGAGTGGAGTCCACTCGATGGCGTCCACTCTGGTGGGGCCCATCGGGTGGGCTCCACTCAGTGGGCTCTACCCGGCCCCACCCGGTGGAGTCCATCGGGTGGGCTCCATCGAATGAACTTCCACTCGATGGACTTCCACTCTCGATGGGGTGGACGATGTCCGGCATCATCACCATAGCCAGGCGTTGGAGTGCCGCACTCGGGACAGGGCACGCGCGTCGCGGCGCGCGGCCGCGTTGCCGATCCGGTTCTGCCGGGACCGGGGCCGGCGCGACTGCCCGGCGACGAGGCGGCGTTTCCCGGCGTCCTGGAGTCGGCGCCGCTGCTTGCGCAGTTCCGCCTTCTTCGCCGCCTTCGACTTCGGCGTCCGGGGCCGCTTCCAGACCGGCTGCCACCCCAGGGGCTCGTCGGGCTCGGGCTCCTGCTCCTCGTTGAGCGCGGCGGCCATCTTCGCGCGAGCCGCGTGGGCGCGGGCGAGGGCATCGTCGAGGTTGGGTCGTTCCTCTGGGGTGTTCACGCGACTCCTCCTGGGGTCCGGCCCGGTGTGTGCTGGGTGCCGGGCTGCTGGGTGTGCGGCGGCGGGGCCATCGCCGGGGCAGGCTGCGGTCGGGGGCCATGGGTGACTGCGCGCTCCCGCTTGCCGTCCTGGAGCTTGGCGGCCAGCCGGGTGGCGGCTTCGAAGGTCCGGCGGGTCTGCTCCACCGTGTCGATGCCGGTCTCCTGCTTCAGGAGGCGGCCGTCCTTCCGGCCGGTGCGGAACGGCCGCGGGCGCGAACTGGAGGCGGCGGGCACGGCGACGGCGCCCGGCCGGGCCCGGGAGCCCAGGCGCTCCGCACGGCGCACCGCGTGGACCCGGGCGGCCAGGGCGTCGGCGGCGAGGCGGGCCCGCTCGTACGGCGGGGCGGTCCGCTTGCGCGTCAGCGGGCGCAGCACGGCCTGGTCCTCGATGTCGCGCGGGTACAGGGCGCGCAGGTCGGCGGTCATCATCCGGCGGCTGGCCGGGCGGGTGTAGTCGTCGACGACCGCCTGCACGATCTGTTCGTCCAGGCCCGCCTGGTGGGGCTGGCCGCGCAGGACGTAGGAGAGGTAGCGGCGGGCTTCGGCGAGCAGGTGGTGGCGCTTGAACGCGCCGCGCATCACGTACACCACGGCGACGACATCGACGGCCGCGGGCGCTATGTCGACCACCGCCCGCACCCGCGCCCACACCGCCGCCGCTGCTGCCCTCGCCCGCTCCGCGAGCCGGTCGACGACGTCGGCGCCGTAGGCCCGGATCGCTGAGGTGCGCCATCGCTCGCGCAGCTCGGTCAGCGACAGCAGCTCCGTGCGCTTGGGCGGGCGGGTCTGGTCGGCGGCCTGGCAGGCCAGCGTGTAGGAGGCCCGCTCCCCCGGCGCGTGCCCCTGGCGTTCCTCGTACTTGGCCATCAGGACGGGCAGCGCGTCCTCGATCTGCTGGCGGCGGGTCGACTGCCAGCCGATGAGCCGCCGGTCGATGCCCGCGATGTCCATGACGGGCCGGCGGCCGGGCGTCACCTCGCGCGGCTCCCACGCCCACCCGAGCCGGGCGGACACCTCCTCCATGAAGTACAGGGTGTAGAGGGTGTCGGCCGCAACGATGTGGGCCAGCGTCGAGTCCGCCGACAAGTTGCCCCACGTTCCCTTCTCGTCCGGCCGCCGGGCGCAAATCGAGACCAGCGCATGATCGTGGAGAAGGGGCTTGGACTCCGCAGCTCTGGACTCGTAGTGCCGGAAGACCGCGACGATCAGCCCGTCCCGGACACCGGCCCGGTGCTTGCCGCCGCCTTTCCAGCGGATCTGCGCGACCGCATCCTCCATCGATGCCAGCGTCTTGTCCCGGGCGATGTCCTGGCACAGCTCCAGCACCAGACGGGTCTCGTAGTCACCCAGCGCCCACGGGGTTTGTGCCGTCGGCGGGGGCCGGAACACCAGGTGCATGCCGAGCCAGGGGATGCGCTCCTTGGCCTTGTCGGTCTCGGGCGAGCGGTTGTGCTCGATGGGCCGGCCCAGCACGGTCGCCCGCCGGGCGCGGGGCGGGCTCTCGCCCTGCTCCAGGAGCTCGCGCTCCATCCGGTCGGCGTCCGGGTGTCGGCCCTCCCCCAGGAGCAGCTCGGCCTGCCGCTCGGTCACCACGTCCCCGGCCGTCAGGCCGACCGCGGCCAGGCCCCGGCCCTTCCAGATCCCGGGCGGGACACCGGCCTCGTCCTGGGCGGCGCGCAGCGACGTACCCGCAGCACGGTGGCCGTCGCCGACCATCACGCCGCGGAAGAGATAGCGCCCGTCTCCCGGACGGATCTTCGTTTGGCTGATCACCGGCCCATGGAACACCGGGCTTGACCTGCACAAAAGCGTGATCCGGGGTCCTTCCCGCCGGGCGGGAGCCCATCACCAAGTCTTTACCGTGGCGCCCGCCAGGCGGGCCGCCGCAGCAGCCCGAGACGGCAAGCCGGCGGTATGCGCCCATGGAGATCACACGAGACGGAATCGTCTGCGCCCTGTGCCGCACGACCACCCGGGAGCAGGTGTACCTGGTCCTCAGTGCGCCAGTCCTCCTTCCCTCAGCGGGAAGTGATCAATGACCGCTGGTGCCCGGCCAGCTGCCACCTGCTCCACCCCGCCCGGTGGCGGGAGGTGAATGCCGCCACTCCGCAGCGACCTCTGACGAAGCCGTGCGAATGCTGCGCCACATCCGCCTCGCCCACTACGGAAGCTGTCGGCAACCGAATCCAGCGCGTTCGATTCATTCGAACAGTTCCTTCCAAATTTGGAAGGAACGGCATTGCCTACTACTGGCCTGCCGGCCGATCGCGATCCTTTGCCCAGCGGACCAGTGCTTGGTAGACCCGGGTGTCGTTGGGGTCTGCGAAGGCTTCGGCGAGGGTGCGGTTCAGCTCACGTCGGGGGATGCGGCCTCGCTTGAGGTCGTCCGCCAACTGTCGGGCCCTGCGGCTGACGGCCTGCCGGAGCGCCGCGTCGGCTGGCTCGTCGTCGCTCTGATCCTGGTCAGGTTCAGTGAGCGCCTTCTCGGCTTGCTCACGGATCTGTTCGGTGGGGTCGCCGTCGTTCTGCGGGCCAGGCAGCTCGCGAACGACTTCGGTGATGGCCTTGGCTGTGACCTTGGGGAGGGCCTCGCGAAGCAGTCCGTGCAGGGTGGCCGCCGCTTCGACGCCGTACTGCTCCACGATGGGGAGCAGGGCTTCGACGTGGGAGCGGGTGAGTTTGGGGACGTCGGGCAGGAGGCGGGCCGCAAGGGGCCAGCCGCGCCGCATCCGACTGGAGTCGGCCAGCGTGACGTCCCAGTCCTCCAGCAGGGCCTCGAAGGTGGGGTACTCCGCCCGGTACAGGTGCCGGTTCGCCACGGCATCCAGCGCCTTGCCGGTCATCCAGTAAGACGCGTGGTGAGAGCGGATCACGCTCTCGCAGACCGCGAGGTCCTTGCGCTCCGCGTCGGTGAGTGGCTGGTCGGAGCTGGCGGCGATGGACGGATCCGGGAGGGTTTCCAGCGTGAGGGCGGCAGGATCGACGGCGGCCGTGGTCTTGCGAGCCAGTCCAGCGAGCCCTTGGGAGCGTCGGGGGCGCTCGTTGAGGCCGAAGCGTTCAGCGGTAGTCTCGGAGTCGGTCGTTGTCATGCTGCGTCACCTTCGGCGGCCCGGGTCAAGATTTCTCGGGCGAGCGTAGCGAAGTCTTCCGCAACGGAGGCGGAGGTGGCGGACACGACGGTGCCGGCGGCGGCGCGGCCTGCTCGGAGGTCCCAGAACTTGGGGTTGCTTGCGGCTGCTTCTTCCAGTTCGTGGATCAGGCGGCCGTGGCTTCGGGCGTCCTGGCCGACCGCTTCGGCGTAGCGGACGATCGTGTCGAAGAGGTAGGCGTCGGCACCGAGTTCTTCGGCGATCCAGCCGCGGGCGTTGCGGTGGATCTGCTTGGAGGCGCTGCCGGTGGCGTAGAGGACGACCCCGAGCAGCTCGAGGTCGGGGTTCACGCTGCGGCGTACGAGCTGGACCTGTCGGGAGATGCTGCCGAGGCCGTCGTTGATGCTCGCTTTGTCGGAGCGGGTCGGCGCGACCATCCAGCGGGCGGCGGACAGGGCCAGCTGCTGCAGCGGCGGGTTTTCGGGGGCGCTGTCGAGGACGACCAGGTCGTAGGAGCGCGCGATGGGGGACAGGCACACGGCCAGGGCCAAGGCTTGTCGGTGCTGCTGCATGCGGAAGGTCGCCGCGAGCATGTCGGGAGCGGCGCCGATGTGCTGGCCGCCAACGATGACGTCTAGGCCGGTGCGCACGTCGCGGACCGGTTCCAGCGCCTTGCCGGTGCGCAGGGCCTCGTAGAAGGCGGCGCCTTCGTCGTCGGCCGCGGTTCCCCGGTATCCCAGGTCCCGGCCGACGTTGCCCTGCCCGTTGACGTCGACCAGGAGGACGTTGCCTCCGTCGGCGGCGACCAAGCCGGCGAGGTTGGATGCGAGCGTGGTCTTGCCGACGCCGCCCTTGCCGTTGGCGATGACGTAGGTGTTGCTCAACGCTTCCCGGTCGATCGGCGGGGTCTCGTCGTCATCGAGCATGGACGTCTACTCCTGTCGGATACGGGGTGATGCTGCCCCGCATCGTGCCACGGCCGCGCTGTATCACCGCTGTCCGCCCTGAAAACACGAAAGGCCCGCACCCCTCTGGAGAGGGGATGCGGGCCTGGACGGATCACTCGTGCGTGTCAGGCTGCCCAGCTGGCGGGCGCGCCTTCGTCGGGGTTGGGGATGTCGGCGGCGGTCACCAGGGCGGCAGGGTGGCGCATGGCGGTTACGGGGACGGCGCCGGGTTCATCGGCCGGCACCTACACCATCCGCCAGGTGTCGTCCCACTCGCATCCGCAGCCGTGGTCCGGGTGGGGGTGCCGTAAGAAGAGGCCGTGGGTGTGGACGGCGCGCGGGATGCGGGGGATGAGGACCGCCGGGTCGTCGCCTGGGTAGAGGTGCAGGTTTCGCCATCCGTGGATCCGAGCCATGTACGCGGCGGCGGCCTCGATGATGTCGGCCCACCTGTGATGTCCGAGCGCAAGGAACGCGACCGGGTAGAGGTGCGTGCTCCTCGGTGGCGTCGTCGATCCCGGTGACGTACAGGTCGCGGTGGACGACGAAGCCGTTCTCTCCCGCCTCGTCGCCGGGCGTCCAGAGCTGTTCGACGGGGTGCGGGGTGCCGTCGTCGTCCTCGCTGGTCTCGATCTCGTACGGGGCCGTGGTGGTCATGCGCTCGCTCCGGTGCTGCTGTCGGCCGCCTTGAGGACGCGCGGCAGGTGGACGTGGAGGTGTTCGACGTCGACCTGGCGGCCGCGGTCGCGGAGTTCGTGGGCAAGCAGTTCGGTGAGACCAGATGCCCTGTGCCTACCTCCTGCACAGCCGATCGCAATGCGGCGGGGGCCGGCGGGCAGGTCGGCGTAGTCGGCGAGGTTGGCGAGGAGCTCGCGGGCGCCGGGGGTGTTGAGGATGACGTCCTGGACGCGGGGGTGGAAGCCGTCGAGGTCGAGGATGTCGCGGGCGGCGGCCGGGTCACGAAGCCGGTCGCGGACGTCCTCGATGCGGTCGGCCGCGGGCGGGACGGGGGAGCCGTCCGGGCCGGTGGGCAGGTGCAGGTAGCCGAACGAGATCAGGCGGATCGGGTGCAAGGGGTTCTCCTTCTCGGTGGTGAAGGACAAGGAACGCCAGAGCGCCGCGCCCGGCCTTCCGGCTCAGGTGCGGCGCTCTGGCGTCTGGCACGGGCTATCGGTTGGTGGTGCCGGTGACCGACCAGGTAGACGACCAGCGGGTCCGGGCGAAAGGCGGTTTTACGCAGGAAGGTCGGGGCGATCAGCTCGTCGAAGGTCCAGCGGTGTTGGTCTGGGCTGAGTCGGTGGTAGCCGGTGCCCGGCGGGCCGGGGAGAGGGTGCGCGATGCGGCGGACCGGCTCGGCGGCTGCAGCCGCCCGCTCGGCATCGCGGGAGACGGCCAGGCGGCGGTCCGTGGGCAGGCGCTCGTCGTGGACCAGGATCTCCGCGCGTACCAGGCCCCGGCGGAAGACGCGAGATCGGGGCGCGCTCCAGGTTGTGGTCTGGACCGTGTGCTGCAGAACGACACCGGCCGCTGCATCGTCTGCTCGCGTGTCTGCCAACAGTGCGGCCATCCGGTCCGGTCCGCGAACAGCGAGCTGTGCCGGGACTGCCGCAACAAGGCCGAGAGGCTCGCGGCCCAACAAACGTGTCCGCGCTGCGGCAAGCCGGGCTATCTGCGCGAGAACACCGGGTGGTGCGGACCCTGTTCCCACCCGGGCTCGCCGAAGAAGCCGCCGCGGGCCTGCCGCCCGGAGATGCTCGCCTCGGCTACTCGGCTACTCGGTTCCTGGTGCCCCGGAAGCCCTCGAGGCTTGTCAGCGTCCGGGTGAGCCAGCTCATGAACGCGTCGTACTCGGCACTGATGCTCCACCGCAGCAGTGCGCCGGCGTCGTCGGTGCTGGTGCGCCCGATGCTGTCCATCACGATCCGTACGTGGGCGGAGTCAACGAAGGGCAGATCGAGGGCTGCACTCAGCGTGAGGGCGTCGTGCTGCATGCTGCCGGGGTAGAACCGGCTGAACCACGCGTCCAGGTGTGCTGAAAGAAGGGATGCCCAGGGCGGGGCATCGGGCGCGCTCAACCAGGCATACAGCGGGCTCTCAGCCGTCACCTCGATGCTGGGGGTGAAGGTGACTTCGGAGGCGACGAATTCGGGCGTGGGTAGCACCCCCGATGCGACCGCCGCGAGAACCTGGCGAGCCGCCAGCACGTCAAGCCGGACATTGTGCTCGGCGCTATCCGGGTTGCGGTAGCGCAGGGCCCCGCCCATCTGCGTCACCCTCAGGCGTGTCGCCAACTCCGGTACCTGAGCGAGTACCTGCCCAAGGTTGGACAGCGGCGCCATCCCTACCCAGCGCACGGGTCCGTCGGTGGAATCAAGGACCTTGCGCACCGCGGCGACGACGTCCGAGGGCTGATTCGGCACCGACTGCGGGACCAGGGACTCGATGACGATGTACGGGGTCGCGCCCAGCTCGGCACCCGCGACCGTCGCCACGTCCTGCCGGTCCAAAAGATCCAGCAGATGGCGGGCGAATCTGGCGCGCTGACCACCGGACTCATCCCCGGTCACTACCAACTGGAGCTCCGGTGAACACCGGGCCGCAGCCGCGACGGCCAGCGCGTCGTCGGCGTCTCCACCGATATCGGTGTCGATGATCAGCGGAGTGTGGCGCAGATCCTCAGGCCAGGGATTCGAGCGCAGTGCATCGGCCATCTCAGCCAGCCCGCTCCCCGGAACGGCCCGACCCAGAGCCGTTACGGCCTGCCAGTGGCGGCGTAGATCACTGACCGTCTCCTTGCTGGCGTCTCCCATCGGGAACGCTCCTTCCTCGTAGTGGTGATCAGCATGCCGCAGCGCGCATGGGCGGGTCGCGGTCGTTCTGGAAGCCGCCCCGAGCGGGACGGTAAAGGGCATGGGCGTAGCCATGGGGTTTCAGCTGATGACGCGAAGGCGTCGGGATCGGGCAGGTGGTGGGTTGCCCGGGTCGGGCCAGTCGTCGGCCGACAGGCCGTAGGACGGCGGCTCCCAGCGGGCCGGGGCATAGCGGCGGTACACCGTTTCCCACGGCGCCTTGAAGTACGCGGGCCGCAGCCCGCCCGCCTGGCTCGCGGGCTGCCGACGCCTCCACCGCCGCTACGAACGCAAAGCCGAGCACTTTCTCGCCTTCATCGGCATCGCCTGCACCCTCATCTGCTTTCGAAGACTGGCCAAAGGAGATGACGTCTTAGACCGTGTCCTATGTCGCGAGGCGTCGTTGAGCTTCGTATGGGGCGGGGTACGTGGAGTTGGATTGTTCCGGACGGGTTGTGGGAGATCGCGGAGCCGCTGATCCCGCCGTCGAAGGTGCGGCCGCAGGGTGGCGGAACACAGGACACGCCTGATGAGACACTGTTCGCCGCGATCATCTACGTGCTGGTCAGCGGCTGCGCCTGGCGGGCACTGCCGTCCTGCTTCGGCATATCCAAGTCGACAGCCCACCGCCGGTTCCTGATCTGGTCGAGAGCCGGAGTCTGGGGCCGGCTGCACGAGGAGATCCTGCAC
>NZ_JBHXRK010000048.1:0-28679 GCF_042716875.1 Streptomyces sp. NPDC058646 | reverse complement strand
CTGCACAACCTCGCCTTGGCCGGATAGCGGCGAGCGCACGCACCTCAACTGCCACTGCCCATCGCGACTCGAAGATCGATTACGGGACAACCCCTAGGCCCCAAAGCTACTCAAAACCAGGATCAGAAACAGGCACTACGAGTCGGGCGGGTCGTCCATCGTCAGGCGACCGCAACACACGCAGGGGTACTTCAGGATCACGCCCGCCGTCCTGCCGGACACACGAGAACCCCCAGCGAGCTTCGTGGGCTTGACATCGATTAGAGGCGTCCCCTGCGGCAGGGTCCGCTACGACAACCTGAAGGCGGCGGTCTCCCGGGTGACTGGGCTGGGCCGCATACGGGTGGAAGCCGAACGCTGGACCCAGTTCCGCTCGCACTGTGTCCATGTTCCCGTGCGTTCCCGCAGCCGTCTGGCTGTCTCGGCGACGCGTTCTACTGCAGGCCAGGGATCGAAGGCGCCCACGAGAAAGGCGGAGTGGAGGGTCAGGGCGGGTACTTCCGGCGCAACCACTTCGTGCCCGTGCCCGTCGTCGACTCGCTGGCTCAGCTCAACGCGATGGTCGACCAGTGGGATATCGACGACGAGGCCCGCCGGATCAGCTCGCGCCCCCACACAATCGGTGAGTACTTCCGCTCCGAACAGCCACGGCTCAAGCCTCTGCCGGAGGAGCCGTTTGAGACGGGCCGCTGGTTCACCCCGCGAGTGGACCGTAACAGCCAGATCACCGTCCGCACCAACCGGTACTCGGTGCCGGTCGCCTCATCGGCCAGTCGGTGCGGGTACTCCTGAACGCCAACGACCTGGTCGTCTACGAGGGCCGCAATGAGGTCGCCGGGGCACGAGCGCCTCAGCACCAAAGGCGGTTCCCAACTCGTCCTGCCCACTACCTCGAAGCCCTCACCCGCGAGCGGGGAGCCTTCCCGGGCTCGACCGCGCTGGAACAGGCCCGTTCAGCGGGCAGGTTCACCCCGGTTCATGACACCTGGTGGGCCGCGGTCCGGTCGGCGCACGGCGATGCCGATGGCACCCGAGCCCTGATCCAGGTGCTGCTGCTGGGACGCCACATGCGGCACGAACACGTCGTCGCCGGCCTGGCCGCGGCCTTCCGGGCGGGCGCCCTGACCGCGGACGCGGTCGCGCTGGAGGCCCGCAGGGCCGCCGAGGGCGACAGCCCAGCGCCACCCGCTGGGCACCCGCGCCACCTGCCCCGCCGGTGGAGTAACACGCGACGGTGACCTTCCTCGCCGACTACCCGCTGACCCACCTGCCGCCCGACACCCGGCCTCTGCCCCCGGTGGCCACCTACGACCAACTGCTCAACCGCCGCCGGACCGGCGGCCAAGGCACCAGTCAGGGAGAAGCGACATGACCATCCCCCGCCAGCGAACTCACCGAAGAAGCCGCCACCAACGTGATCGACCAGGCATGCCGCATGCTGCGGCTGCCCACCATCCGAAGCCTGACCAGGACCACCGTCCAATACGGCCGCGCCTGTGCCGCAAGCCCCAGGCCAGGTAGCCGAGGTCCCACGTCCACACGGCACACGCTCTGCGAGATGCCGCCCTCTGGCACGACGCAGCCGACCCTCGACCAGTAGTATTGAACACGTTCAAGCCATCTGGCAGGATGGACGCAGTGCACCTGCTGGAGCATCGTGTGCACGGATGCGGCTGCCCCTGTGACGGGGTGCCACGAGTGCTGGGGGCTGTGCGTCATGCTGATCGCCTTCGCCTTCCTTCTGCGAATCACCCTCGCCTGCACTGCCGTCCCTGGCGCAGCCCTCGGCTTCGGGTGCATCTCGGTGACACAGGGGCTGCCGCGGGCCGCCAGGTTCGCGCTGCTGCTGGCCGTCGGGGCGGCCTGTGCTGCCCTGTGGCTCCTGGCGGTGAACGGCCGCTCGGCGCCCCTGATCGCGGGTGCATCCTTCGCCGGGACTCTCGCAGCGGGTTTCACGGCCCTGAGACGTCAGGTCCGCAGGCTGCTCGCCCAGCAGTACGAGTCCCTGCCCTGGCTCCCCAGTGGCCGCCGGCAGGCACCGGGAGGTAACCCGTCGCACGTGCCGCTCCCCGGCTGCGGGTGATCCATGTGGCTGGAGAGGACATCCGATGAGTACGGCCGAGGCGGACTCCGCTGCGTCCGCTGCGTCCGCTGAGCGGGCTGAGTCACCGTCAACGGGAGGCAGGGTTGTGCGGTGCATTCTGACCTACGTGGGCCTGCACATGGCAGCGTGGGTGGCGGTGGCGTTCACCGCGCCGGTCGACGACTCCTTCGGGCAGCTCATGGGCATCGCCCTGGGCATGATGGCCTTCACTGGCATCCCCTCGGTGCTGCTCGCCATCGGCGCAGGCGCGGCGCACACCCGGATGGATCTGATCCGTTTCCGCTGGCTCATGGCCTTCCCGATGGTGCTCTTGGCACTGCCCGCTGCGGGTGCGCATGCGGTGGCCGAGCCCATTGTCTTCCAGGTGCTCGCGCACGGGGCGTTCGCGTGTCTGATGCCGGCGCCGCTCATTCCGGGCAACTGGAAGGGTGCGCCGATCGACTGATCACGACACGGTGAACCGATGCTCCGGCGGACAGACCTGCCGGGGCACCGGTACGTGCGGGACCTGCCGACCGTGCAACGCCCGGCGATACCCGTTGGCGTGCGCTCGATGGCCCAAGGAAACCTCAGGGGATTTCGGGGTCGCCCATTACAGGCTCTAGTGGGTCAGGGACGGACCTGATCTGATGCAGGCTTTTTGTACCCGCCTCCGCACACGCGGAAAGATCCGAAAGGGACAAACCAGGGAGCGATTCGGCAGACTGGGGTGATGAGCATCGGGGCGGGGCAGGGCGAGGGTAGCTGGGACGACGACTTAAGCTTCCGGGCTGCGTTGAGACGTACGGCCGAGGAGCTGGGGCTAGCCCTGTCCGAGTCGGACGGCAATTGGGGCCGCCTCGCGAAGTACGGTGGCGCGGGCATCGGCCGGCGCGTGACGGTATACCCGCCCGGCGAGGGGCGGCGGACATTCCGGGTGAGCCTTAACCCGGACCAGTCCCAGGTGAGTGGCAAGGACAGGGAGACCGGCTGCGGCTCGTTCCGCCACCGGCACAGGCGTGAGGTCTATGAGGAGGGGCCAGCGGCTCGACGCAACTCGGGCCGCCAACCCGGGAGCTGCCCCGAGCGGTGATCAACCGCGAACCAGCAGCCCACCGTGATCCAGAAGTTGCCGCACCGGGAACGGGGGCAGAGAGGGGCACATAAAATCCGGGAGCCACCCCTGAACGAGACAACTCCCTCCTTGCCCATCGCGGTGAGTACGAGGACCTGGAACTCTCTGCCCTCTTGGAAAGCCGCGATGATGTCCCGGCCCAATTCGCCTTCCGGAACCTTGACGTCTTTCTTCATCCCGCCGTCAACGGCCATCAGAGATAGCCACCTGTCGTCGATGTCGATCAGTGTGAATTCCGAACGCCCGATGTGAGGTACGTCCAAGCTGGCACCGGCATCGACCGTCTGCTCGATAATGATCAGTAAGGCTGTCCGGCCCTGGGTAGCGGCGGGTTTGGGGGCGGGTGACGAGGTCGGGCGGCCGGGTCGAAAGGCGCGGTAGCCGGGCCTGCGAGGCGCAGCGTGGAGGTGTGGGTTGCTGCTCTCGCCGGCCCGGCTTGCTCCATTCGAGCTGGCCTCAGCCATCCACGGCAGGGTGCGGAATCGCCCCCTCCTTCTCCATGATGCGGATGAATCTGTCGAGCTGCGACGGCGGGCCGAGATTGCCGCGCTGGTCGGCGGGGCCGCTGCTGGGGAGGGAAGCGGCCAGGGCGGTGACGATGCCGGGGCCGGCGGTGGTAGTGGCCCTTGGGGCGGTGCCTGCCGCATCCGCGCACCGGGTCAGCTCGTTGATCACAGGGTGCGCTGGCGTAGAGGGACGCGCAGCCGTCAGGGATACGAGGGCAGGCGTATGGCTATTGCAGGTGCTTCGGGCGACCGCTGTGCGGGGCGCAGTGTGGTGGTCACGGGGGCGACGGGTGGTATTGGTGCCGCCACCGCCTTGCGGCTGGCGGGCGTGGGCTGGGATGTGATCGCCACCGTGCGCAGTCACGAGAAGGCGGATGTCCTGCTTGCCGCGGCGGCGGGGCGGGGGCTTGCCCTGCGGACGGTGCTGCTGGATGTGGCGGACCCGGTCTCCTGCCGGGAGGCGATGGCCCAGGTGGAGGACATGACGACAGGTGGCGCGTGGGCGGTGGTGAACAACGCCGGCGTCCCCCAGGCCGGGGCTGTTGAAGACGTGAGTGATGAGCAGGCGCGTCATCTGCTGGAAGTGAACCTCCTCGGTGCCATGCGGATCTGTCGGCTCGCCTTGCCGTGGATGCGCCGGCGGGGCGGGGGCCGGATCGTGAACGTGTCCTCGGGTTTGGGGCGGGTGCCGTGGCCACTGGGCGGCTGGTACAGCGCGAGCAAGCACGCTTTGAGCGCGATCACGCACTGCCTGCGGGTGGAGACGGCCCACGCCGGCGTACGGGTGTCCTTGGTAGAGCCGGGCGCGTTCGCGACGGCCATGCTGGACCGGGCGGTCGCCGACCTCAGCAGCGTCGACTCCGTCGGCGGGGCGGGCTATGAGCGCTCGCGCACCCTGTTTACCGCCGTCAACGAGCGCGTTCCCGGCCCCGAACCGGTCGCCAAAGTCATCGCCGCCGCGCTCTCCGCCCGCCGTCCCAAGGCCCGTTACAGCGTCGGTCTCGACGCCCGCTTCCTCATCCCCCTCCACACGATGACCCCACTGTGGCTGTCCGACCGCGTCAAGCACGCCGTCACCGGCCTGCCCCGGACCGCACCGACCGCACCCACCGCACCTGTGGAGGTGGCGGCATGAGCGTCTACAGCCAGATCACCCAGGTCGCCGTCCACCTCCCCGAAGGCCGCCAGACTTCCGAGGCCATCGAGGACCGGCTGCGCGCCCACAGCCCCACGCTGCGCATTCCCCCCGGACTCCTGCGGCGGACCTACGGGCTCCAGGAGCGCGTCGTCGCCGACGACGGCGTCCTGCCCTCCGACCTCGCCTCCCACGCCGCCACCAAGGCATTGGCCCAGGCCGGGCTCGAGCCCGGCGACGTCGACCTGCTCCTGTTCGCTTCCGTCAGTGCGGATGTCCAAGAGCCCGCCAACGCGCACATCGTCGCCGCCAAAACTGGTCTGACTTGCCCGGTCTTCGACGTCTCCAACGCCTGCAACAGCGTCTTGAACGCCCTCGAAGTCGCCGACGCCCTCATCCGCTGCGGCCGCTACCGGCGCATCCTGATCACTTGCGGCGAGACTTTGAGTCGGCTCAGCCGCTGGACGATGACCAGCCGCGCCGAGATGCGCACTGCCCTCGCCTCGATGACCGGCGGCGACATGGGCGCAGCTGTCATGGTCGAAGTCGGCCCCGAGCCGGGGATCCTCGCCGGCACGTTCATGGCCAACTCCAGCGGCTGGCCCGCCGCCACGCTCTTCAACCCCCACCACGCCCCCCACCTCCTCCACCAGCTGGACATCGATTCCCAACTGCTCCTGGCGTCCTTCCTCGGCCTGGATACCCGCGCCCTGCAGTGGCTCAAGGAGCATGACACCGACCCGTGCGAACTGAGCCTGGTCTGCGTCCACCAGCCGTCCGTCCCCTTCGTGAACACCTTCTCCGAACGCCTCGGCGTCCGGCCCGACAGCGTTGTGCCGACCTTCCCCCAAACGGGCAACGTGGCCGCTGCCACCCTGCCCCTTCAACTCGCCCTCGCCGCCGAACAAGGCCGCCTGCACCCCGGCATGCGCATTGCGCTGTTCGGGCTGGCCAGCGGCGCAAGCGGCGGCGTCATGCTGATCGACTGGACAGCTTTGGCCACGCCCTGACGTTCGCCCCCGACCGGGGCGGCGGACCGGCCCGGGGCCGTCTGGTCCTCAGGGGAGCGGGTGCTGGCCGGGAGCCGGAGCGGGGGCTGGCCGGCCGCCATCGGGGGGTCGCTGTGGTGCTGCTGCCTGATGCGGCGTGGTGGTGCGCGGTTTCTGAGCGTGCGGTGAGCCGCGCTTGCCAGGCGCTTTCGCCGATGTGGCTTGTGGGGTCGCGGCTGCTGGGAGCATCGGCGGGGTAGGTGTTCTTCTCGAGCCATGGCGAGATGTCACGCTGGTGCCGGCACGCGGGAGCGGATGATGGAACCGTCGACACGCAGTCGCCCCATGGCGGACTTGTTCCCGTTGAAGACCGTCTTGCGAGGCCTGTGCCGGGCCACCGCAGTCACGGGTGAGGTGCGGACCCTGTGCGCTGATGACGGTGCCCTGTCGGTGACCTGGCACACCCGTGCCTGTCGGCACCACGCTGCCGATCTGATCCTCGCCGACGACAGCTGACCCACCCCGCCGTGGACCAGGCCCTGTCTGAGGTGGAGGAGAGAAGGAGACCGGCCGCCTGTGGACGGCGCGGATCGGGGTACACGGGCCGCCATGGCACCGAAGACGCAACACCTCAGGTCCCTGCGGGCCGTACGGCAGCTGCGGGGCGGCCTGCTTCGTGGCGTCCGACGTCCTGATGCCCCCTGCCAACGCGTACCCCGTGAACCCGTCCAGCTTCGATGGCAGGCGGTCCAAGTTCACTGGCAGAGGACAGGGGTGATCACGATGCGGTCACGGCGGAGAGGTTGTCCGAGGGCGGCGTCACACCGGAGCCGAAAAACCGACCTGTAGCAGGTGAATGGCGGGATAGGCCCGCCCTCACCCCTTCAGGAGCACCTGTGGCGAGCACCGCCGACGAGCCCGAGCAGACCCCCGACCGGGCCCGGAAAGCCCCCCTCCGTAGACCCCTCCATCACCCCCTCCGTGCCCCGTCCCAGAGGGCCGGGCGTATCCGCAGGTCAGACCAGGCGGGCAAGGGGCCGCCGCAGGTCCGACAACCCTCATGTACAGAGGCGACCTCAGCACATGAGGACTTCGACCGGACCCAGGCGCCGAGAACTGCTCCAAGCGCTGGGGATCTTCCAGAGGGCCACGCCTGACCAGCTGTGGAAGCTGACCCGTCCGGACAACCGGCACGACAAGCTCACGCGGGACAACCTCCTGGTCTGGAGGACCACCAGTTGGTGAGGATTGAATCGGTTCAGGAAGACCAGCGACAGTTGTGGGTGCTGACGAAGCGAGGACACGGCGAGGCGAGGAAGCTGCTGGAGCCGAAGGGGATACGGGTCTCGGTGCTGCGTGAGGAGAAGTACGACCCGGACACGGGGGAGCTGCTCGGCACCGGCTACGACGACCACGCCGTGGCGGTCACCTCGACGGCTGCGGAACTTCACCGGGCCGGGATCGGTCACCGGCTCGGCTTTCAGACGGAGATCGGGCACCGGCTGGGCAACAGCTTCGTGCAGCGGGCGGACCTGGCGGTGCGGGCGCCGGCGGCGGGGGTGCCGGTGCTGCTGCTGGAGATCGACCGCCGCACTGAGGACGCCCACGACCTGGTGCAGAAACTGGCCCGGTACTGGGAGTGGGGTCGGCTGCTCCCGTCGGATGCGGACAAGCGCACCGTGGACCTGGTCCGGTCCCGGCCGGACGCAATCGAGAGGGTCGACCACGAGGAGCGGTTGTGGCGCCGGGTCTACCCGCCGACCGGCAGGGAGGGCCTGGTGCCCCTCGCGTTCGTGTTCGCGGACACCACGGCGGCGAAGGTCGACAACACCGTGAAGGTGCTGGAGGAGGCCGGCCGCCGCTACTGGGCGCCGCGCCGGTACGAGACCTACCACCGGGGGATCACCGCCCTCGACTACGGCCAGGCGGTGCCCGTCCTCGTCACCACCCTGGAGCAGCTCCAGGAGCACGGCGCCGACGCGGCGGTGTGGCGGCGGCTGGGACGGACCGGCGAGCAGATGCTGGCGGCCGCGCTCGACAACCCCGACGGCGACGCCCTCTACCGCGTCCAGGCCGCCCGCGTCGACGAGCGGGCGGCACAGCGTCGTGCCGCCGAGCGGGAGGCGCAGCGTCCCGTGTGCAGGCGGTGTGGGCGGAAGTTCACCGACGTCCGCTGGGAGGAGGTCACCGCGCGCGGCGGCGCCTGGACTGCCGGAGACCTGACCGTGTGCGGCATCTGCCACGCCGACGACGTCGCCAGCGAACAGGCCGCCCGCCACCAAGCCACGGTGCCGCCACCCGCGGAGGACGACCGGGAGCCGGCCAGGCCCGGCCGGGGCCTCTTCCGCCGCCGCAGCTGACCGCGACGCACGCTGGGCAAGCCCAAGGAGAGCCTGGGCAAGCCACCCCGAGCACGGGCTGACCACCCCCACCGGAGCGGGGCGGGCGGCGTTATCGGTCACCGTCAGCCGCGGCTCCCGGGCGAGGATGCTGCTGGCCGGTGTCCGATGACCGGTCACCGGCGCGGCGGGAGTTGCACGGACCGGTCACGGCGCTGACGTGCTGTTTGACCGATCGCGGGATCCGGATCGGTCACGGTTCCTGCTGGGCAAGCCCTCGGGATGGAGGGCTTGCCCAGCGTCCGGGCCGCAGGGCGGGACGCCTTCCAAGGTCGTGGCCGCACCGTCTGGGACGCGTCTGCCCGGAGTCGGCCGAAGCCTCCTCAGTGGCCGTACGACGGAGTCATGAGACGAAAGAAGCAGGACAAGAGTGTGGCCTTCGACGTCGCGGCCGCGGCGGCCTGGCCGTACGGGCCAGGCGACTACATATATGGCCCGGCTCACGGGCACACATCCCTCCCCGGTCGTTACCAGCGGACCGTTCGCCCGGCCTGCGGGCATCCTGTCCTTCGCCCAGGCATCGGACGTCATCCTGGCGTCGCGAGTACAGCTGACCGGGGCGCAGACTGCGAGCGAAATGCACGACATGATCGCCACCGCCACCCGCGGCATCAGCTGGGACTCCCGCACCCTCGGCCCCGACATCGCCCTGGACGTCATGGTCGGCAAGCGCCACGACCTGGCCCTGCACGAGGACCATCTGAGCGGGCTGACCAGGCTGCTGCTCGATGCCGCCGACACCATCGGCGCGCCCGGCATCGCCCGCCTGGGACACTGCGCCCACTGCGGTGGCGGCCAGGGCCGGCCGCTGTGGGAGCGCTCAGCACTGGGCAAGCCTTAGGCGACCCTGGGCAAGCCCCTTACGACAGGCTTGCCCAGGGTCACGGGGCGTGCCGTCCCGGGCGCAGGACGTCGGCGTGGATCCGGGCCCGGACACCGGGCTCGCCGGGATCCCGGCGCACCGGGCCAACGCCTGATGTGGCCCAGTGCTCTTCCAGCGCGGCCATGACGGCCCGGACGGTGTCCTCGTCCCCGCCGGTGATGTCCAGGACCACCAGGCCGGGCTCCGCGATGTGCTGCTCGTCGATTGGCTTCATTAGCCCTGCGACGGTGCTGGAACCGGACCGGTTCGCCGCCAGACCCGGGTCTACCCGCACGAGGGAACCGGCTCAAGCCGCGGGCGTCGCACGGTCGGCAAGCCCTGTCGGGGTGCGGCCCCCGTCGCGGCCCTGGTGGCCAGCGCCGCACCCCGTACCTCCGAACGTACTCCGGGGCTGAGGTCACGGTGTGGCTGTCCGCAGGCGGCGGCGATCTGCTGCCTCACCCGTTCGCGCGCGGCCAGGTGCCAGCGGGGAGCGACGGGAACAGGCTGGGCGCATGTCCGCGAAGCTGATCATCTACCCGCCCGATGAGCAGGGCTGGCGTCGGGTGCGCTACGACGGCGTGGCGATCGGGGTGGCGCACCGGCCGGCCGACATCCGGGTCTTCCTCGCGACCGCTGGGCTGGAGAACGCCGAGGACGTGGACCTCACCGACCCCGATTTCGTTGAGTGGCGAGGCGTCGGCCCGGAAGGCTGGGAGCCCTCCCGCTGAGCCTCGCGAGGGGTTGCACCGGAGGGCGGCTGGAGGGTTGTCTGCACGGTTGTACTAGGCGGGGGACCGCAGGTGTGACCGGGGGTGGGACCCCCGGAATCGGGTGATCTTGAATTTGTGCAGGTCAGGTGCCATGGGCAAGCCTTTTTCGCAAAATGACACCTCTTTCCCACGCGATAGCCGTGGGCAAGAGGGTCCAGATTCGAGGGTCGGTGCGGCGACCGAGAGCTGGGGGACGCTTTGCTCCGCCGCGCCGCCTGCTCAGCTGCCGGGCCCGGACGACGTCGTGAACACCGCAGGTGCCCGTACCGCGGCCGGCCGCTTCCTCATCCCGGGCCTCAGGCGACAGGCCATGTCTCGGTTTCCGTGCGCACAGCGGGGCATGCGCGACATATAAGCCCGCCGGGTGGAAGGAGGAATAGGTGAGTACCGCCGTCCTGGATCGTCCCCTGTCCCGTATGAGCCGGCCTGCCGCATCAGCACGGGACGCCACCCGTGCCTTCCTGGCCGGCGCATCCCGCCTGCGGGCCCCTGCCAAGGCCGGGAGCATGGACGACGTGCTCCTGGTGGTGGCCGAGCTCGTCGCCAACGCGATCCGGCACACCGACGGCCCGTCTGTGCTGCACCTGGAACTGCTGGACGACTCTGTCGACGTCTGCGTCACCGACCAGAGCCCCCGTCTTCCCCAGCTCAACACCCCTCGTACGGACGGGACCGGCGGGTGGGGATGGTTCGTGATCAAGCGACTGGCCACCCGCATCCGCATCAAGCCGATGCCGGAAGGCGGCAAGACCATCTACGCGGCACTCCACTGGTAGTCCCCCGCCTCGGGGGCTGGCGCCCTACCACTGCACGAAGTGGTGGCTCACCGCCACGGAGGCCGGGGAGATCTGGCCCGGCTCGGACCCGCCCCGAACGCCCCGGCGGCGGGACCCATCCCGCACGTCCCCCCCGGGGGGTTGCGGTCAGCGCAGGGGTTGGGCGCGGGCGGCCTCGAGGCTGCCCGTGATGGTGAATACCGTGTCCGCGCCGGTCAGCTCCAGCAGGCGGGCGAGCTGGTCCTGCAGGCGGCCGAGGAGGATCAGGCATCCACGGCGGTGAGTGGTCAGCAGGGCGTTGAGCATGGAGGAGTCGGTGAAGGTCACCTGCGCCACGTCGATGATGATCCGCCTGACGCCCTCATCGGCCACAGCCTCTTGAGTGGCGGCAGTGAACGGGGCGAGGGTGTCCATGTCGAAATCGCCCCGGCACACGATGATCCGTGTGTCGCCTTGATCGGGCAGCACCAGCACGCCGTCGCTGTCCATGCCCATGTACCCCTTCACGCCTGTGGCTACGGTCAGCCCCGAATCGGAACAGTCAGCCCGCAGGGCGATGGCGGCGCGGATGCCGGCTCGGGCGGTCGCGGCCTGGGTCAGGCAGAGCGGACGCTTCTCGAGCTCACCAATTCGGCCCATCATCCGTGACCGGCGGGTGCCTCCGGCCGTTGTGGGGGACATCGTCCAGTGCCGTACTTTCCCGCGGCAGAATGAGTTCAAGGAGATCTTGATGTTCCGTTTCGCCAAGGCCGTAGCCGTTACCGCCGCCGCTGGTGCCGTCCTGGCAGGGGGGGCCGGCATGGCCGCCGCCGACGCCACGGCAGAGGGCGCTGCAATCGGCTCCCCGGGTGTCCTGTCCGGCAACGTCGTCCAGGTGCCCATCCACATCCCGGTCAACCTGTGCGGCAACACCGTCAACGTCGTCGGCCTCCTCAACCCGGCCTTCGGCAACACCTGCATCAACAACGGCGGCTCGGACGGGCACCACAAGGCCGACCACCACGGCAAGTACTGACAGCACCAGGTCCTGGATCCGGCGCGCTCGTCGCGCCGGCACATCCAGCGCCGTCATCTGAACCAGCCGCAGCGCACAGCCCGGTGTAGAACGGCCTCCCCTCATCCTCCAAGGGGGAGGCCGTTCTCATGACGGGGCCAGCTCGTGCAGCCAGCCAGCCAGCCATCCCGGCCTCCGTTGCTGCGTTGTCGCTCAGCACAGGATCGACCCGCGGCCCCTCACACATCCGGTGAACTGGGAAAACACCGAACAAGTTCGACCCTCGTTCGACCCCGGACCATAAACGACAAGCTAAGGCACTTGATCCAGCGATGTCGAGTAATCACCTGACAGGTGCAGGATGGTTCCGGTAGATCTGTGCGCGTGAATGACACGCCCGAGGATGACGAGTCCACCTCCTCCGTCGAGAAGGCGAAGAGGCTGTACCGGAAGCACAAGCCGAAGGTTCTCGCCGTTGGTGGAGTAGTCGTCACCGTGGCCTTGGCCGTTATCGCCGCCCGTCTCGCCGTCTCGCTGGGCCCCGAGGATCAGGAGCCGCTCTCCGCCGCTGAAACCACGGACCAGTCTCGTCAGTCCTCCAGCGACCCTGACCGCGACCCCTTCCTGCGAAGGCTGCCTCCCGGTCACCGCGCCAGCGAGGAGGCCAAGGCGAGGTACAGGGAACTGACCGGTAATGAGCTCCCCCCTGGATACACCGTGGTTCGGCGGTGGCTCTTTCCGAAGGACTCCCCGGAAGATGAGAACCCCGGCGAAGCCGCAGCTTGAGCACCTGTACGAAGGCGCCGCGGCCCCTCAGGCGAGGGAGTGCCGACGGCCGGCCTGGCAGCGTTTTTCCCACCACCGGCCAGCGGAAATTTGTGACGCAGTCGGGTGCGTGTTACTCCGAGAGCGCGTCCCAGTCCTCCAGGTCGGCCAGCGCATCGTTGCAGGCCTTCCGTATCACGGCGACGGGGTCGTTCGTGTCGCGGAAATCGAACCACTCCCCGGACATCCGAACTCCCCGGCCAGGAGTACCCGCCGCCGGGCCATGGGTCAATGCCCGAGCCGCACCCATGTTGGTGGCGTGGAGCTGGCCACCGCTGCGGGTCAGCCTGGCCATGCGGGCTGCCCGCTTGCGGAGTTCGGCCGGGGCGTTCAGATGCGGCGGGACTCGATGACTACCTCGGGCGAGGAAGACCGCACGACGCTGGCGGCAGGGACGATGGCGCTGCCCATGCAGACGCTGGCCGCAATGGCCGAGTGGCGGCCCACGGCGAGGCCGGGGCCGAGGGTGATCATGCTGCCGGTCTGGACCTGGTCGCCGATCAGGCCTCCGAACTGGGACGTGGTGCACCGGTAGGGCGGTTCGTCGCCGGGGCCGTGAAGGACGATCTCCTTGACGGGTACGCGCATGTCGTAGTTCCACAGGCTGATCGCCGCGATGACGAGGTTCGCGGACAGGTGGGCGTCGGCCCCGACGATGGAATGGCCGATGCCCACCTGGTGGCCGAGAACGGCGTTCTCCCCGACAAAGGAGTGGGTGACCTCGCATCCGAAGCCGACCGAGACGCCGGCGGCAAGGACGGAGCGCTTGCGGACGGTCGAGAATTCGTGAACACGGACACCGGGGCCGATGATCACGTCTTCGCGGTGATCGCGCTGGGGTGGATCCGTGCGGTGGGGTGGATCCGCTCGGGCATAACCTGGAGGGCGTCGTCGTGGAGGCGGTCCCAGCGGGTGAGAAAGTCGGACAGCTCGAACTCGCTGATCTTCGCGTAGCCGGTGGCGTCCAGGCCGGACGCTGAAGGGCTGCGGACGTAGTCACCGATACGGATGGACTCGGGCACCTGGCTTGCTCCTGGTCGTCGTCGGGTCGGGAGGTTCAGGCGGCTTCGGAGGCCTCACGGCGCAGGAAGTCAGGCAGGGCCGCAGGGGCGTTGTCGAGCCAGGCGACGTAGCGGGCCACGCCTTCGGCCACCATGATCCGGGGCCCCCACTCCAGGGCGGCGGTCATGCGGGCCGTGCCGGCCGTCCCTGCCGAGCGGGTCACCCTCAGGCAGCGGCCGGTCCTGGAACTCGGCATCGCGGTAGTGGTTGCGGATGAGCTGGGCCACATCGGCGATGGAGGTGGCCTGGCCAGTGCCGATGTTGAGGGTCTGGCGGTCGGCACCGGGGGCGAGCATGGCGATGATGGTGGCTTCGGCGATGTCTTCGACGTGGACGAAGTCGCGGACCTGCCGGCCGCCGCCGTTCAGGTGCAGGGGAAGGCCAAGCATGGCTGATCTCCCAGCGTGCGTCCCGATGGCGAGACGCGCCACCCTCACCTGGAGAGACACCATGTCCGAGCAGACCTTCAACGCCGAGAACACCGCGATGCTGCTGATCGACCACCAGGTCGGCACCATGGGATGGGTCCGTTCCATCGGCTTCGAGGAGCTCAAGGCCAACGCCCTGGCCCTCGCCAAGGCCGCCAAGGCCCTCGACATCCCCCTCGTCCTGACCTCCTCGATGGAGAGCTACGCCCAGGGCCCGCTGCTGTCCGAGCTCGAGGAGATCGCCCCCCAGGAGCACGCGGCCCGCGTCCAGCGCCAGGGCGTCGTCAACGCGCTGGACGACGAGAACTTCGCCGCCGCGGTCAAGGCCACCGGCAAGCGCAACCTGATCATCGCCGGTGTCACCAACGACGTCTGCACCGTCTTCCCCACCCTCACCGCCCTCAGCGAGGGCTACCAGGTCCAGGTCGTCGCCGACGCCGGCGGCTCCCCCACCGCCATGGCCGACCAGGTCGCCCTGCGCCGCATGGAGACCGGCGGCGCCACCATCACCTCCACCAACCAGCTCCTGGCCGAACTCGCCCAGTCCTGGACCGGCCCCAACGGGCAGAAGATCCTGCCCATCGTCGCCGGCCTGATGCCGCAGTAACCCCCACCCCTCCAGCCCCGAGGCCCACTCCTGCCCCGGACCGGCCGGTCCGGGGCAGGAGCCCCGCACGGAACACCCCGCCTGCCCACACCGGCGCCGTCACCCCAACCGGTGCCAGCACCTCCTGGGCAACGCACCTCGGCCGACGCCCCGGGCAACACGGCCCACCCCGCAGGACTCCGGCGAAGACTGCGCCCGCCACTCATCCAGGGAAGTACCTATGCCTATCGCTATCACCTACACCCGCTTCGGCGACCCCGACGTTCTCACCGTCTCAGAGATCGACGTCCCCCAGCCCGCCCCGCATGAGGTCCGCGTGCGGGTGAGGGCGGCCTCGGTGAACCCGGTCGACAACAAGATCCGCCGTGGTGAGCTGGTCAACATTTTCCCGGCCCACTTTCCGATCACCCCGGGCCTGGACGCCGCCGGTGTAGTTGACGCCGTCGGAGAGGCCGTCAACGGTGTTCGGGTCGGCGACGACGTCTTCGGTGTGACACCGGCAGGCTCCTACAGCGAGTACGCCCTGATGCCCGCACCAGTAATAAAGCCGCAGGGCCTGTCGTGGGAACTGGCTGCTGCCCTGCCCACAGTCGGCGAGACCGCCTACCGGGCACTACGGCACCTGGATCTCAAAGCCGGTCAGACGCTGCTGATCCATGGAACGGGAGGTGGCGTCGGCGCCATCGCCGTACAGTTACAGCTCGCGGTTGCCCGCGGCATCACCGTCATCGGTACTGCCGCACCGGCTGACCTTGAGCGCGTCTCGGGCCTGGGTGCCATCGCCGTTCCCTACGGCGACGGCTGGGCTCAACGGGTGCGCGCGGCCGCACCGCAGGGCGTAGACAAGGTGTTCGACACCTCTGGTGCGGGCGTGCTTGCCGACTCGATCGCGCTGGCCGGCGGCCCGGAGCGTGTGATCACGATAGCCGACATGAACGCCGCCCAGCATGGTGTGCGTTTCACCGGCATGGACCCCTCCGACCGCGTCCCGGAGGCGTTGCCCGAACTGGCTGAACTGACTGCCTCCGGAAAACTGACCGTGCCGATCTGGCGTACCTACCCCTTGGCCGAGGCCGCTCTGGCTCAGGCCGACCTGGAAGCCCACCGCAACCGGGGCAAGGCTGTCCTGTTGCCTTGATGCCCACCTCACGTCGCTGGAACGAGCGACGTGGTCTTGGGCCGTAGCCGACACACCGGCCGGCTACGGCCACATACCGGACGTCACACCCCCAAGACGCAGTACCGCAGCCATTCCCCCCCGGCTACCGGCTGGTGGTTCGTCACCGAGCTGAGGGCGGACAGCCGTTTGCACACCGTGGGCCTGGCCGGCTATCCCGACCGGCTTGTGCTGCGGTTCGCCGCCAGACCGGCACACATCCCCTCCTGGACCGCCTTGCTGTCCGGGAACAACGAAGGACAGACATGACTACCACCCCCGTCACCGAACCGGCTCTCGAGGGCTTCGCGCACCACTACGCCGATGTCAACGGCACCCGCCTGCACTACGTGACCGGCGGCCGCGGGGAGCCGCTGGTGCTCCTGCCGGGCTGGCCCCAGACGTGGTGGCAGTTCCACAAGGTCATGCCCGCTCTCGCCGAGCGGTATGAGGTCATCGCTGTCGACTACCGGGGCATGGGCGGCTCGGCCAAGCCCGAGGGTGGCTACGACAAGAAGACGATGGCACGCGACATCTACGAACTCGTCCGCCACCTCGGGCACGAGAAGGTCAACATCGCGGGTGAGGACATCGGCGCGATGGTCGCCTACGCCTTCGCCGCCAACCACCCCGAAGCCACCAACAAGCTCGCCTTCTGGGAGGTCGGCCATCCCGGCGAGGTCTTCAACGACTTGCGGATGATGCCCCAGCCCGGACAACCGCACCTGTGGTGGTTCGCCTTCAACCAGGTCGACGACCTGCCCGAAAAACTCCTCGCAGGCCGCTACCGGCTCCTGATCGACTACATCATCAACCTCGAAACCCTCGACCCCCACGCCATCGACGAAGCCAGCCGCGACATCTACGCCGCCGCCTACGAGCAGCCCGGCGCGGTCCGCGCGTCCAACGCCTGGTACCAGACCTTCAACCAGGACATCGAAGAGGCCCGCACCTACGACCAGCTGACCATGCCCGTCCTGGCCATGGGCGGCATGAACTTCGCCTTCGTCCCCGCCCTCCTCGACGGCAAAGCGAGCGACGTGCGCTACGTGGAGTTCAAGGGCGCCGGCCACTTTCTCTCCCAGGAGCGGCCCGAAGACCTCACCCGCGAACTGCAGGAGTTCTTCGGCTGACAGCGCCCGGCCGCCGACCGGCCCCCCGCCACCACGATCCTGCGGGGGCCGGGGCCGGTCTTGCGGCAGAAACCGACCGACGAACCCAGGACACTGCCGAACCGGCCCTCGGCGCGCCGGCATGCGTTGCAACCCCATAGATACCGACACTTCGACTTTTCACATAGACGCAGCTCATCGGACGAGGCATCCCGCATCGACTGAGTGCCGCCGGAGACCCACAGATAGAGCCCCTGCGCTTCCCGACATGCGGCAGGTGGTGCTGGATGTCCTGCTGTGTCCGAGGAGATCATCGGCAAGACATGCGGGCCGCATCCAGGAAGCTGGTGGTCTTACGAACACCGACGAGAACGCCAGAACCGGGGCACATGACCGAGAGCCGCGGCAGGCCGCCGTCTCATTCGTGACCACCGAGCACTTCACCTTGCAGGGAGCGCGAGCCGCGACGATCAGCGAATCGACCAGCCGGGCGACGATCTTCATCGGTTCGGTGTCCGCCGGGATGGTCGCCCTCGGCCTGATCGCCACGGCGACCGGCATCGGCACCGCGTTCTACGCCTTCGGCCTGATCTTGCTGTCCACGCTCTCCTTCGTCGGCTTCGTTACCAGCGACCGGGTCCTCCAGTCCGGAATCGAAGACCTCCGCTACGCCCAACGGATCGCTCGGCTGCGGGCCTACTACTTCGACGTAGCCCCCGAGCTGACCGACTACCTGGCCAGCGTCCCGCCCTCACAACGCTTTGGCCTTCAGGGCTTGCACGGCGGGTACTGGCAGGTCTTCCGGACGATCGCCGGAATGATCGGCGTGATCACCGCGGTCCTGACCGGCTCGGTTGCCGGCCTGCTCGCCGTGCTCGCATCCGACCACTCGGCAGTCGCCGGATTCGTCACGGGCGGAGTGGCGGGTATTGCCGTGCTGGCAGTGCTGATGCGGTTTCAATACCGGGCCTGGGTACTGGCCGCCCAAGACTGGGGCTTTGATGACGAAGGACGAAAGCACGTGGCGGGCTGATCGAGCCCACACGATGACGGGCCCGACTACCAGAGACCCGCCGCCGTCCCCGGCCCGCGTTGTCGCGGACCCCCAGGCCCGGCGGTGCTTTCGGTCGGTCGGCCCCGTGGCGCAGGTACCGGCGGGTGAGGGCACATGCGGGCGGCAGCAACCATCCGGCCGGCTCCCAGTACGGATGGTCCACAAGCAGGGCTTCGACTACTCGGTGGGATTCCGTCTCTGGCGCTCCCGCCCACGTGAGCGCGCCGCGAAGCGCGTCGGCCGCGTCGGTCGGCAGATCGCTGTCGCCCAGGGCGGGCAGGAGTAGGAGCAGGCGGGCGTTCGGGTCGTGGACTCCGGGGGCGGTCGGATCGGGGGTACGAGCGATATGGATCAGCTCGCGCCACGACAGGCCTGGGCCGGCCTGGTGTCCGTCGAGCGTGGCCAGATGTCCGAGGCGGCTCCATGAGGGGTGCGTCACGAGGTACTCGGTCCCCGTGTCGTCGGCGAGATTGCGCGCCAACACGACGGCGCTGTGGCCTCCGCGGAACGGGATCCGGAACACCGGCCATCGCTCCTCGTCGGCCAGCGCCTCGTACGCCGCGTCGGCGTCAGCCTCGTCGATCGCCATCGCTGCCGGGAACAGCCAGTGATCTGGTGGTACAAGGCCCGCGCGGTCCCCGCCCTCCTGGCCACCCTCATCGCCACGATCGCCCTCGGCCTCCTCATCGGCGACGCCCAGCTCCCCGTACCCGCACTGACCGGAGCCTCAGGCGATTTCCTCATCGGACACCTGATCACTCTGGCGCCGGCGATCGTCTTTCTCTACGGCACGGGCCGAGGCGACCTCGCCACCAGGACGGTCGCAACCCGACCCTTGCGCGTCTGGGACACCTCACTCGCCGGGGCCATCGGCCTCCTCGGACTGAGCACCGCAATAGTCGGCCGCCTCGCCGACTCGGACGGCCTCACCACCGTCCTGGGCCGCAGCCTCGCCGGCTACACCGCACTCGCCCTCCTCATCATGCCCCTCCTCGGCCAACACCTGTCCACCTCAGCTCTGGCCTGCATCCCCCTCACCTGCGCCGCCACAGGCTGGGCCCGCAACGGCCAACCCGAACAATGGGCCTGGATCCTCCACCCCGCCGACTCCCTCCCCGCACTGCTCCTCGTCGCCGCCCTGCTCCCAGCAGGCATGGCGTTCGCACTGACATGGCGCCGCCCGCCCCTGACCGTCCGGAGCCTTTAGTCCGCCACCCCCAGACCCGGCCACCAGCACGCGAGGCCAACGTGTCACCACATACGCACGCGTGTCATCCGCGGCCGCCGCCATTCTGACCGGGCGCCGGCATCGCACCCGCGCACGCCGAGGGCTACTCGATCAGCAACTTCAGAGACGATGACGTCCTGTCGCTGGAGCGACAAGAACACCGACCGCACCAGCACCTCCGTCTCCCTATGGAGCTGCAGCGGATCGCCCCACATGTCGGACGGATTCCGCCTCGAAGTCTGGAAGGACGTTTTTGGACCGGACGAGGGCAAGGGCTCCAAGCAGAACACCTGCAACATCAACTACTGGGGCGACCTCGCCTCCGGCAGCTACTACTTCGAGACCCAACTGCCGAGCGGCTTCTCCGTGTCCGCGAACGGTGTGCGCGTCGACTACTTGGGCCTGTCCGGCCGATCATGTGATGGCCGCGAGCCCGCTCGTTAACTGATCGTTTCAGAATGAGGTTCGAAGACGGCGGAGGCATATGAGGCTGCAGGCCAGTTGGAGCAGGCCCTGGTGGAGGTCAGCGCATCGCTCGTAGCGGGTGCGGAGTCGTTTGAACTGGTGCAGCCAGGCGAAGGCGCGCTCGACGACCCAGCGCACCTTGCCCAGTCCGGAGCCGTGGGCGACGCCACGTCGGGCGATCAGCGGTTTGATGCCCCGCTTCCACAGCAGGCGGCGGTACTTGTCTAAGTCGTAGCCCCGGTCGGCGTACAGGCGTCGGGGCTTGCGGCGGGGACGTCCCCGCCGGCCCCGGATCGGCGGGACGGCGTCGAGCAGGGGCAAGAGCTGGGTGACGTCGTGCCGGTTGCCGCCGGTGAGGGTGACGGCGAGCGGGGTTCCGTGGCGGTCGACGATCAGGTGGTGCTTGGAGCCGGGGCGGGCGCGGTCGACGGGTGAGGGGCCGACGTGATCCCCCCTTTAAGGGCCCGGACGTGCGATCCGTCCACGGAGCAGTCGTCCAGCTCCAGCAGGTCGGCGCGGCGGAGTTCGGCCAGCAGGGCGGCGTGCAGGCGTGGCCAGACGCCGGCCTCGGTCCAGTCCCGCAGCCGGCGCCAGGCCGTGACTCCGGAGCAGCCCACGGTCTCGGCCGGAACGTCGCGCCAGGCAACGCCGGTCCGCAGGACGAACATGATGCCCGCGAGAGCTGCCCGATCCGGAACGCGAAGCCGCCCGGGATGTCGGCGGCGCCGGTCGGGAGATGGTGGAAGCAGCGGGGCCACCCGCTCCCACAGGTCGTCAGGAACAAGATCAGCACGCACCCGGACACCCTGCCGATCAAGATCAACGAGCGCAAGACCCGCAGCTTAACTCATTCTGAAACGATCAGTAAGTCGAGCACGGAGCGGGTAACCTGAGAGGCGACTCCAACTACGAGTCCGTTCCGGCCGACGCGGACCCACCCTTGCCGCCTCATGTCGAAAAAATCGGGTGCGGGTCGCTGGCCCCAGACTGTTTCCTCACCTCATGCACACGACGGGACCCGTGCGTCTCCACCCTTGGGCGGACAACGACCTTTGGCTGCTCCGGCGGCGCAATACCTCTGAAATGACGGCACACCTCGGCGGCCCCGAACCTGATTCTGCGCTCCTCGCCCGCCATCGCCGCTGGACAGCCATGAGCTTGAACGCTGCGCACGAGGGCCGGGTGTTCCGCGTGGAATCCCCGACGGGGGACATCGTGGGCACGGTCTCCTTCATACCGAAGGAGCACGAGGGAGAGCCGATCTTTGAAGTGGGCTGGGGCGTTTTCCCCGAGTACCAGCGCCAAGGCTGGGCGACGGCCGCCGTCCGAGTCCTCCTTGACCACCTGGCCGCCCTCCCCTCGGCGCACCGCCGGCTGGCGGTTCACGCCTTTCCCCGTTTGGCAAACGCGGCCTCGAACGCGGTCTGCCGCGCGGTGGGCTTTACCCTCATCGCCGAAACGGTGCACGAATACCCCCCCGGCCAGCACCACGCCAGCAACAACTGGCGCTTCACCCTCCCGTGAAACCCCGAAGCGACCTCGGTCGGCCGGTCAGGTTCGGAGCCAGATGGTGACGGCTGCGGCGATGGCGGTGCCAAGGTAGACGTAGCGGTGCTAGTGGTAGCGGGTGGCCAGGGCTCGGTGTTGCTTGAGCCAGTTGATGGCCCGTTCGACGGTGTTGCGCTTCTTGTACCGCTCGTCGTCGAAGCCAGGTGGTCGTCAGCCGCGTGAGCCTTTGCGCAGGCGGGCGACCTGGCTGTCGGTCTTCTCCGGGATCGTGTGCCGGATGCCCCGACGCCGCACGTCCACCACCTGGTCGAGATGCACCGGCGGCGGTATGGCCTCCGACATGGCAACCGGCCCTTCTGCCTCGGCGATCCGACCACCGAGTCTCTCACGTGCGTTCGTTGGGGATCAGGCGGTCGTGACAGGCACTTCCTTCGTTCTGCGGTCGGGGCGGCGTGTGACACGGCGAGACCATTTGCAGGAGTCTTCAGCTCGCCCGCCTCGGCTCGCAGTGTCGAGCCGGGGCATAGGTACCACTCGAGCAGTGAACAGACCGCAGCCCGGCAGTGTTCTACGGCGCCGCCAGATAGTGGGACCAGCTTTCGCAGACGAGCTGTGCCCGGTGGTTGGCGATGTGGGGCTGGATTCGGGTTGATCCCGTCGCCCAGGTTCAGCAGCGCGTCCACTGCCAGCCGCTGGACGGCACCTGGCACCCAGTCGGTTCCGGTCCAGCGCGAGCTTCGCGCCGCGAGTGCGAAAACCGGGTCAACGTCTGGCTGCTGCAACGGCGGGCCGAACATGCGGCCCTCACGAAGCTGCTGGACACCCTCCGTTCCAAGCCCGGACGCGCCGTCCAGGGCGGCGGCTGCGGCGCCGCCCCCACTGGCCCCGTTCCGCTCACTCTCGACCTCGACCGTCACCGAAGGACCCGGTCATGACCGACGACGCTCGTGCCAAGCGCACCCAGACACTCGCCACCACCGCGAAGGCCAAGTCCCAGGCCAAGACCGCCACGGCCGAGAAGGCGATCCGCAACCTGGTCAAACGCGGTGAGTCGATCACGTTCCAGGCCGTCCAGCGCGAGGCCAACGTCTCCCACGCGTTCCTCTATAACCACCCGGACCTGCGAGGACGCATCGAACGACTCCGGGCCCAAGCCCGGCCGGTTTCCGCACCGACGCCTCCGGCCGACGAGCAGAGCACCCTCGTCCTCGCGCTGACCAGTCAGATCACTCGTCTGAAGAAGCAGCACCGAGAAGAAGTACAGGCACTGCGAGACGCGCTCGAACAAGCCCACGGCGAGAACCTCGACCTCCGGCGCGAACTCGCCCGCCGCGGCGGCGACACCCACCGCCCTGCTGAGATCAGTCCGCAGTCATCAGCTCGATCAGCTCGGCGTCCGTGACGTCCGACTGGAGCCGGACGTCGAAGTTGTATCCCTCATCGCAAAACACCACGTCAAGGCCCGCCGGAGCAAGCCTGCGGAACACAACCGCTAAGCGCACCGCGTCCGACTCCGACGAGTCGAGATATAGGCAGGTGCCGTCCTCATGCAGATACGCCTCACCCGGACCATCCTCCGACTCGAAGGACCAGCAGAAGCTCCGTGCCTCGCTACGAGGCGTCGAGTCCGTCTCGACTTCGGCCCATCCATCCCGGATCGCAGAGGTCAGAGCCCCGCAGTCGGCGCTCCAGCCACCTGCTTCACCGTCGATCAGCACCAAGAACTTCGCCATAGTCCCGTGTCTATCACCCTCGACCGACCCGCTGGAGCCACGGCACCGTCACACCACAATGCACAGATCGCATCACCGATCTGACCAGGCAAGACATCCGCTCGTGTGACGCAACCCGTTGTTAACGCCGGGCGTCGGAAAGACGCACATCGCCGTGGCTCTCTCCGTCGCCGCCTGCCGAGCCGGCTTCTCCGTTTACTTCACCAGCCTCGACGACATGGTCCGCCAGCTGAAGGCCGCCGAGACTGCGGGTCGGCTCAACAGCAAACTCCGTACCTATCTTCGGCCGGGCGTCCTCGTCGTGGATGAGGTCGGCTATCAGCCGCTGGAGCGGGCCGAGGCGAACCTGGTGTTCCAGGTGATCTCAAAGAGGTATGAAAAGGGCTCGATCATCCTGACCTCGAACAAGACCTTCAGTGAATGGGGGCAGGTGTTCGGCGACGAGGTCCTCGCCACCGCCATCCTCGACCGGCTCCTCCACCACTGCGACGTCGTCTCCATCAACGGCCCCAGCTACCGGCTCAAGAACCGACTCGCCGCCATCGAACGCGACGACGCAGCCTGACCAACAGGTCCGTGTCCCGCAATCGATCGGATGTCTCTCCGTGGACCTGGTAGAACCAGGTCCACACGGCACTGGGCCGCGCATTCGGGGGGCGTCTTGACGGGACCGGCAGTGGGGCTGTGGCTCTTCGAGCACCGCAGCTTCGAAGAGATACGAGCCAGTGCGATCCCGTGGCTGGAGACGTTCTGCGATCCGGTCGAAGTCGAGGCTGACAGGGACTTGGCCTTCCGAGTCCAAGAGCCTGCAGTCCTCGGTCTGCACGCCCTCAATACGGCCGAGGCGGGCATGTTCTTCCTCTCGGAGGACGACTGCATTCCGGCAGACGACGAGGACTACTCTGGCTTCTCGCGGCCGCCAGTTCAGGGCCTCATACTCGCCGCCGGCTGTTCGGGGCAGGTGAACCACATTCTGCTCGGTCACCTCGCCCTTGCCTTCGCCCAACGGCTCCATGCGGTGATCGACTTCGACGGCGTCCTTGGGTTCACCCCTGGCGATCGGGCGGAAGAGGCCGCAGAGCTGGCCCGAGCACGGGCGCTGGTGGCATCGCTTCCTGGCACCGTCAGGGAAGTCTCCTACGACACGGGCGGCGGCGACCGCTGGATCCGGCATGTCGGCGATCTGAAGTTCCTCAGTGCCTGGCTGCAGCACCCAGACTTCCGGCTCGTCAAATAGGCCCACGCGGGCCACACCGCACCTCGGCATGGCGCGAGCTTGAGGCTGGCACTCACACCGTCGCCCAACTGGGCACGTTCATCCGTACCTCGCTGAGCACTCTCATGAGTACGCGGACACTGGTCCACTTCTTGTGGTGCAGCCACGCAGGGTGACCCATGGGTGGTTGAGGGGGTCATGGTCCTTGAGTCAGAACGGCGGGTCGTCGCTGTAGCTGCCGCCTGTCCAGTTGCCGTCCCAGGAAGCGCGGGCGGCTTTGAGGCGGGCGTAGTGCTTGCGGGCCGCGATGTCGGACGGGTTCTCCAGTGCGCTGGCGTCGTGACCCCAGGCCTTCAGCGCGTCGAGGACGCGGTCTCGGTGGTGTCGGTCGGTGCTGGTGGCCAGTAGGCGTCGGGCGTGGTCGGCCAGATCGGCCTGGTGTTGGGTGAGGAGGGGGTGCTCGATGAGGGGGATGGCGGTGACCAGGGCGGTGTGGCGCACGTCGGCGTCGTCATGACCGAGAAGGCGATGAACCGCCGAGAAGATCGCCGGGCGGGCGTTCCGGAACGCCCGCATCTGCTCATCGTGAATTCCCTCACCGTAGTGGTGTTCGTCGATGGCAACGCACTCGTCGTTGGCGTCGTAGGCGGTGTCGCCGAGCCAGTCGAGCAGCTGCACGAGAGTCGGGCGATTCTGTGTCTCGGCGCCGGGGTTGTCCTCGCCCGATGTGATGGCCGGATCGTCGAGGAGCGCCGCGACGCAGAGCGCTACTGGGACAGTGGCCTCGTAGATGCTGTTCTGGTGAGTCACGGGCCCAAGCGCATCGTGCAGAGCGGATTCCCTGACGACCGGGTCAGCGTCGGTGAGGAGTGTCAGTGCCGCTGGCAGAGCCTCGCCCGTCCCGCCGGCTGTCGCGAGCGACGCCCAGTTCGTACTGTCCAGCAGTGTTTGAAAGGGAGGCAGGGTGGTGGGGTGAGGCTGCTCGTTCTGGCTGCTGCTGTCGGTCACAGGCTGAGGCTATTGCGTTGACGAGTCAGAGTTGTACGTGGGTGTCAGGTGTATAGCAGGACGCTTGCGGAGGAGCTCGAAGCCTGCGCGACCGAACATCTGGCGCTTCAGCATCTTGATCCGATTCACATGACCTTCGACTACTCCGGAGTTCCACGGCAGCGAGAGTCCGGCAGTGACAGCATCCAGATCGCGTTCCAGGTGCCGGGCGAATCGCTGGAGGCTGGGCAGGTCGGCGGTGGTCGCTGCCTCGATCCATGCCGGAAGTTGGTGGCCTTGCAGCTGAGTGAGCATGTGGGCGAAGGAACGGACGTGCCCGGCGAGTGCGTCCAGTTCAGGGCAGTTCGCCAGTACGACCTTGAGCTGGAGCCTGTCGCCCTCGGCCAGATCCTCGGGGTGGGTAAGGATCCAGCGGGCAACGGCGCGAGCAGATGGCGGCCGGGGGCCGACCGGTTGGGGCTTGCCACGCAGATTCCGGCTGACGTAGGCGCGAACGTTGCCGTAACCGTCCGGGTAACCCTGTTCTTTGATCTCCTCCCAAAGCTTCCAGGCGTTGGTGCAGCCCTCCTGCCACCGCTGGTCGAGGTAGGGCTTGAAGGCATCGAGCTTGGTCGGACGGCTTTGCCACTGGCCGGTGAACAACTGCTCCGGTTCCGCGGCATGGGCAAAGCGGAGGACCGTGCTGAATCCCATGCCGAGCTGGCGGGCGATGGACCGTTTGCTGTGGCTGGCGACCAGGAGCGCGTGGACGGTTGCATGCTTGGCGCGCGTTCGCTCAGCGAACCGGTGCCCTGTCGGCCACGGCGATGGCGCGGGCGGTTCCGCCGCCCGAGGGGGCTCCTCCGGCGGCGCCGGCGCCGGTCGCAGGCATGCCCGGTGCCGGAAGACGCACTTCTCGGCGGCTTCTCCGAGGTTGTGCCAGAGGTGCCACCTGTCGGCGACCTGGAGGGCTTGTGGGGCGCCGCGGGTAGCGCCGTCGGCGTAGAACACGGCGCGGTCACGGCAGATGATCTCAATTCCGGGCCGCTCGGAAAGCCAGGCCGCGAGCGTGTCTGCCTCTCGGTCCGGCAGGAGGTCCACCGGCCGACGTGTCTCGACGTCGACGAGCACCGTCCCGTAGATCCGGCTCTTGCGCTGTGCGAATTCGTCCACGCCAACCACGCGGGGCGTGGCGCTGGGCGGATCGGGCAGTGAGGGTGATCAGCCTCAGGAGCGTGTTCCGGCTGACCCGCACCCCGACTGCGTCCGACATCCGGGCGCCGGCACGTCCCGCGAGTGCGAGACCGACCGAGACGAGCGTCGATCTCAGCCGCTCTGTCCGCCGACCGAACCGACGTGTGAGTCCGGGCACCTGCTCGACAAACGTCTTGCGTGGGCAGGACGCATTCGCGCAGACGAACCGGCGCATCCTTAACGACACCACGACCCGCTTGCCAGCGGTCGGTAGGTCACGGGGAAATCGCAGGTAGGAGCCGTGTATGCGCCCCGACCAACACCCGCAGCCCGGACAGGCTGCCCCACCAGCCATGGTGCGGGCCTCCACACGCCCGCCAGTGTCGACCACCTCGACTGACTCCACTGACACGTTGTCAACTGACGAGAACAGCAACTCATCCAGCTGCGGTCGTACTTCGTTCACGGGGTAGAACTGTCGACCCCATTCCACCTGGCCGGGGCGATTTTCGGGCGATCTTGACAGCTACTGACGACGAGCGACGGTCACGCTGCGTACACGACCACAAGAAGTGGACCAGAGCCCGAGAGTCGAGAGCGCATGTTGGTGAACGACGAGAGCATCTTCACCCCACCAGAAGCGTGTTGCCGAGTGATAGCAGCGTTGGGGTGGTTGCCTTGAGGCCGACTTCGTGCTGCGCAGCTCGCTTCCCGGGTCATCCCTTGGGCCAGGCCCCGAGTGCGCCGGCCAGCAGGTCGCCTTGCTCTTCGTTGCCCTGTGCCGGGCGAGCCCCACACCTCGGGCTCAATCGGCCGTCGCATGGGAGGGGTCTCTCGCTGCTGCTGATTAAGGTTTGGGCAGGCCCACCCCTCTTGGCTAACGGGGTGTGCGCCGGACGGACATTCAGCGCGTAGTGTCCGGCCATTCCTCGCGCAGCATCCCGAACAGCACGGTGTCGTAGCGCTTGCTCGCCACCAGCACGGTGGACCGGCGTCGGCCCTCCTCGCGGAAGCCCGCCTTGATGAAGGTGCGGACGGCCCGCTCGTTGCCGCTCCAGGTGTCGAGCTCGATCCGGTGCAGCCCGAAGACCCCGAACAGGTGCCCCACCAGCAGCCGCAGCGCTTCGGAGCCATGGCCGCAGCCCCAGCGGTCCCGCTCGCCGATGGTGACGCCGACCGTGGCCAGCCCGGCGAACGGGTCCAGGTCGCGGTAGTCCACCATGCCGATCACCGTGCCGTCGGCCAGATCCTCGACCGTGAAGACGGCCGACTCCTTCGGGTTCAGCCGCAGCATCGTCTCGAAGCCGAGCTCGACGGCCTCCGCCGTGACCGGGCCGAAGCACGGGTTGCCGCCGGCGGCCCAGTGGACCACCTCCGGATCGTTGCGCCACCGAACGTGATGCCCCGCATCCTGCGCACGGAGTGCGCGAAGCCTTACCAACTTTCCTTCGATCATGGACAGATCATAGGTCTCGACCTGATCGTCGACGATCTTGAGATCGATGGCCTGCGCCTGACTCGCTCCCTGTGCGACAGTCACGTCGTCCTCTGGACGGGCACAGGCCGGGCCGGGGCTTACCTCCGCCCAGCCGCTCCTATTTCTCAGCGACATTCCACAAGCCAGGGACCGCCATGTGCTCTCCGTCGCCGGCGATAAATGGTCTCCGCTGCGACGTACGTAGCCAGGGTGCAAGTCCCTGCTGCCCTCGCTCCACACGGCCCGGCCTCGGTGTCCTCGGCTCCCCGGCGGGGTCGTCGGCAAACGAGTGCACCGCGGGCGGCCGGCGCGGCTGTGTCGGTGCGGTGGGGAAGCGATGGACGGTGATGCCGGGACCGGCCCGGCACGCCGTGAGAGAGGAGCGGACGATGGACCAGTCTGAGCTGGAGAGCAAGATGCATGCGCTGGAGACGTCTCTGGCCGTCCAGGAGGCGACCATGGCCGGGGCGCAGGCCACGCAGGCGGCGACGCAGGCGGGGATGACCTCGACGTTCGGCGCGACGCAGGCGGGCACGTGGTCGGTGATGGCCGTCGGCAGTGTCTCGCTGGTGGTGGGGATCTTCCTCGGCCTGGCCATCGCCAGGGACTGACGGCCGCCCCCGCCCTACCGGGAACGCGCCGTCTGGCTCTGCGCCGCCCTCTGCCCGGCCTCACGGCCGGTCGGGGGGCGGTCCGCTGCGAGGTGGCCGGGCTCCGGCAGCCGGCCCCGGTGTTCACCTCACCCGATGAACGTTCCCCCGGGGCGAGCGGGGAAGGGCGCGGTGGCCTTGGGATCACCCGTTTGCGGATCCCCCACCTTCACGAGGAACCCCGGCCTGCTTGTGGGCGAGCCCGGCGTCCGTCGGCCGCGGGTCAGGGGTGGTCGTCGTAGTGGTCACGGCTTCCCGACTTGGCCAGCCCCCGGCTGATCATGTAACCGACGGTGAGGATCACGATGTACAGCCAGGCCCTGT
>NZ_JBHXRK010000047.1:0-28770 GCF_042716875.1 Streptomyces sp. NPDC058646 | reverse complement strand
CGGTGTTCACCCCGAGATCACCGGCGACCGACTTGATCGTCGCTCCCGGCCTCGACCGGTACAACGCGACCGCGTCCGCCTTGAACTCGGCGGGACAGTGCTTCATCCCCACGGGGACTCCGTTCTCCTGGACCATCAAGATCCAAGTCTCTCCGGTGTCCAAAATCCGGGGTCAAGGCCCGTCCGATCAGCTCGTCGCGCCAGCGGCGGACGGTGGACTCGGACACGTTGTTGCCGCCGGCCATGTCGGCCAGGCGCTGGTCGTGGCGCAGTACGGCCAGGACGATGACCGCGATCCTTCCCGGCGGCAGGATCCGCCACCTGGATCGAATCGCCTTCAGATGGCGTCGCAGTAGATCGGCGATGTGGTTGACGGTGCGCGTGGACAGGGGCAGACGGCACTGGTAGACAATCGGGCAGGTGTCCTCGGTGCGTTCTTTGGTATTCGTCACACAATTCCAACGGCCGTCGGGGGCACCCCGGTTACGCCCGTGCCGAGGCGCTCCGAGTGGCGGTGTTGCTGGTCACAGGCGGGTGGTGAACCGGCCGTCGGGCAGTTTGCGCAGCCAGCCGCGATCGACGAGTCTGACCAGCTTGCTGCGTAGCGGTTCCAGCTTGGCCTTCACTGTGACGTCCACCCCCACTACCTCGCCGACCTCGCGGGCCATGACCGGTCCGACGGCCTGTCGCACGGCGGCGACGATGCGCTGGTAGTCCGGCGGGAGCATGCTTTCGTCCGCGCCCGGCTCGCGGTGCGGAATCAGCATCACCGCCCGGCCGCCCACCTGCCCAGCCATTGGCCTGGCGGAGGCGCGTTCCTCGGCGAGCTGCCCGGTCATCCGTTCAAGGACATGTTCAGCGACAGCGAGTTCGTTCCTTTCGGCCCGCACTTCCGCGAGCTGTTAGGCCAGTAGTTCTTCGAGTTCATCCAGTTCCGCACGCCGTGCGGTGATCCGTTCCAGCAGCTCGGGATCCAGCATGCTCCGGATCGTAGAAGGCTGTCGAACTACGGCGAGCAAGAACCGGACAGTTCACCTACCTGCTTCTGCTGACGACCGCTTGCGCAGGGCTCGATCGCTACGAAAGTCGGTTCTGGTCGGGCCGACCACGCGCCGGACGCTGAGCCTCAGCCGTGACCTCGGCATCGAGCTGGGCCAACGTCCTGTCCCCGTACTCGACGATGTCGTACTCGTCATCAAGCTCAGCAAGGCGCTCGGCCAGGGGCAGCTGGTGACTGAACCACTGGTGGATACGCGAAGCGAGCTCTCGCGGCGTCAGCCGGCCCGCCAGCATCTGGTGCGCGAGCGCCCGTACGGCGGCTTCCTGCCCGGCCTCGCTGCCGCGCGGGTAGAACACAAGGCCCAGCTCATCGAGCACGACGGGAAGCAGGTCGGGAACGTCGTACTCCGCCTCGGCACGTGTGTATCCACCAGAATACGCAGTGCCGGGCTGTCTAGTCCGGCAACGAGTGCCGCGCAGGCAGCCTCGACGACACCACCAGCACGAGGCCACCGACGCGCGGTTCACGGTCCTCCAGGCCCTGGCCGCCGTCGGGATCGAACACGAGCAGGCCGACGACATCGTGGCGAAGCTGGAGGCCGGGGCGGTGGCCGGCGCCCACACCTGGATCTCCGAGAGCAGCCCCCCGCACGGATCCGAGCCGCGGTTCAAGGACGGCTGGTTCGCCGGTGTCCGCGACGTCGCCAGCTACCTGCTGCGCATCGCCGACACCAACGCCACCACCGGACGCGGGCGCGCCGCCTCCAGCCTCCATGCTGCTCGCCCACCTCCAGCAGCCGGCTTCCCCGCCCCGGTGGAGGAAGCCGTCCCGGCCGTGGCGCTGGACGCTACGGAGGCCCTGGCGGCGGCTGAGCGCTTCCCGTGGGCCCTGGCCGCCCGGGGCGAGGAGCACTGGCCGGACAGAGAGTTCCTGAACGTCGCGCTGAGCGCGGTGAGCACCGAGGAACGCGAGGGGTACATCGAGCGCCTGGAGGCATTCGTGGAGCAGCACCGCGCCCGTTGTCGCGGTTCCCGGAAAACTGATCCCCGGGAGTCTTCGAGAAGTTGAGGGGGCGGAACGCGCGCAGCGGGTTCCGCCCCCTCGAATCAGGCGATGGCTCGCACTGCCAGAAACAGCCAGGCCAATGCGACGCAGGCCAGTGCCATAGCCTCGCCGGGCTGCCTGGATGCCGCGCAGACCGAATCACGTGCGCGCAGCCAGGAGAACTTCAGCTGGTCGGTGAGGCTCATGGGCGAGCCGATGAGTTCGGCACACATATAGAGCCCGAGCGGGCTCAGGATGGTTGCGGCCAGCATCAACGGGGTGACCTGAGGCGATATCACACCCACGATCAGGAACACGGCAGCTGCGACAACCCATATCCTGCAACGGGTCTGCTGGGGGAGGGCGAAGCGGTCGCGTTCCTCTGTCATGACTGCAGTCACCTCCTGCAGATCAGATGCGGTTTTCGGGAGCGGCCATCGGCGGCGTTCCGAAGAATTGCATAATCGTGTTGATGAATGCCTGCATCTCGCTGGGGTCACGGGCGAGCTTCGTCGTCTTGAGGTACGCCTTGAGAGCGCCAGAACCGTTCTTCGCGGCGGCGATGGCACCACGGACGAGCGCAGGACCGTAGCGGGCCGCGAGGGCTGCTACAGCCAGCGGCCATGCCTGCTCCGCGGCGGGCGCGTGGGTATTGTTGTCCGGCCCGGCTCCGACAGCCTGCAGGTACTGGGCTTCCGTGGCCGAGAGTTCGGCGACGAAGGCCGTGTCGGCCAGCAGCTCGCGAGCGTCGGAAGCGCTCAGTGTCTCCACCGACTGGGTTGCGCTCGCCGGCTGACGGGCCTCAGATGCCTGGGCCAGGCCGGAGCCGGCTCCGATGGCTATCGCGGCCGTAGCAGAAACGGCCGCAATGCGCAGAGTATTGCGATTCATACGGTATCTTCCTTTGCGTTGTCGCAAAGGGGGAAGTCCGCAAGGGCAGCCTGAACAGGCAAATGAAACCTGAAATGTCCCTCCGGACTTCTATCCCCCAACTACTTTTACGTCGAACCACCCGTGGTCAAGGAGAGGTTCGACACGCAATACCCTTCCCCGGGTAAAGCATGAGCAGTACTTTACCTGCTGTTTGATCATCCGTCGGTGGTGAACCAGCCAGCACTCATGCAAGATTGACGTTCAGTGTGCTCCTGACCTGTGACAACGCCCCACGGCACGGAGATCCAATTGGCCGAATGCTCGTTGGTCAGCCCGCCTCCGGACCTGCCGAGGGCGGGGCTCCGGCGCCCCCCTTTCGGGCGCCGGCCGCAACTCCTCGCCCCGCACCGGCCGGGAAGGCTGAGCGCGGTCCCGCCGAGGAACACGAGTGGTACATCGAGCGCCTGGAGGCGTTCGCGGAGCAGCACCGCGATCGTTTGGAGGAGCTGCTGCGGGCGTACGGGCCGGGCAGCAGGCCCGCCTCGCACGGCCGGTACGCGCTGATCGGACAGCCCGAAACCCTGGTCATCCTGGAGCGCATGGAGACCCACCCGTTCGGCCTGCGTAGCGAGTGGGAGAAGGAGCTGGAGACCGTCTTCCTGGGCGACCTCGAGTTCGCGTGGGGGCCGCGCATCCGCCCCAGCCGGTGAAGATCCCGGAACGGGCAGCGGGGCCGGGCAGGGCGATCCTGCCCGGCCCCGCTGCCCAGTCCTATCTGGGGGGGGCAAACGCACGGGACGGGCTCAGACGAGGCCGCTACGGGAGTTCTTCCCGCCGGGCGAGCAGTCCTGCGGCGGTGGCGACCACCGCGACGGCATCGGCGCGGGTCCAGGTGAAGTGTTCGGTAGTGCCCGTGTCGTCGTGCGGGGCGCCGCTGAAGAGCGCGAAGGCGCTCTGGGTGAGCATGGCCCAGCGCTCCTCCTGGTCGCGTTCTGCCGCCTTCTTGTGCACAGCTCGGTTGTAGACGTTCTGGGTGTTGCAGGTCTCGCGTACGGCAACGAGGGCCTGGCGAGCAAGCGTCACGGCGTGCTCGTACCGGCCGTCGCGGATCGCGGTCTTCGCCTCGCGGATCCGGCGGGCGGCAGTCGCACGGGCTTCGACCTCGGTGAGCGGGACGAGGACATCGACAACGGCGCCGGCATCGAGTTGGGTAATCGCGTTGCTCCACGTCCCGTGCGGGATGCGCAGGGGTTCCTGGGCGTCGGCGACTGGCCAGTGCTTCGTCTCGGCAAGACCGGTGAGGGTGAGGTCGCACCGGCAAGGCCGACCGGCGGAACTATTCCGGCAAGCACCGCAGCCACGGCCTGCACTTCCTCGCACTGACCGACGAGAAGGGCCGCCTGATCTGGATATCCGCTGCCCGGCCCGGCCGCACCCACGACAACACCGCCGCCCGGCACGACCACATCCTGGCCCACCTGCGCGCCGCTGGCCTTGGGGCGTTGGCCGACCTCGGCTTCCGCGGCTTGGACAACGACATCCTCGACCCCGTGATCCTCACTGGCTACGCCGCAAGCCGCACCCACAAGCTCACCGCGGGCCAGAAAGAAGCCAACCGAGTCCTCGCCGTCGGACGCGCACCGGTCGAGCACGGCTTCGCCACCTCAAGAACTGGCGGATCCTCACCAAGCTCCGCACCGGTCCCGCCTGGGCCACACAGCTCCTGCGCGCTCTGCTCGTCTTGACGAACCTTGAAGTCAACCGATGACGAACGATCTTCTCCGTGGACTCACGCCCGCGACCAGCTCGAGTATCCCGAGGACCGATCACACCAGCCCTTTGACCAGCTACTTCAAGTTGGCGGAGGCTCACTGACACAAACCACGCAGTGACCCATCTTCGATGACACAAACAGCCGGTGGTTCAACTTCGATGGCAAACTGCCCATCTTCAGCGACACGGGTCAGAGACGGCGTTCATCCATCCGGCCCACGGCGACTGCGAAACCCCGTGCAACAGCAGGGGTGCAACAGAGCCGTGTTGCACCCCTGATCTGCGGAAACACCCGATCTGAGCTGGGGCTGGGGGAGCGCGTTGCACTCTCGGAACAGCACTGGACCCCGGGCCTCCAAGAGACCCGGGGTCCGGTCACGGCGCTGGGAGCGGTCAGGGGCTGTCCGGGGCGGCCTGGGGAATCGTCACCGGCTTCGCCCAGTCCATGCCCAGCTCGACGAGCGCGGCGAGCTGGGCGGCGTCCAGTCGGTCCCTCCTGGATTTCGTGTTCGAAATCCATACGCCGAGCTTGACGGTCACCGGCTCCGCCTCGCCGTCGACCGCGATCTGTTCGCTGTGCCCCCTTGGCACCGGCCGGTCGCCTTCCCGCTCCGCCCACTGCGTGAGGGCCGCGAGGCCGCGCTGGAACGCCTGCTGCGTCTTGCTTGGTCCCTTCGTCGTGCGCGCGGCTGCCGGCGCGGGGGCGGGGGTCTGGTTGGGTTGTACGCCCAGCTTCCACAGCCGCTCCTGCTGCTGGGGGAGAAGCTGCGCCCAGGTGCCCGGGGTCTTTTGCCGCTGAAGCCACCGCCCGATGTCATCGCCCTCGCAGAGCACCCCGGGCTCGATGGCCGGTAGGACGCCGCCGGTCTCGTCGGCGGCGAGGTCGGCGAGGACGCGGTAGTGGCGCTGCCAGTCCAGCGGCCACGGGCAGTTCCAGTCCTCATCGACCGCGGACAGCTGCTGCGCGCGTACGGCGGCCCGCTCCGGGTCCTTGCCCAGGCCGCCCTTCCGGCGCAGGTTCGCCATGTGCTGCCCGACCGGCACCATCGCCTCGCCCTCGCCCCACACCGCGTCCTGACGCGGCGCGAGGTGCCCCATGGCCCGCCGGTACGACCTGAGCGCGGCGAGCTTGTTCTCCCACGCCTCCTCGCCCGGCTCCCACACCATCCCGGCCTCCGGCGCGTCCAGCAGCACCTTGCGCCGCTCCTCCAGCTCACCCGCCCGCAGCGCCTTCCGCTGCTGATGCACCCATCGACCAAGCGGGAAATCCTTCGTGACCCCCACCTCGACCTCGACGTCATACGGAACGGCACCTGGCACCGGATCCTCACCCGGCTCCAGTCCCTGGCCGACGCGAAAGGCGCGATCGTCTGGGATCTGAGCGTCGACTCCACGGTCTGCCGCGCCCACCAGCATGCGGCCGGCGCCCGCAAGCAGGGCGACCTGCAGAAAGAGCCACCCGGCGGCATCTTCACCGAGCTCCCCGATCACGGGCTGGGACGCTCGCGCGGCGGGTTCACCACCAAGCTGCACCTGGCCGTCGAGCAGGGCCAAAAGCCCATGGCGATCGTGATCACCGCAGGACAGCGCGGGGACTCACCACAGTTCGAACCCGTGCTGGACAAGGTCCGAGTGCCCCGCCTCGGACCGGGCCGGCCACACGTCCGCCCCAACCGCGTGCGGGCCGACAAGGCATACGCCTCCCGCAAAATCCGCGCCTACTGAGGTTTTCAAGGCGGGGTCGGTGGGTTGATGGCCAGTCTTGTGGCGGTAAGGCAGCCGTCGATGAAATGGGGCCGGATCTGGATCCTGCGTAACTCGCTGCGGAGTAGCCCCGTCGAGTCAGGGAGTCGAAGCCGGTCTTCCAGGGGAAACGGTTCCCGTTGGGTCGACTTCCCGCTGGCCAAGACACCGACGTAGGGGCCGGACTTCAGGTCGTAAGACATGCAGGGTGGTCCTCCGGAGGGGTGCGGAGGTCGGCCGTTGGACCCGCGCCGTGTCGGACGATGTCTATTGCGGCGCTACGGTCGTGGAACGGTCGGCGAGGCTCGAGGGCTCCGCCAGGGAGACGTTGTACGAGGGAGTCATGCACATGCTGTCCTTCTCGCTTGACGAGATCGCAAAGATCACCAACGGACGCCTGGTCGACGTGGCCAACCGGGCCGCCCAGATGACGGCCGGGGCGGTCACAGACTCCCGTGAAGTCGTCCCCGGCACTCTGTTCGTCGCAATCGCCGGCCAGCGCGTCGACGGTCACGCCTTCGCCGCGCAGACCGTGGCAGCGGGCGCGGTCGGGGTGCTGGCCACCCGCCCGGTCGGCGTCCCCGCGATCGTCGTAGAGGACGCGATCGAGGCCCTGGCCGCGCTCGGCCGCCACGCACTCGCTCAGCTCCCCGACCCGCTCGTGATCGGCCTGACCGGCTCGGCGGGCAAGACGTCCACGAAGGACCTACTGGCCCAGGTCCTTCCCGTGCTCGGGCCGACCTCGGTCACCGACCGGTCGTTCAACGGCGAGATCGGGATGCCCCTTACCCTGCTTCGCGCCGCCCCCGATACCCGGTACCTGGTGCTGGAGATGGGCGCGAGGGGCATTGGCCACATCGCGAACCTGACGACCATCGCCCCGCCGAGGGTAGGGCTGGTCATCAACGTCGGCACCGCGCACGTCGGAGAATTCGGCGGCCGGGAGGCCATCGCGGAGGCCAAGTCCGAACTCGTGCAGGCGCTGCCCGCCGACGGCCTCGCCGTTCTCAACGCCGACGACTCCCTCGTCGCAGCCATGGCCGCCAAGACCCACGCTCGCGTCCTGCGCTTCGGCCTCGGCCGGGGTGAGGGCGCGGACGTGTGGACCGACGACGTGCAGCTCGACTCCGAGGGTCGCCCCTCCTTCACCCTCCACCACGGCGAGGAGCACGCGGGGGTGGACCTGGGACTGCACGGCCGGCACCACGTCATGAACGCCCTCGCGGCGGCAGCCGTGGCCCTGGGCCTGGGCGCCGGCCTGCAGGCCGTGGCCGAGCGGCTGTCGGCCGCGAAGAACTTGACCACCGGCCGTATGGAGGTCTTGACCCGCCCCGACGGGCTGAAAATCGTGAACGACGCGTTCAACGCGAACCCCGATTCGATGGCGGTGGCCCTGGCCGCGCTGGCGGCGATGGCCGGTGGACGGCGCACGGTCGCGGTGCTGGGCGAGATGAAGGAACTGGGCGAAGAGGCCCTCGACGGGCACCGGCAGGTCGGCAAGCTCGTCGCCGACTCCGGCGTCCGGATCCTGGTGGCAGTCGGAGGCGACCACGCCGAGGCGCTGGCCGAGGCCGCTCGCCGCCAGAACCCGGACCTGCAGGTGATCTGCACCCCCGACCGGGACAGCGTCCCTGGCACCCTTGCGGGCGTGCTGGGCGCCGAGGACATCGTCCTGGTCAAGGGAAGCCACAGTGTCGGCCTCGAGGCCACCGCGCTGGCCCTCACGGCCGACACCACTGACTGACCGGGCTAATACTGAGGTGTTCAAGGCGGGGTCGGTGGGTTGATGGCCAGTCTTGTGGCGGTAAGGCAGCCGCCCTTGCTCCTGCCTCTCCTCGATGACTTTGACCCTGCCGTGCGCATCGACGCCTCCTACGCTCTCGCCACCGCAGCCGACCCCGGCCATACGGTCCGAGCCGCGTTCGCTACCCGGTTTTGCCTGACCGACGAACCCGCCCCCGACGCCCTGCACACCGCCATCGACGTCCTGGCCACCGAAGAACGCGCCCGCGCCATGGAGGCCCTGCCCTGGATGGCCGCCGTCGGCGGCAACGAGCCGGGGCTCCTGCGCTGCGTCCGCTGCATGCTCCATCCGGAACAGCCCGAACCGTACAGCGACGACCCCTGGTCCACAGGGCCCTGAGCGACGAGTGGCCGGCCCCCGAGCACGGCGCCCGCACACCCGCTCGCATGCATCGCACTTGTCCGTCGGGGCCAACTATCGCGCTCAGTCACATCGTTGTGTTCTAGGTGGCCCGCGGGACGACAACGCCTGCCTCTACCTGCGATGACTGCGAAGGAATCCCTGTGCGGGCCGCCCCAGGTCTGGTGCCGGGTGGGCCAGCCCCCGCTGTCGGTAGCTGGTGACAAGATCACTGGCATGAGTTTCGTACGCACTACTCCGCCGCGGCCTGTCGAGGTGACCGCGGTCTTCCCCGAGTTGGCGCCGTTGGCGCGTCCTGCGATGCGGCTGCATCCGCGTCCGGGGTCGCCTTCGGTGCGGGACAGCTCGGTCGGTGGGCCGTTGCTGTGGCCGGCAGGGGAGCCGTGGCCGCACTGTGAAGACGCGCACCTGCACGTGGACAGTGGCTTCCGCCGGTCTCCGACCGAAGTGCGGCTTGAGAGAGCCTTGCAGTACCGGCGGCGCCCCGACCTGGAGTCCTCGCTCACGCCCGAGGAGGAGGTGCTCAAGGAGCGCAATGCTGCGTGGCTTGCCAAACGGCTCGAAGCCGGTTCTCCAAGGCCCGCCGAGTGCCCGGTCCCGATGTTGCCCGTGGCTCAGTTGTTCCTGCGCGACGTACCCCTGTTGCGGCCGCCCGGGCAGGCTGATCTGGTTCAGATTCTCTGGTGCCCCTATGAGCACGATCCGGATTACAAGCCGGCGACCGCACTGTTCTGGCGGTCGGCCTCGGAGGTCGGCGACGTCCTTGTCACACCACCGGAACCGTACGAGGCGGACTATCCGGGTTACGTGCCCGAGCCGTGCCTGCTGGCGCCCGAATCGATCACCGAGTACCCCAACAGCCTGGACCTTAGCCCGGAGCTGCAGGAGATGCTGGAAGACTGGAACAGGTGGCAGGCAGGCGGCGCCGACGTGGCCAGCTCCTGTGCGGCGTATCCGCGCGACTTCTACTCCACTCATCTAGGCAACGCACCCGGCTGGAAGGTCGGCGGCTGGCCCCCGTGGGGCCGCACCGACCCGATCCCCAGGTACTGCGCCGTGTGCGAGGCACAAATGGTCCCGCTGCTGACGATCGCTTCCCGGGAGTGGGACGGCGGTGACGGGCACAGCTGGGCGCCGCAGGAAGACCAGGCCGCTGCTGCCAGTCCGCACTACGCGGGCCAGGACCCCTCGCAGCCGACGGGGGTAGAAGTAGGCAGCACGGACAACATGCAGATCTACGTCTGCCCGACCTCCCCCGAGCATCCGCATACCGACTTGATCCAATGAGCTGTCCCAGCTGGCCTTACAACCCCGCTAACCCGTGACAGAGGGGCCGCCGAGTCGGAACGTCCTGGAAGAACACGCAGGTGAGGCGATCGATGTCGCCAACCGGGAGGAGCGCATCAGGTGCCCGCGTTTCCGCAGGTGAGTCGCGGGTCTTGATGTAGATCATTTCGTTTCGCTGGCCGAAGTCCATGACTCCGGTGACTACGGCTGGGATGCGGCTCGTCGTGAGGCATACGCGAACGACCATCAGGAGCTGACCAGCTCCACAGCCGCGAGAATCTGGGGGTGTTGTGTAGGACGAAGGAGATCAGTTGTTACGTCTTCAATCAGTGAGTAAGCGCTACGGTCGTGGCAAATGGGCGCTGAGAGACGTGGACGTGGAGGCCCATGCCGGTGAGGTCGTGGCATTCGCCGGCGGGAACGGATCGGGAAAGTCGACGCTGCTGCGGATCGCGGTGGGCCTGTCCCGGCCGACCCGTGGCACGGTGGCCGCCCGGCCGCCCGTTGTCGGGTACGTCCCGGACCGGTTCTCCCCCAACGAACGCATGTCGGCCGCGGCGTACCTGACGCACATGGGCCGCATCCGCGGGCTGACCACCTCGGCCGCCTCGGCGCGGGTTGACCAGCTGCTGGACCGACTCGCCCTGGTGGGTGGCAAGCACGCCCCCCTGCGGAGCCTGTCGAAGGGCAACGCGCAGAAGGTCGCGCTGGCCCAAGCCCTCCTGGTGGAACCCGGGCTGCTCGTCCTGGACGAGCCGTGGTCCGGGCTGGACGCCGACGCCCACGGCGTGCTCGCCGAGATCATGACCGAGGTCGCGACCGCCGGCGGTACCGTCGTGTTCACCGACCACCGCGAGTCGGTCACGCGGGCCCACGCCACCCGAACCTACGCAGTCAGCAATGGCCGCGTGTCATTGCAGGGACCGGAGCGGCGGAGCACGGGGCAGCGCCCCACCTCCGATGTCGTCCTCATCGCGGGCAGGGAGGGCCGCGCACCGCAGCACGTCGCTTGGGAGCAACTGGACGGTGTACGGGCGGTGAGTCGGGACGGCACGGGCGTCAGAATGCGCGTGGAACGTGACTCCACCGATGCTCTGCTGCGGACCGCGCTCCAGCACGGCTGGTCCGTCGAGCGCGTCACCGGGACGACTCCGGGCTACCACCGGATGCCGAACGCCGCGACGAACGGCGACATGCCGTGATCGCGCTCATCCGCTACACCTTCGCCACCGTGCTGCACACGCAGCGCTACCTCGCCCCGCTGCTCCTGTTCATGGGCCTCATGGGCGTGCTGACCGTCAACGGCAGCGGCCCGCTGCCCCCCGCCTACGCCTCCTCCGCCGGCGCGCTGTTCGTCTGCTCGACGTGGCTGACCACCGCGCTGATGAGCCTGGACGACCCGCCGCAGCGGGCGATCCTCGTCATCACCGCAGGCGGCCGGTCGCTCACGGTTCTGCTCGCAGCGATCGGCACGGCCCTGCTGAGCTGCCTCGTCCTGATGGTCTTCGGACTGTTCTTCCCGTTGTGGATTGGCGATTACGTCGTCACCACAACCGACCTCCTGCTGGGCCTCGAAGCACAGCTCACCTGTGCCCTCATCGGCATCGCCATCGGAGTACTGTGCTCGCGGCTGGTCTTCAAACGGCAGGGATACGCGCTGATCGCCGCTCTCGCGCTGGTGATGAGCGCCCTCTTCACCAAGGATGTGTCTCCGGTTAACCGCCTTTTCACTCTGATGTCCACGACACCGGACGCGGCGAAGCTGCTGGCTCCCGCCGGCGTCATGCTGGCCATCTCCGCGGTGATCCTTGCCGTGTCCACCACCGCCACGCAGTTCGTCGCCGGACGAAGGGAATAGGGGAAGCCGAGCACTGGCTCGGACGGGCCGCCTACCACGAACACTCCGGCGCCCTCTTCCGGCTCGCCGTGGTGGCCAGCCACAGCTTGGGCTCCGCAGCTTCAGCCCGTGCCGAGCTCGTGAGGCGGTCTCGGCACCGGCCGGCGTGGCGGAGACCGACTCGCTGCGGCAGAGCGACGAGACCATGCTCCAGCTCGAGGACGCCGCCATCCACGACACCTACGTTGATGGGCGTCGTGTGATTTTCAGTGGGTGGCGTCAGTTGTTTGCACTGGGGGTGTGAGGCGTTTTTGCTGGTAGTTGGGGTGGGTGGCTTTGTCAGCGAGTTACGAGAGCGCCTGTAGCTCAGCCGCGAGAGCACCCTCTTCCACGGAAGAGTGATGTCGCTGAGATTTGAGAGCACCTGGATGCTTGCTTCGGGACCATGGTTGTGCTCTGCACGATGAGGGGGCCCGGGTGCTGCCGAAGTCCAAGGTCGATCTGTACGCGGCGATCCGCCGTGATTCGCGCCACGGGCTGTCGAACCGCGCTCTCCAGCGAAAGTACGGCGTCGGGTTCTTGACGGTGCAGAAGGCGCTGTCGTCGGCCTGGCCGGAGCCGAGGAAGCAGCTTCCGCCGAGGGCGACCCGGCTGGATCCGTTCAAGCCGTTGATCGACCAGATGCTGCGGACGGACCTGGACGCGCCGCGCAAGCAGCGGCACACGGTGAAGCGGATCTTCGAGCGGCTGCTGGACGAACACGGCGCGGACGAAATCTCGTACCAGATGGTCCGCGGCTACGTGGCCACCCGCCGTGAGGAGATCCGGATCCAGGCCGGCCGGGGTGTGGTGGAGGCATTCATCCCGCAGACCCACAAGCCCGGCGCTGAAGCGGAGGTCGACTTCGGGGACGTGACGGTGCGGTTGGCCGGCGAGCTGGTGACCTGCTACCTGTTCGCGTTCCGGCTGTCCTACTCGGGCAAGGCAGTGCACCGGATCTTCGCGTCGGCAGGGCAGGAGGCGTTCTTCGAGGGCCACGTGCACGCTCTCAACGTGCTGGGCGGAGTGCCGACCTCGAAGGTCCGCTACGACAACCTCAGAGCCGCGGTCGCCCAGGTGCTGGGCTTCTCCCGGCAGCGGGTGGAGGCCGAGCGGTGGACAGCGTTCCGCTCGCACTACGGCCTGGAGGCTCTTTACTGCCAGCCTGGAATCCGCGGCGCCCACGAGAAAGGTGGGGTCGAAGGCCAGATCGGCTGGTTCCGCCGAAACCACCTCGTCCCCGTTCCGGAAGTCGCCACGCTCGCCGAGCTCAACGCGATGATCGAGCGGTGGGACGAAGCGGACGATGCCCGGCGGATCCGGTCGCGGCCCCGCACGATCGGCGAGTACTTCACAGCTGAGCGGCCGCTGCTGGGCCCGTTGCCGGACGAGCCGTTCGAGACGGGCCGGCTCTTCACCCTGCGGGTCGACCGTTACAGCCAGATCAGCGTCCGAACCAACCGCTACTCGGTGCCGGTGCGGCTGATCGGCAGGAATGTCCGCGCGATGCTGCACGCCTCCGAGCTGGTCGTCCACGACGGCCGAGAAGAAGTCGCCCGGCATGAACGGCTGATCGCCAAGGGCGGATGCCGCCTCGACCTGGACCACTACCTGGAGGCACTCGTGCGCAAGCCCGGTGCCCTGCCGGGAGCGACCGCGCTCGATCAGGCCCGCTCCGCGGGCAGATTCACTCCGGTGGGCGGCGGCCGTCAAGGCCCACGGAGAACGCGATGGCACCCGCGCGCTGATCGAGGTCCTTCTTCTCGGCCGCTACCTGCCCCACGAACACCTGGTCACGGGCCTCGCGGCGGCACTGAAGACGGGTGCGCTGACCGCGGACGCCGTCGCACTTGAAGCCCGCAAGGCGGCGGAGGAGGACGGCCACGCTCAAGAGGAACCCGTGGCGCCCACGGCTGGCCGGTCCAATGTCACGTCTCTGGCCTCACGCCGCCTGGCTCACCTGCCACCCGACAAGCGGCCGCTTCCCTCGGTCGCCCACTACGACCAACTGCTGCGGCTGCGCCGGCCGGATCGCCCCACTATCTGAAGGAGAACGACTATGGCCTTCCCCCGCCAGCGAGGACTCACCGAGCAGGCCGCCACTGCCGCGGTCGACCAGGCATGCAGGATGCTGCGGCTGCCCACCATCCGGTCCCAGTTCCCCGAGGTCGCCGCGACAGCCGAACGCGAGCAGATGTCCTACCTCGGCTTCCTCGCCGAACTCCTCCTCGCCGAGTGCGACGACCGGGCCCGCCGCCGCTCCGAACGGCGAATCAAGGCCGCCGGTTTCCCCCGCGACAAGTCCCTGCGAAAGTTCGACTTCGACGCCAACCCCAACATCGACGCGGCCATGATCCACACCCTCGCCAAGTGCGAATGGATCAAGAAGAGCCTGCCGCTCTGCCTCATCGGCGACTCCGGCACCGGCAAATCCCACCTGCTGATCGCCCTCGGCACCGAAGCCGCAATGGCCGGCTACCGGGTCAAGTACGTCCTGGCTACCAAGCTCGTGAACGAGCTCGTCGAGGCGGCCGACGAGAAGCAGCTGACCAAGACAATCGCCCGCTACGGCCGCGTCGATCTTTTGTGCATCGACGAGCTCGGCTACATGGAACTCGATCGCCGCGGTGCCGAGCTCCTTTTCCAGGTTTTGACCGAACGCGAGGAAAAGAACAGCGTGGCGATCGCCTCGAACGAATCCTTCTCAGGCTGGACCAAGACCTTCACCGACCCCCGGCTCTGCGCGGCCATCGTCGACCGCCTCACCTTCGGCGGCAACATCATCGAGACCGGCACCGACTCCTACCGCCTCGCCACCACCCGCGCCCGCGCCGAACAGCAAGCCGTCGGCTGACCAACACTGCCGCCGGGCACGAGATAGGTCGGCATGCCAGTGACTCGTCGACGATTCTGGGGGTGTCAGCCGACCTCTATGGTCGCTTTGTTGGAACGGGCTGAAGCGTGGGCCAGTGAGCGAGCATACGTTGGCGCATAGCGGTGCTGAGGCTGCTCACGCCGCTAAGAGAGGTGTGGTCGGCCGTCATCTGGCTAACGACCCCGAGCCGGTGGACGAGCCGTTGTCTGGCGGTCGCGGTGCCCCACGTCCAGTCCCGGTGCGGAATCCGGGCCAGGTGATCAGTGCTCTCGCGGCGTGCCCGCTCAACCAGCGCGTCGCCGCGGAGCAGCCAGCCGGCGCACGCGTCAGCGAGCCCGTCTGGGGCTTCGGAGCCGGTCAGGGTGCGCCACTCGTTGCGGTATGTGCTCTCCGCCCGTTCCAGCAGCGGCTCCGACGCTGAAGTGACACACCAGCAGGTCGGAAATCCGATGCGCAGGTAGGCGAGCTCCATCAAGCCGCTGCCCAGTGACGCTTGCTCAAAGTCGATGAATCGGATCCCCGTGGCGGTGTGGAGATCGTTCCCGGGACAGGGATCCCCGTGGAGTAGGGCATGCCCAGATGCCTGGTCGAGCCGGTTCACGAGGTCATTGAGTTCGCCGGACACGCCAGAGGTGACAGGAAGCTCCAGAGCTCCGGCCAGCCGCAGGAAAGACTCGATATCGGCCTGGTTCGGGCCCTGCCACCGGGGAAGTTTGCCAACGTCCTCCGGGCGGGCGGTGGCATGCAGGCGTGCCAACGCGGCTGCATAGTCGACGATCCAGTCGCTGGCGGGGCGTCGGTGATCCAGATGCTCCAGCACCAAGACCCGCTCGCCGGGATCGGTGGCCAGCAACGCGGGCACCACGGGCATTTCAGCTCGGGCGGCGAGCCGCAGCGCGGCCACCTCACGGGCGTATCGCTCATCGGCATCAGGACCGTCGACGATCTGCTTCACCACCGCTGTTGCCTCTGGCAACTCGACGCGCCACACGCGCGAGCGAGGGCTGCTGCCCAGTCTGCGAGAGCGCCTGGGCGATCCCAGCTTGGCCCTTAACTCGTCCCCGAACGGCAGCCGCAACCACATGCGCTCATCCTTTCACGCGGCCGAACGAGCGTGCGGCTACTGCGCACAACTGGCCGTCCTGCTTCACGCCGCCGAGGACCGCCACACCGCAGCGAGAACAGGGAAACACCCGGGACTGCCTCCCAGGTGCTGCCAGTTCTCATCAACATTCCTGGACGGCTCGATCACGAAGCGGTGCTGGCCACCATCAACAATCGCTCTCCGTTCTCACCTACGAAGCCAATGGTCGGCACCGCCCCCGGCGCGGGCGCGTTGTAGGGCGCGCTGAACCCCTTGGCACCGGGCCGGCCGAGGACGTTGAACAGCTGGGTGTTGATGTGGGGGTACTCCTCGCCCGGATCCAGGCTCGGAGTGTTCATCGACGTGGCGACGCCGTACGGCACGCTGCCGCGCTCAGCGCCGTCCTCGGCCCACTCCGGGATCGGGTTCGACAGCTCCTTGCCCAGCACCCCCTCGAACGAGGCCACCTCACCCGGCTCGTACAACCGGCCCAGCAGGTTGTCGAACGACCGGTTCTCGAACATCAGCACCACGACATGGTCCAGCGCGTTCTCCGGCCCGACCGCCACAACCATCACCCGCAATCGAGTAGCCCGCCGCGCCGGATCCGACGCCGAACCGGGTCCCATCTCCAAGCCCCGACACCAGGCATGCCCCGCGCACCGGACCAGGGGCGGGCGCAACACAAACCCGGCCGCTCCCGCCGCTACACGGAGATCAATCCACTACAGGCCGACGACGTCCGCACCGGTACAGGCCGAGGAACTACGCATATTGCACCCATATGCGCAGGCTATGCACTTTATGGGTGTCGGTCCTGTAGGCGCGGGACTTGCCCGCAAGGGCGCGCGTAGCTCCAGATGTTGCGGCGCTGCGGCCCCGCGCTTGCCTCGGACCCTGCACGGCCGGCATTCAGCAGGCCCCAGCCGCCCTCAATACCGCGCGTTTCGAATGACGCTCCCCGCCAGCTGGCGCAAGTTCGTGGACCGCACAAAGGCGCGAGGCGTACGCGAACGACCAGGGTCAGCCGGCTTCCCTGGTGGCGGTGACGGCCCGGTCGAACCGGTCGAAGGTGGATCAGGATCCGGCGGAGTGGCTGCCGCCGGCGCCGGATGCGCTGTGCCGGTACGGCGCCGAGTGGACCGCGACCAAGCTCCGCTGGGGCCTCGCGGTCGACGAGGCCGAGCGGGACCGGCTGTTCGACATCGCGGCCGGCTGCGGCGGTACCGACGTGGAAGTCACCCCCGCCCCGTAGGCCTTGCCCGCCGCCCAGGGCCGCCACCTCGGCGTCGAGGTGGCGGCCCTTCGTGATGTCGCGGTTCGGGGCCGGCCCGCCGCGCGGCCGGGTGGGCGCCCGAACGTCCCCCGTCGGCCACGGGATTCCGGCGACTTTCCGGAGCGGTGCTGTCCTTCCGGCGGCGAGAGCGGCGAAGGGGTGAGGACGAGCCACCGTGGTTCCGACCTCGGAAGGACCAGATCATGAACAAGATCGTTTGGTACACCCCCGTCGCCGTGGACGGGTACGAGACGCCGTTCCCCAGCTCCGAGCCGCCCGGCTCCGTGGTCGCCCTGCCGCTGCCCGACGGGCGCGTGGTGCGGCTCGAACTGACGGAAACCCCCCCCTGTGCGGCCCGCACGCCGGTACCTGCGGCGCGGAGCCGGCCGACTACCTGTAGGCCATCAGAGGGAGGAGCGGGGGCCGCCGTGGCGGCCCCCGCTCCCGTCTGTCCGGGGCCGGTTCGCCTCCCCCGCAGGGGTGATTTTCGCCCTCGCGTACGCGTAGGCGGTTTGTGCGGTGCGCCTCCAACTTGCTCTGAAATCAGGACTATTGACAGCAAACTGGATCTTTCGGCATGTTTCGGGCCTGGCTCGGTGGTCGGGTCGGTCGTGTGCGGATTGGAGTGGGGTTCATGGTGCGTTCGGTGCGTGAGGTGTTCGACGAGGGGCAGGCGGCGGGCCGGCTGCGGGTGCCGGTTGCGGCGTGGCGGTGGGCGACGGGTTCGGGTCTGGTCCCGGCCGCGGACGTCGGGCTGGGCCGTTGGTCGCGTGCGGTGGTGGAGGCCGCCGACCCGGAAGCGGTCCGCGCTGCGCTGCGGGGGATCGAGGCCGGGGTGGCGGCGGACCGGCTGACGGAGGCCCTGGGGGTGCCGCTCCCGATCCTCCGGCCGCGGGTGACCGCCTCGGCTGTCGGCCACCTCGTCAAGGCGGGCCTCCTGGTCTACCTCGGCGGGGAGCCCCAGTTCCCCGTCGTCCATCCGGAGCAGGTGGCCGCGCTCTGCCGCCGCCGGGACCTGCCCGCCCTCCTCGACAGGCACGTGCCCCTCGGCCCGGACCAGGCCGCGGTGCGCCTGGGCGTGCGCCGTAGCGACTTCGACCAGGTGGTGCGGCTCGGGTGGCTGGCCCCGATCGGCTCCGTGGACATCGACTACAAGCACCACGGCGGGGTGACCACGATCCCCCTGTACTCCACCTTCCCTGTTGGATTGGTGTGTTGAAGCCGGTCTAGCAGGGTGGTGCGGTGTCGGTGTGTCGAGGCCCGGTCCTCTTCGCGGACATCGTGTGGATCATGACCAGCCCCGTGTCCTGGTGTCACTGGCACATCGGATCCTCCAGTACCGCCCTGCCCATCCGCTTCGCCGGACGCAGCGGCGGACCGCCCGTCCTCCTCTACGCGTGCGCCCCCTGCCGCGAGCAGCGCGGTCTGCTCCCCTGGTGGCCACCCTTGCCCGAAGCCGTCACCGCCCCCGAGCCCGGAGACGGCCACCCCCGGCCGCGGCCGTGACCGCGACCTCGTGCGCCCGCGCCCCGCTCCCCTCCGTGAAGGGGCTGACATGGGACCAGCAAGCGGGCCGGGCCTGCGTCATCTGCAACCGCCCCCTTGACGACGGGGCAGTCCCCCGCGGCACCCTCACCGGCCACCACGGAGCACACCGCCTCGATACCGAGGTATGGGCCTGCCCCACCCGGGGCGCCACCTGAACGTCCCTGATCCCATCAACGAGATCCGGGCCTGACCACCGGCCCCAGGCACACCCGAGGGTGCGCCCGGGGCCGCGCCCAGCCGACGAGCCCCTACGCGCTCCCCGCCCTGCCGCGCGTGAGCTGCGCGCAGCGCAGGCCTCCGCCCGCGTGCCACTCCAGCAGCGGGCCGGCCGCGACACCGTGCTCGGGGCACCAGGCGAACTGGGACAGCGTCGCCCTTACGCCCTGGGGTCTGCCGTCCGCGCCCATGGCAGACCCCCGTCCGGCTACGGGGCTGGGGTGAACTCCACGTCGGTGCCGCCGCACCCGGCCGCGATGTCCAAGCAACTGGTTCCGCTCCACATCACAGGCTGCTGGTGAATTGTCCCATCGCGGGCGGGTCGCATACGGTGACCTGCATGTACAGGGGGATGGAGTTGGCGGGCCGCTACCGGCTCGACAGCCGGTTGGGGCACGGCGGTATGGGCGAGGTGTGGGCGGCGACCGATCTGAGGCTGCGCCGCACCGTCGCGATCAAGATGGTGCTCGCCTCACATCTGCGTGACGACCGGCTCGCCGCCCAGGTCCTGGCACGCTTCCGCCGTGAAGGCGAGGCGGCCGCCCGGCTGAACCACCGCAACATCGCCGTCGTCCACGACCTGGGCGAGCACCAGGAGATGAGCGCCGATGGGCAGGTGGAAGTCTCCCCGTTCCTCGTCCTGGAGTTCCTGGAAGGGCGTGATCTCGCGACGGTCCTGCACGAGGACCACCCCGGCGGGCTTCCCCCGGAGCAGGTGCTGGAGTACGGCGCCCAGGTGTGCGACGGGCTGGCCGCCGCCCACGCGCGGAACATCGTGCACCGCGACATCAAGCCGGCCAACCTCATGCTGCTCGACGACGGCACCATCAAGATCTGCGACTTCGGAATCGTCCAGATCCAGGACGGCACGATCGGCCTGACCACGGCCGGAGCGCTGCTCGGCAGCCCTCTCTACATGGCTCCCGAGCAGCTCAGAGGCCAGACACCGACGCACTCGTCCGACCTGTACGCCCTGGGCGTCAGCCTCTACGAGCTCCTCACCGGGCGCCCCCCGTTCACCGCGGACTCCGCGTACGCCGTCATCGCCATGCACCTGTCTACCGCTCCCGAACCGCCCAGCACCCACCAGCCCGCCATCGCGCCCGGCATCGACAACCTCATCACCTCCCTCCTTGCCAAAGACCCTGCCGGCCGTCCCCCCACCGCCAAAGACGTGGCCGCACGCCTGCGCTCCGCCCATCTCGCACCTGGGCCCACCCCCGGCCCGGCAGCCGAGGCGTCGGAAACCGACGAGCAGCACCTCCAACGGGACGCCGAAGCCGGAGACTTTGACGCCATGTACAGCCTCGCGTTCCTGCTCGAAGACGCCGACCGTATCGACGAAGCGGAATCCTGGTACCAGCGCGCCGCCGACGCCGGAAACACCGACGCCATGAACAACCTCGCACTCCTGCTGGAGAGCACTGGCCGCGAGACCGAGGCGGAACCCTGGTACGAACGCGCCGCCGACGCCGGACACACCGAAGCCATGAACAACCTCGCACTCCTGCTGCAGAACACTGGCCGCGAGACCGAGGCGGAACCCTGGTACGAACGCGCCGCCAACGCCGGACACACCAACGCCATGAACGACCTCGGAGCGCTGCTGCATAACACTGGCCGCGAGACCGAGGCGCAACCCTGGTTCCAGCGCGCCGCCAACGCCGGACACACCAACGCCATGAACAACCTCGCACTGCTGCTGCATAACACTGGCCGCGAGACCGAGGCGCAACCCTGGTACCAGCGCGCCGCCAACGCCGAAAACACCGAAGCCATGAACAACCTCGGGGTGCTGCTGGTAAACACTGGCCGCGAGACGGAGGCGGAACCCTGGTACCGGCGCGCCGCCGACGCCGGACACACCAACGCCATGAACAACCTCGGGGTGCTGCTGGCAAACACTGGCCGCGAGACCGAGGCGCAACCCTGGTACCAGCGCGCCGTCGACGCCGGAAACACCGACGCCATGTACAACCTCGCACTGCTGCTGGTAAACACTGGCCGCGAGACCGAGGCGGAACCCTGGTACCGGCGCGCCGCCGACGCCGGACACACCGAAGCCATGAACAACCTCGCACTCCTGCTGCAGAACACTGGCCGCGAGACCGAGGCGGAACCCTGGTTCCAGCGCGCCGCCAACACCGGACACACCAACGCCATGAACAACCTCGCAGTGCTGCTGCGGGACACTGGCCGCGAGACCGAGGCAGAAGCCTGGTACCAGCGCGCGGCCAGCACCCCGGACGGTGAAATCCGGGCCTGACCGGCGCCCGGCGCATCCGAGGGTGCGCCGGGACCACCCGCAGCCGACGAGCCCCTACGCGCTTGCCGCCCTGCCGCGCGCGAGCTGCCCTCAGCGCAGGCCGCCGCCCGCGTGCCACTCCAGCACCGGGGGCGCCTCGCCACCGTGCTCGTCGCACCACAGCACCGGGTCCAGGCCCCCGCAGCCATGCCGCGCGCACGCAGTCCTCGCCGGTCCTCGTCTGCGGGACGCCGTGGCGGACCACACCACCAGTGCCGATCGGCGAGGTGGTGCCGCGCAGGTGGGCCGGCCATTCCAGCGTGATGCGCAAGGCCCCGGACCCGGAGCGGAACCGGTCGGTCATCCGGACGTCGCCGAGGACCGCGAGGGGGCCCGCGCCGGGTGCGGTGAGCCGGGTCAGCGTGGCTCCGACCGGGCCCGCGGCCAGGGCGGCCAGGGCGTCGGCGTCGGTGTCGTCGGCGACCCAGCCCGACAGCTGGTCGGTGCCCTCGATGGTGTCGGCGAGGCCCAGCCACGGGGCATCCAGCCGGAACCGGCCCGTGGCGCCCATGTCGCCGCGCACCAGCAGCGAAGCCTGCCCCGCCCCGGCGGGAAGGGTGATCTTGTCGTGGGCGAGCAGCCACGCGACGACGTCGGCCCGGTCGAACTCGGGGTGCGTCTCCGTCCCGGCGGTCGGGGTGGGGAAGTCGGGGTGGCGGCGGCGCCAGTTGACCACCGCCGCCCGCCCCACCTTGGCCATCCGGGCCACCTCCGCGAGCAGCACGCGGTCCGTGTCCGGGGTGACCGGGGTGAGGCAGGCGAGCGGGGAGCGGCGGCCGGGGCGGGTCTCGCGCACCGCCCGCCAGTCGACCCAGGGGCGGATGACGTCTAGGAGGGCGATGTCGCGGGCGCTTTCCCTACCTTCTTCAACGTGTCTGACCGCCAGGGTCTTGGCCCTGAAGCCGAGGTAGGCAGGCGAAGGATGGTCGACCGTCGCCGCATGGTTACGAGGGGCCGGCACAACGCAGCGGCACACCCGCGGCCTCCGCAGTCCTTGAGACTCACGGCGAGGGTGTTTGGGCGGCCCGGGGGGTGCGCGTCGCGGAAGGGGTGGGGCGTGCAGTTGGGAGGACCCCGGTGACAACCAAACGAGGAATTTCGGTGGTGGTTCGGGCGTGGGAGACCACCCAGAGGTTGTCCTCGATGCTGGGGTGACCGCCGGGGTTGCCAGTGGCGTCGCCGACGAGCAGGAAGCTGAAGGGTGGTCCGGTGGCGGTATACACCGCGGCCTGTGCGAGGTAGTCCTGTTCGATCCTCGGCCGTGTCCAGGTCTTGTCCCGCCATTTCACTTCTGTCACCAGGCGGCTTCCTGGTGCTGGGGTGTAGATGACGTCGGCGCGCCCTCCTGCGACGTCCCACATTTCACGCTGGACGGTCCCTGGGGTGCAGATGCCTGTCAGGTGCTGGTGGAAGTCGTCCTGCAGATGCTTTTCCGCCCAGGGGGTTACCTTGCCGTTCTTGTCCTTGATGGGCGGGCCGAGGTACGCGGTGCGGTCTCCGTAGAGATTGGCCTGGGCGTCGAAGCGGTCGTAGAGGAATCGCAGGAAGTGCTGCAGCAGGTCGGTGGCGTAGTGGCTGTCGGTGGGCCTCCACGCGGGGCTGGTCGCGAGGACGTCAAGCAGGGATTCCAGGTGTTCGTCAAAGCGAGTATTGCCCGTCGGGGTGTAGCCCTTGGCAACGTACTGCAGACGGTCTTCGAGCTGGTCGAGGAGATGGGGGTCGATGTCATCGCGGAGACCAGCGGTGTCAGCGTGGAACAGGGCGGCGAGTGCGGGGCGGCCCTGTAGTTGTTTTCCCGGCATCCCCTCCGGGGGCTGTTTGCGGTTGTCCTGCATACGGCGGGTACGCACGGCCGTGTGCAGGGCCTCGGCATCGGGGTGGGCTGTGAACTGGGGATCTTGGGCGAGGGCTTGTTCCAGGTGTTGGAGCAGTCCCTCCTGCTTGGCAAAAGATGCCTCGATGGTGGGGCTGATCACGCTGGTGAGGCCGGAGGGCTGCGAAGCGCGGATGCTGCGGCTTGCCTGGTACACCTGCAGGAGGTCAGTGAGCGCGCTCGCGGGGGTGTACCAGCTGGGGAGGTCAAGGTGGGCTTGGGCCGTGCGTAGGGTGGTCACGAGGTGGGACCAGGCAGCTTGTGTCTGGCCTCGGGCGGTGAGCCAGTCGAGCTGGTGCATGCCGCTGGTCCAGGCTGCGAGGTTCGCTGTGGCGGCGTCCAGTCGCTGTGCTGCGTCCTCGATCTCGTCTTGTACGGCCTTGGTGGAGGGGTTGTCTTCGAGGGTGGCAAAAGCGAGGACGGCCTGGAGTGCCGCAGCGTAGGCGGCGGCGTCGAGGCGCGCTTCGTGTTCGCGCTGCAGGCCGGTGAATCGCATGAGAGCCACGCGCAGCAGCTCATGCGCGGCGGCGCGCTCGGGGGCGTCCAGGGCTGCGCGAAGGTCTGCCAGGGCCAGCTCGAAGGTGGCGTCAGCGCGAGCCTGGGGGGTGAGGTTCGTCTGCCTCTCCAAGGTGCTGAGGACGTCGAGGAGGGTGTCTGTTGTTGGGAAGTGGGCGTGGGTGGTGCCGATGAGAATCGGCAAGCGTTCCAGGGCGTCGACGGGTTCGGTGCCAGTGATGTCCGCTAGGAGGGCGAGAAGGCGGTGTGGGGGGTGGTGCCCTGCGGCGGCGAGTCGGAGAAGTCCGGCGATGGCCGGCTGGGCGAGGGCGCTGTCGGCATCTCCGGCCAGGGCGTCCTCTGCCAGTGCTGCCAGGTCTTTGACGGTTCGGTTGCCCAGCCGGGAGGTCAGCTCTGGCTGGGTGCACACGACGTCGAGGGCGTCGGCGAGGACCCAGGCCGCGTACGGGGTGCGCAGACCTCGGGCTGCGGCTGTCAGCAAAGGCGTCGCTTGGTCTCCGGTCAGGGTGTCTAAGGGCTGTCCCGTAACTGTTGGTCGTCACTGATGGCGCTTCATGAAAACGGCCACCCCCTGCTTGGACTGGCCTCAGCGTTGCTCGCCCTGATCCCCCACATGGACGAGGGCTGTGAGACGTTGCGGCGGCCGCGGATTTGACCACGTGGCAGCGGCCTGCACGCGAAATTCTCTGGTCTGTAGGCTCCTTGGGGTGATCGGATAGGCGCATGAGTCTTCCTCGTACCGGGGTGGCCGAGGTTGTCGTGCCAGTCCTCGTCCGTGACCTGACGCCCACTGATCTGCCGGCCTGTGCGTGGTCCGGCTCGACCGCCCATCTGATGCAGGTGGAACGGGAGGTGGTGCGTGCGGCAGCGGGGGATGTGGACTATCTGGCGCTGTGCACCCCGGCCGATGTTCCGGTGGCGATCGGAGGCATCGACTACCAGGTCACGGCCAGCGTAGGCACACTCTGGCAGCTCGCGGTACTCCCGGCCCTGCAGTCGTGTGGTCTGGGCACCATGCTCATCCGGGCCGCGGAGGATCGCATCAGGTCACGCGGCCTGCACAGGGCCGAGCTCGCGGTGGAGGAGAGCAATCCACGGGCCAGGGCCCTGTACGAGCGACTGGGCTACCTGGCCCACGGTCGCCGACCTGACGCCTGGGACGTCCAGGCGCCGGACGGCTCACTGCTCCGGTACGAGACTATGTGCACGTTGATGCACAAGGACTTGTCGTAGGGGGCGCCGCGTGGCGATGGAAGTGTGGGCACCGATCTTTTCACTCGCAGGCGTGGCCCTCGGCGGCGGTCTGACGGCGCTTTCCCAGCGCGCCACTCAGCGCTCCGCCGAGCGGATGGAGGAACGGCGCCAGGCAGCGGCCACCAGCGAGGCGCGCCGGGCAGAGCAGATGCAGGCGATCAAGGACTTTATCGCCTGCGCCCAGGATGCCGAACGGGCGGCCTACAGCCGTCCCGAGGCTTGGGGCGATGACGAAGACTGGAACAGTACCGCTTCGGGTGTCATGACCAGACTTTGGATCGCTGAACGGCACCTCGTGCTGCTCAGCGACGCGGACCTGCACGCCCCTGCGCACACATACGGTCGGGCACTCAACCAGGCGGTGTGGCGAGAGATCAGCGACGTCGAGGTCAACGAGCACCTCGAGGAACACAAGAGCGCCTTCATGGCCGCAGCACGCGCGAGCCTCGCATCCCCGTGAGTCCAACCAAATTGGTGGGACCCCTCCGTTAGGAGCCGCCAAGGCGAGCGGCCTCCGACGCCCGTCTCGAAACCCTGAGCAGCTGGGGGTAGGAAGAGCGACACTGGCCGGATTTCACAGGTTCCCATGATCACTGGAGAGTGACGCGCAGGCCCGGATGTACCACTGGAACCGTGTGCCGTCCTTGCTGTGCGACTGGTTGCCGGGGGTGAATCCTGCCCGCCGCGCGACTGCGGCGGATGCGGGATTCTCCGGCTCCACCTGGATCACCGCCTCCTCCCCACCCTCACTGGTTGCGTACTGGGACGCCAGGAGGACCGCCCGGGTAGCCAGTCCACGCCCCCTCCATGACGGATAGAGGCCGTAGGCGACATTCACCTGGCCCGGAGCCAAGCCCTCCCCTGCGAACCGCAAGTCGATCGTCCCCGCGAGCACCTTGTCGGCGCCTACCCGGATTCCAAAAGCGCGGAGCGGCCCGGCCGTGTCCCACTGTTCCCGACAGTGCCGGAAGTACGCTTCCACGCCCTCACGCGTGCCGGGACCACCGTTGAGCCAGCGAACCAGAAGCTCATCCTCCCCCGTGAGATGTGTCTCCACATCGACCAGGCGCAACGGCGACAGAGTGATGACCCCGTCGGACAGCTCTATTTCATGCATCCACCGATTCTTGACGGCGAAGCTGCGTCGCGCCATCGGATTCCGCGGGACGTCGTCAGAGCTGCTCCGCCACAGGAGACGATCTTGGCGTGGCTGGTGTGATCACGGCGTCAGAGCCGTCTTGGATAGCCCCGTTCACTGGGCTGAGTCCGCGCTGCTTCGGCAAACTACTGACCGCACTGCGGCGTGAAGGTGCGGACACGGTCCGCAGAGGGCGACCGTGGAGCCTGTCGTTCGAGGATCGGGTCCTGCTGGTCACTGCGTACTGGCGCACCAACCTGACGCTGCGGCAGCTCGGCCCCCTGTTCGGTATCTCAAAATCAGCGGCCGGCCGCATCATCGACCACCTCGCGCCTGCTCTCGCACACCAGCGCCGTAAGCGGTTCCGCAGGGACACCGTGCTGATCGTGGACGGCACCCTGGTCCCCACCCGCGACCATGCCGTCGCCGAGCGGTCGAAGAATTACCGGTACTCCACCAACCACCAAGTCGTCATCGACGCTGACACCTGCCTCGTCGTCGCCGTCGGCCGGCCAGTTCCGGGCAACCGCAACGACTGCAAGGCGTGGGAGCTGTCTGGCGCCAAAGCAGCCGTCGGCCGGACGACGGTAATCGCGGACGGTGGCTACCGAGGCACCGGCCTGGTCATCCCACACCGCCGCAAGAAAGGGCAGGCCGAACTCGTGGCTTGGAAGGAGGAACACAACACCTCCCACCGCCAGGTCCGCGCCCGAGTCGAACACGTCTTCGCCCGAATGAAGGGCTGGAAGATCCTGCGCGACTGCCGCCTGAAAGGCGACGGTGTTCACCACGCCATGCTGGGCATCGCCCGTCTGCACAACCTCGCCCGCGCCGGATGAGCGAGCATGCCGCCACATCACGCGGTCACGTACGGGCCGGCTCAGAGATCATTTATGGGACAACCCTTAGCCAGCGCGGCCGCTACCGCCAGGAATGGCTGGCAGAGATGAGCGTTATGGCCCCCGAGGAGGCGGCCATGTTTGCGAGGCAGCTGCTCCTTCTTGCACCGAGGATGGGCTTCGGCCTCCTCGTCGGCCAGGTGTTCGGCCGCCGCGCTGTGTGAATTCCGTTTGCCGTCAGCCCCCCCTGGATGCCTCGCATTCGGGGGGTTTCTGCTGCGGTCTGCCCTCGTTGCTCTGCATGAGGGCGGTTCTGTCCATTGGACGGAGGGTGGCGGGTGTACGGGGACGTGTGGGCGTGGCCGGCGGCGGAGCCGGGGGAAGCCGCGCTTGCCGCGCTGATGGTCGGCCTGTCGGCGGCCGGTGCGCTGGCCCAACAGCGGCAGAAGGACCGGGCGCAGGCCGGCGTCCGGGCCGCCGCGACCACGCCGAGCCGGCCCGGGGACGCGCTACTGCTGCGCTTCCTGGCGGGCCGGGACCTGCGCCTCGGTGACCCATCGAACTGAGTCGTACTCCCAATCGCCCCTCTTTGTCCCTCGCGGATCACGTGTGATGTGCGTCACTCCCGGTGTGGGCCATTCGGGTGAAGCTAGTTCATCTTCGCGGTGAGATGAGCGCTCTGGGGCGACGGAAAACAGGCTGGTGGGGCATCGCGCGAGAACGTGGCGCGCTGTCAAGTCGTCCCGGTACCGCAGACTTGCGTCCTGCGAAATACCGCATCCCACCTGGGGTTTGACGAACCATCGGACGTTCGTTCCTGGCTGTTCAGACCCCGGCGCTGCGTAAGATTCGACCCGTTCGGCACGGTGAGCGCGCTGGGTCGGCCGGGGTCTGTGGACCGTTGGCCTCGACCAGGCCAGCCCAGTCGCAAGCGGTCCGGATAGGGGATCACATGTCCCGAGACACCAACGATTCCGTACCTGCCGATCCGGAGGACCCGCAAGGGCCTGAAGGGGAGCAGCCGGAGGAGGGTTTCGGGGCGGACCACTCGCAGCGTTGGAAGAACGTCGCGGCCGGGGGGATTCAGCTCGTTCTGAGCGGCTTCGCGGACGACGTGGCTGACTGGCTCATCTGGGCTGGCCAGCAGGTCTTCGACTATGTCGGCGGCCTTCTGTAAAACGCGCGACGCCCCCTGGGCCACGAACCCAGGGAGCGTCTAGAGCGATCCTGCTCCCACGGTGGCCCTCGCTACGTCCCAGACCGGAGTGGCGGGGGCTTCCGTGTTCCTCCCTAACGCCACTGGGCCGGGAGGAGTTTGTATCGTGCGCTTCGGCCGCACTTCGGCCGCTCGCCTTTAGTGGGTAGCCACTAAGGCCCAGGATGCCATCCACGGTCGCATTGTGTACACCATGTCCATCGATGGCTCGATGGCTCGATGGCTCGAGGGCTCAAGGGTGAACCATCGTGATGGTCGGCGGTGCGAGCCGCCTGACCGATGGCCCCGGGCGTCTCTTCGGGGGTTTCTGCTGTCTTCTGACCTCGTTGCTCTGCATGAGGACGGTTCTGTCCTCTGGGGAGAAGGGGCAGCAGCTTATGTACGGGGAGCTGTGGGCGTGGACGGTGGAGCAGCCGGCGCGGGCGGCGGTGGCCGTCGCGCTGGTGGGACTGCCGGCTGTGGGGGCGTTGGCGCAGCAGCGCCAGGCCGACCAGAAGAAGGCCGGCGGGGCCCCGGTGGCGGGTGCGTCCGGAGGCGGTGTGCTGGCCCGGTTTCTGACGGGCCGGGATCTGCGCCCTGGTGAGCCGTCCTCCTCGGCCAGCTGGTGGTGCGCGGGGGTGGAGGTCGCCCGGGACCGGACGGCCGCCGACATCGGTGCCGAGGATCCCGGCGCGGGGTGGGAGACGACTAAGACCGTGTCCTATGTGGTGAGGCGGACGAGGCGTTTGTAGCAGCACAGGGCGGCGGCGAGGCCGAGAAAGGCCAGGTAGTTGCGGGATGGCGCTCGTAGCGGTGGTTGAGTCTGCGGTAGCCGGTCAGCCAGGACATGGTCCGCTCAATCACCCACCGGCGCCGCCCGAGTCGCTCTGA
>NZ_JBHXRK010000046.1:0-29132 GCF_042716875.1 Streptomyces sp. NPDC058646 | reverse complement strand
GCCGCGTTGTCGGGGCACCCGAGTACGTCCAGTACGCGGGCGCCCCTCCGCCTTGCGATGCACGGCGCCGGACGCCGCGGGCCTGACCGGCGCCACTTCGACGACAGGGCCTAGTACTGCAACGGTGTTTGCCGTGACGGTTGGGCAGGTCGGTCGTTGGTCAGTTCATGGGTGGGGAGCTTGCTGATGCCCGGTCGTGGGCTGGTGAACTGAAGGCCTTGCATGAGCGGTTCGTGCACCGTTTCTCCAGGTCGGAGCCGCGGGAGTCGGCTCTTGCCTATATGCAGGGGCTGATAGCTCTGCTGGAGCGGAAGAACGGCTGGACGCTCGCGGAGGAGGCCGGGCACGCGGGTCCCGACCGGATTCACCGGCTGTAGGAGTTCTCCGTCCGGCCGGCGGTGCCGGAGTACTGACGCTGGACGCCGACCGCCCACCGGGCGCCGGCGACGCTGATCAGCCGGTTCTTCCGCAACCTGGCCCGGGACACCGACCTGTGGCACGACTACGTGTGGATCGTGGACTCCACCCCTGTGGAGTGCGCCCGCTCAGCCCGACGGTCACCCGCTCGGAGCTTGCGGGCTGGGCCGGTTACGGCTACTGCGCCTCGCACTCACGGTTCTTCTGGGGCTTGCGTCTGCACCCGCGTCACCGCGGGCCCGGCCCGCATCTCACGGTCCCGGGCCGGATTCGGTGGCCGACCAGTTGAAGCCGGAGCCGTCGCACGTGCGGCGGGAGAAAGCCCTGCGCCGCCGAGGCGGGCGTATCAGCGTCACCGCACCGCTCACATCGCTCAAGATGCGCCCAAAAGGGTCAAGTGCCACTCTGAAGAACGGATCGGACAGGGAGAAAAGAGATCCCCACGCCTCCCCCACGCACCCATTGCCGCATCACGATGAGGCCAGGGCTGTTTGTCCAAGCCTCATGTCCATCCCGATGGCGCAATTCGCGTGCCTGCAGCGGAAAAAACTCGCAGTTCTACGACAGGGAGTGCGGAAACATGGTGAGAATTCTCAAGCGTCACCGCATGCTCACTGCTACCTCAGCGGTTCTCGCCGCAGCGGCGGGAAGCATTCTGGTCCCCACCGCCGCGGACGCCGTCCCGGCGCAGCCCTCACAGGAATGCAAGTCGGGGTACGTGTGGCGCGAGGCCACGGGCTCCGGGGACCGTGTCTGCGTCACTCCCGGCACTCGCGCCCAGGCCCGGGAGGACAACGCCCAGGCCGCCAACCGCCGGGTCAGTGCCACGGACCCGACGTGCAAGTCGGGCTATGTGTGGCGCGAGGCCACTCCCAACGACCTGGTCTGTGTAACCCCCGGTACCCGGGCCCAGACCAAGGACGACAACGCCCAGGCCGCGAGCCGCAGGGCCCAACCGGCGGGCACGTGCAAGTCGGGGTACGTGTGGCGCGAGGCCACGGGCTCCGGGGACCGTGTCTGCGTCACTCCCGGCACTCGCGCCCAGGCCCGGGAGGACAACGCCCAGGCCGCCAACCGCCGGGTCAGTGCCACGGACCCGACGTGCAAGTCGGGCTATGTGTGGCGCGAGGCCACTCCCAACGACCTGGTCTGTGTTACCCCCGGTACCCGGGCCCAGACCAAGGACGACAACGCCCAGGCCGCGAGCCGCGTACGCTGAACCCCGCCGGCCCGGCACCATACGGCGCCTGAGATCCCGTCCGATCCCTGATCGGACGGGATCTCCTTGCCTACCCCGCACCCCAACGAAAGCGCACACGGAGGGAGGAGCGAGGTCCGCTGCATCCGGCCTCGGCCCGCGGCACAACGGGCAAGGTGCAGGCGGTGCCTGGTCCATCAGGAGACATCGCCCACGGGCTCCTGGCCGGTGCGCGTCGGACCGTGCCGGTCCGGGTCGTCGTTGAGGAAGCCGCCCGACTGGTGCTGCCAGCTTCGCGTAGGCGCCGTCGGAGGCGCGCAACTCCTGGTGGGGTGCTCTGCTCGACGATCCGCCCGCGATCGAGGACGACGAGCCGGTCCATGTGGGCCACCGGGCTGAGGCGATGTGCCACCACCATTGCCGTCCGCCCCTCCATCAGACGCCGCAACGCCTCCTGGACGAGGATCTCGCTCTCGGAGTCCAGGGCACTGGTCGCCTCGTCCAGCAGCAGGATCGGGGCGTCCCGCAGGATCGCCCTGGCGAGCACGACACGCTGGCGATGCCCCCCGGAGAGCTTGACGCCGCGCTCACCGACCATGGTGTCGAGGCCGCAGGGCAGGGCGTCCGCGAATTCCGTGACATGCGCGGCCTGGGCCGCGCGGCGGATCTCGGCCTCGGTGGCTTCCGGCCGGGCGAACGTGATGTTCTCCCGCAGGGTGCGGTGGAACATCGCCGAGTCCTGCGGGCCCGTAGGCCATCAGGCCGCGCAGGTCGCTCTGGCGCAGCCTGGTGATGTCCTGGCCGCCGATCAGGATCCGGCCCTCGTCGATGTCCGTCATCCGCAGCAGCAGTCGGGTGAGCGTGATCTTGCCTGACCTGCCCAACCGTCACGGCAAACACCGTTGCAGTACTAGCCCGTGTCGTCACAGTGCCGCGTCAGCCGCGGTAGAGCGCCTCGATCTCGTCCGCGAAGTCCTTCGCCACCACGTTGCGCTTCAGCTTCAGCGACGGCGTGATGTGGCCCGACTCCTCCGTGAACTGGGAGGGCAGAATGCGGAACTTCCGCACCGATTCCGCCTTGGAAACCGCCGCGTTGCCGTCGTCCACGGCCTTCTGGACCGCGGCGACCAGCTCCGCGTCCTCGCACAGCTCCGCCGCAGTGACCCCGGCCGGCTTGCCGTTGTCCGCGGCCCACCGGCCGAGGAACTCCTCGTCGATGGTGACCAGCGCGGCCACGAACGGCCGTGCGTCGCCCACCACCATGCACTCCGCGACCAGCGCGTGCGCCCGGATCCGGTCCTCGATCACGGCGGGTGCGACGTTCTTGCCGCCCGCGGTGACGATGATTTCCTTCTTGCGGCCGGTGATCGTGAGGTAGCCGTCCTCGTCGAGGGTGCCGACGTCGCCGGTGTGGAACCAGCCGTCCGTCAGCGCCTCGGCGGTGGCCGTCTCGTTCTTCCAGTAGCCCGTGAAGATCTGCTCGCCGTGCAGCAGCACCTCGCCGTCGTCCGCGATGCGCACCACGGAGCCCGGCATGGGCTGGCCGACCGTACCGATCTTCTGCTTGTCCCACGGGTTGAAGGTGGTCGCCGCGCAGGACTCGGTCAGGCCGTAGCCCTCCAGCACCGTGAAGCCGATGCCGCGGAAGAAGTGCCCGAGCCGCTCGCCCAGCGGGGCGCCGCCGGAGATCGCGTACTCGCCGCGGCCGCCGAGGACGGCGTGCAGCTTGCTGTAGACCAGCTTCGTGAAGAGCTTGTGCTTGAGCTTGAGCCCCAGGGACGGGCCGCGCGGGGTGTCCAGCGCGCGGCTGTACGCGATCGCCGTCTCGGCCGCCGCGTCGAAGATCTTGCCCTTGCCGTCGGCCTGCGCCTTGGCCCGCGCCGAGTTGTAGACCTTCTCGAAGACCCGCGGCACGCCGAGGATCAGCGTCGGGCGGAAGGACTGCAGCTCGTCGGTGAGGTTCTTGATGTCCGGTACGCAGCCCAGCCGGATCGGCGCCAGCACGGCCGCCACCTCCACCAGGCGCCCGAAGACGTGCGCGGCCGGCAGGAAGAGGAGCACCGAGCACTCGCCGGTCCTGAACAGCGGGCTCAGGCGCTCCACGGCGTTGCCGCACTCGGCGAAGAAGTTGCGGTGGCTCAGCACGCAGCCCTTGGGGCGGCCGGTGGTGCCGGAGGTGTAGACGATGGTGGCCGGGTCGTCGGCGCCCGCGAGGCTGCTGCGCTCGTCGAGTGCGGCGTCGCCGACCGAGGCGCCCGCGGCCTTCAGCGCGTCCAGCGCGCCCCCCTCGATCTCCCAGACCTCGCGCAGCTCCGGCAGCCGGTCGCGCAGGGCCTCCACGGTCCCGCCGTGCCCGGGGCTCTCCACGACCGCGGCGACCGCGCCGGAGTCGCCGAGGATCCACTGGACCTGCTCGGGGGAGCTGGTCTCGTACACGGGGACGGTGACGCCGCCCGCGCTCCAGATCGCGAAGTCGACCAGCACCCACTCGTAACGGGTGCGGGAGATCAGGGCGACCCGGTCGCCGGGCATGACACCCGCCGCCATCAGGCCCTTGGCCACGGCCCGCACCTCGGCGAGGAACACGGTCGCGGTGACGTCCTGCCACCGGCCGCCGACCTTGCGGGCCATGACCGCCGTGTCGGGATGCTGAGCGGCGTTGCGGCGGATGAGATCCGTCAGGTTCCCGTCCGACGGGACCTCGTACAGGGCCGGAAGGCTGAACTCGCGCAAGACTGCTGCTCCTCTGGGCGCCATCGCCACCGTGTGGACCGACCGGACGTTACCCACCGGTAGTGGGTTCCGATAGAGGGAACCGGCCAGATGTTCCGTGCGTCACATGACGCGGCCTTATCGTGCCGACAGTAGTCGACCCCCTCCGGGACTCGGAAGTAACCGCAGGTCCGGCAGGTGGGGGGACCCGCTCTACCCGCCGTCCCCGCACGCCCCTAGGGTGTCGTCATGGGTGGCAGGAAGAGGCGCACGCGAGTCCACGTCGTCAGCGACGTCCACGGCAACACCGAAGCCCTCGCGCGGGCCGGAGACGGCGCCGACGCGCTCATCTGCCTCGGTGACCTGGTGCTCTTCCTCGACTACGCCGACCACTCGCGCGGCATCTTCCCCGACCTCTTCGGCGTCGAGAACGCCCACCGGATCGTCGAGATGCGCACCGCGCGCCGCTTCGAGGAGGCCCGTGCCTTCGGCCGGGAGCTGTGGGCCGGGCTGGACCGGGAGCAGCTGATCGAGGGCGCGGTGCGCCGCCAGTACGCCGAGATGTTCGCCGCCCTGCCCAGCCCCACGTACGCCACCTACGGAAATGTCGACATCCCGGGCCTGTGGCCGGAATACGCCGCCCGCCCCGGCGTCACCGTCCTCGACGGCCAGCGGGCCGAGATCGGCGGCCTCGTCTTCGGATTCGTCGGCGGCGGGCTCCCCTCGCCGATGCGCACCCCGTACGAGGTGGACGAGGAGGAGTACGCGGCCAAGGTCGAGGCGCTCGGCGAGGTGGACGTACTCTGCTCCCACATCCCGCCGGAGGTGCCGGAGCTCTGCTACGACACGGTCGCGCGCCGTTTCGAACGGGGAAGCGAGGCCCTGCTGGCCGCCATCCGGCGCACCCGCCCCCGGTACGCCCTCTTCGGGCACGTGCACCAGCCGCTCGCCCAGCGCATGCGGATCGCCGGCACGGAGTGCGTGAACGTCGGGCACTTCGCGGCGACGGGAAGGCCCTGGGCCCTGGAGTGGTGAGCTCCGCACGCACGGTAGCCTTCGAACGGCGGCCGGAGGCCGCACGCTTCCTCGAACTCCCCCAGCTGCCGCTGGGAGGTACTTTCAGCCCCGGAGGACCGACCGCGATGGCGGAACACACCAGCTCAAGCATCACGATCGAGGCCGCTCCGGCCGACGTGATGGCCGTGATCGCCGACTTCGCCCGCTACCCCGAGTGGACCGGCGAGGTGAAGGAGGCCGAGGTGCTGGCCACCGACACCGACGGCCGCGCCGAGAAGGTCCGGCTGCTGCTCGACGCGGGCGCGATCAAGGACGACCACACCCTCGCCTACAGCTGGAAGGGCTCGGACGAGGTCAGCTGGACCCTGGACAAGTCGCAGATGCTGCGCCAGCTGGACGGCTCCTACCGGCTGGCCCCGCTGGACGGCGGCCGGCGCACCGAGGTCACCTACCAGCTGACCGTGGACGTCAAGATCCCGATGCTCGGCATGATCAAGCGCAAGGCCGAGAAGGTCATCATCGACCGCGCCCTCGCGGGCCTCAAGAAGCGCGTGGAATCGACCCGCTGATCGCGACCCGGAGCACGCGCACCCCATGCACACCCTGCTGATCACCGGCCCCGGCGGGGCCGGGCGGACCACCGTGGCCGCGGCCACCGCCCTCGCCGCCGCCCGGGCCGGACGGCGCGTGCTGCTGCTGTCCGGCGACCCCGGCGGTCCGCCGCCCGCCCTCGCCGGCCCGTCGGCGGGAGAGCCCGCCGAGGTCGTGCCGGGGCTGCGGGCCGCACCCGTCGCGGGCGGGTTCCGGGTGGCCCGGGTCGACTCCGGCGAGGAGTTCCGCGAGGAGTTCGCCGCCCTCCAGGAGCGCGGCTCCGCCGTCCTCGGCCTGCTCGGCGCCCGGCCCCTGGGAGCCGAGGAACTCACCGAGCTGCCCGGCGCCGAGCAGTTCGCCCTGCTGCGCGCCCTGCGACGGGCCGCCGCCGCACCCGGCACCGACCTGCTCGTCGTCGACCTGCCCCCGCTCCACCAGGCCGTCACCACCCTGGCGCTGCCCGCACAGCTGCGCCGCTACCTCGCCCGGCTGCTGCCCGCCGAACGCCGGGCCGCCCGCGCCCTGCGTCCCGTACTGGCCCAGCTGGCCGGAGTGCCCATGCCCGCGCAGTGGCTCTACGAGGCCGCCGCCCGCTGGGACGAGGAGCTGGCCGCGGTCCAGGCCGTCATCGAGGCCGGCACCACCCGGGTCCGGCTGGTCGCCGAGCCCGGACCGGCCGCCCACGCCGCCCTGCGCACCGGGGTCCTCGGACTCGCCCTGCACGAGCTGGGCATCGCGGACCTGGTCGCCAACCGGCTCGTACCGCAGGACAGCGCCGACCCCTGGGCCAAGTCGCTCGCCGCCCAGCAGCTCGCCTTCCTGCAGGACCGCGGCCCGGACCTTCCCGTACTCGGCCTCCCGCACCTCGGCCGGGACCCGCAGGACCACGAGGACCTCGCCGGGCTGACCGGCCTCGCCACCGGCGGATCCCTCGCCCCGGACAGTCCCGCCGGGCGGCCGTCCTGGTCCGTCGAGGACCGGCTCGCCGAGGACGGCGTGCTCGTCTGGGCCGTCCGCCTGCCCGGCGCCCGCAAGAGCGACCTCGACCTGATCCGCCGTGGCGACGAACTGCTGCTGACGGCGGGCCCCTACCGCAGGATCGTTCCCCTGCCCTCCGCGCTGCGCCGCTGCACCGTCTCCGGGGCCGCTCTCGCCGACGACGTCCTGCGCATCCGCTTCACCCCGGACCCGGGCCTGTGGCCCCGTACGTCCACCCCCGGCGCGTCCTAGGGGGTGTACCGCCGTTCGGGTACCGTCGAAGGTAGTCCGTCCGTACGCTCCGCACCTGCCGCAGGAGAGTCCGCCATGAGCGAGGCCACCGACCGCCCCACCGACGACGACGCCTGGGCCAGGGCCTGTGCCGAGGACCTCGCCGCGGAGAAGGAGCGCCTGCGCGGCAGCCACCACGGTGCCCAGCAGACCGGGACCGCCGCCGAGGAGCTGTTCAAGCTGTTCGAAGCCGTCGCCGACAAGGTCTCCGGGCTGAACAACCCGCTGCTGGGCGTCGCCGCCCAGGGCGCCGTGCGCCAGTTCGTCGACCAGGCGAAGACCGCCGCCAAGCCCGTCATCGAGCGCAACCCGGAGGTGTTCGACCACCTCGCGGCCGCCGGCTCCGAGCTGCTCGCCGCCTACCGCTCCGCCGTCGAGGGCCACGAGCGCCGCTGGACCCGCGACACTCCGCCCGCCCAGCACCGGCCGGACCGGCCGTCCGAGGACCGCGACCCCCGTGACGAGGGCCCCGACGACGGCCCCGCCGAGCGGATCGATCTCGACTGATCCACCGGAGACCCCCTCGCCCTCGGGTACCGTGGGCCGTGGCGGGGTTTGACCGGAAACCGAGGGACTAATGGGACTCACCATCGGCGTCGACATCGGCGGCACGAAGATCGCGGCCGGCGTGGTCGACGAAGAGGGCACCATCCTTGAGACGTACAAGGTGCCCACCCCGCCGACCGCGGACGGAGTGACGGAAGCGATCTGCGCCGCCGTGTCCGAGGTCAGCAGCAGCCACACCATCGACGCCGTCGGCATCGGCGCCGCCGGATACGTGGACGACAAGCGCGCGACCGTACTCTTCGCGCCGAACATCAACTGGCGCCACGAGCCGCTCAAGGACAAGGTCGAGCAGCGCATCGGCCTGCCCGTCGTCGTCGAGAACGACGCGAACTGCGCGGCCTGGGGCGAGTACCGCTTCGGCGCCGGACAGGGCCACGAGGACGTCATCTGCATCACGCTCGGCACCGGCCTGGGCGGCGGCATCATCATCGGAAACAAGCTGCGGCGCGGCCGCTTCGGCGTCGCCGCCGAGTTCGGCCACATCCGGGTCGTCCCCGACGGCCTGCTGTGCGGCTGCGGCAGCCAGGGCTGCTGGGAGCAATACGCCTCCGGGCGCGCCCTCGTCCGGTACGCGAAGCAGCGCGCCAACGCCACCCCGGAGAACGCGGCGATCCTGCTCTCCCTCGGCGACGGCACCCCCGAGGGCATCGAGGGCAAGCACATCAGCCAGGCCGCCCGGCAGGGCGACCTGGTGGCCGTCGACGCCTTCCGCGAGCTGGCCCGCTGGGCCGGTGCGGGACTCGCCGACCTGGCGTCCCTCTTCGACCCGTCGGCGTTCATCGTCGGCGGCGGGGTCTCCGACGAGGGCGACCTCGTACTGGACCCGATCCGCAAGTCCTTCAAGCGCTGGCTGGTCGGCGGCGCCTGGCGGCCGCACGCGCAGGTGCTCGCCGCCCAGCTCGGCGGCAAGGCCGGCCTCGTCGGCGCGGCCGACCTGGCGCGCCAGGGCTGAGCCCGGCCCACCCACCACGACTGCCCGCCGCGCCCCTTGGGGGAGCGGCGGGCAGCTGCGTATGTTGCGGGAATGGAACAGCTGCTGCCTTCGCTGCCGACGTCTCGAACAGAGCCCGACGGTGCCGCCGTGATCCGCGTGCTCAGCTACAACATCCGCTCCCTGCACGACGACGAGGAGGCGCTCGCCAGGGTCATCCGGGCCTGCGCGCCGGACCTCGTGTGCGTGCAGGAGGCGCCCCGCTTCTTCCGGTGGCGCAAACACGCGGCGCGGCTCGCCGCGAAGAGCGGGCTCGTGGTCCTCGGCGGCGGAGCGACGGCGGCCGGACCGCTGCTGCTGTGCTCGCTGCGGACCACCGTCGAGCGCACCGAGGACGTCCTGCTGCCGCTCACCCCCGGCCTGCACCGGCGGGGCTTCGCGACCGCCGTCGTCCGCTTCGGGGCGGCCCGGCTCGGCGTGGTCAGCACTCACCTGTCGCTCCAGCGCGAGGAGCGCCGGGCCCAGGCCGGGATGCTGCTCGAGCGTCTCGCCGCGCTGGAGGTCCCGTACGCGGTCGCGGCGGGGGACCTGAACGAGGGCCCCGACGGGCCGGCCTTCGCCCGGCTGGCCGGCGAGCTCCAGGACTGCCGGGCGGTGGCCCCGTGGGGCGGCGGGCCGACGTTTCCGGTGGGGGCGGCCGAGAAGCGCATCGACGCGGTCTTCGCGACGGGGGGTGTGGAGGTGCTGGGCTGCGGTGTCCCTGTGGGACTGGAGGGCGTCACGGGCGCGGACCTGCGGGCCGCGACCGACCATCTGCCGGTGCTGGCGGCCCTGCGCGTACCGGCTGCGCCGTAGCCTCCGTGGCGCGGTGCGGCTGCGGCGCCGCAGCCGGGGGCTCCGCCCCCGGACCCCCGCTCCTCACACGCCGGAGCGGCTGAAGTCTGCCCTCGCGGTGGCTGGTGGGCGGCGGGGGGCCAGGGCTGCCCTGCGGGCAGCCCCGCCCCCGGAGCGTGCGGGGGAAGGGGTCAGACGACCGCGCCGCGGCCCGGGTCGTCGTCCTCGTCGTCGTCGTGCGACATGCGGCCCACCAGCGTCGCGAAGCCGCCGAGGAAGCCGCCGATGCCCAGCGTCGTGAGCCACCAGGTCATGTCCCACCGGAAGAGCACCGCCAGCAGCAGCAGCACCGGGCCGCCGACCACCGCCAGCCACGCGAACTTGGCCGTCACGTCCGCGGGCGGGAGCTCCGGCTCCGGCGGGACGAAATGGCCCTCCTCCTCCGGCGTCAGGTCGTCTTCCTTCGGCTCCGCGAGGGAGTGGTCCCGCGGGCCGGCGCCGCCCACGCCCGGGGCGAAGACCACCGAGCTGCCCAGGGCCGCGGGGGGCGCGGACTCCGGACCCGGGTCGGCCGCCGCCTCCGCCCCTGCTCCGGCGTCGTTCGCCGGCGCCGGCTCCGGCTTCGGCTCCGGTTTGGGCTTCGGCTCGGACCCCGGTTCCGCGGGCAACGGCTTGACGTCCTCCTCCGGCAGCATCAGGTTCTCGATCGGCTTGTACGGCCGTGCCCCCGGCGGGTCCGGCGGCTCCTGCCCGTACCCGGCGACGATCGCCGCCCAGGCCGCTTCCTCGTCGAGCGGCGGCACCCCGCCCGACTGCTCCTCGTGCTCAGCCACCGGCCTGCGCCCCCTCCCTGCCCACGCTCTCCGCCAGTCGGCCGACGAACGCATAACTGTCCGCGAAGATCCGCTCCGCGTCATGGTCCAACGTCGCGACGTGGTAGCTCTGTTCCAGCAGGGTCTCGGTGACGTCCGTGGAGGAGACCCGGGCCAGGATCCGCGCCGAGTCCGCCGGCGGTACGACGTGGTCCTGCGGACTGTGCAGCAGCAGCACCGGCTGTGTGACCTGCGGCAGCTCGGTGTCCACCAGCTGGAAGAACTTCCGCAGCGAGTGCGCGGCACGCGTCGGGACGCGGTCGTAGCCGACCTCCTCCGAGCCCGGCTTGGCGATGTCGCTGGCGATGCCCGGGGTCGAGCGGATGAAGTGCTGGGCCACGGGAAGGGCGAAGGCCAGCGGGTCGTGCACCTTGTTGGCCGGGTTGACGAGCACGATGCCACTGATCGCGTCCCCGTGCCTGGCCGCCAGCCGCAGGGTCAGCGCGCCGCCCATGGAGAGCCCGAAGACGAACACCTGCTCGCACCGGTCGAGCAGCTCCCGCAACGCGCGGTCCACCTCGGCGTACCAGTCCTGCCAGCCCGTGAGCTGCATGTCCTGCCACCGCGTCCCGTGCCCGGGCAGCAGGGGCAGCGACACCGTCAGGCCCCGCTCGGCCAGGTACTCGGCCCAGGGGCGCAGCGACTGCGGGGAACCGGTGAAGCCGTGGCAGAGGAGCACGCCGACCTCACCGCCCTCGTGGCGGAACGGCTCGGCTCCAGGGAGGACGGGCACCAGGATCTCCTTGGTCATGAGGGTTGGTGGGTGCGTTGCTCTGTGTGACTTCACCGTACGCGACGGGGATGGCACCGACCAGGGTCGTCGGGCCGCTGCACGGGGAGCCACGGGTTAAGGTCTCTTCGACGGACACAGGAAGGCTTACGAGTTGATCTACGGCGCAATGAAGTTCTCCATCGGCGGTTCCCTGAAGCTCGCCTTCAGGCCGTGGGTGGAGGGCCTCGAGAACATTCCCGCGGAGGGGCCGGCGATCCTCGCGAGCAACCACCTGTCCTTCTCCGACTCCTTCTTCCTCCCGGCCGTGCTGGACCGCAAGGTCACCTTCATCGCGAAGGCGGAGTACTTCACCTCCCCGGGCGTCAAGGGCAAGCTGACGGCCGCCTTCTTCAAGGGCGTCGGCCAGCTCCCGGTGGACCGCTCCGGCGCGCGCGGGGCCGGCGAGGCCGCGATCAAGAGCGGCATCGACGTCATCGAACGCGGGGAGCTGTTCGGTATCTACCCCGAGGGGACGCGTTCACCCGACGGCCGGCTGTACCGGGGCAAGCCCGGCGGCCTGGCCCGCGTGGCACTGGCCACCGGCGCGCCCGTGATCCCCGTGGCGATGATCGACACGGAGAAGATCCAGCCGCCCGGCAAGGTGGTGCCCAAACTGATGCGCCCCGGCATCCGGATCGGCAAGCCGCTGGACTTCAGCCGCTACCACGGCATGGACGGCGACCGCTTCATCCTCCGCTCGGTGACCGACGAGGTCATGTACGAAATCATGAAGCTGTCCGGCCAGGAGTACGTCGACATCTACGCGACGGCCGCCAAACGCCAGATCGCGGACGCCGAGAAGGCGGCCAAGAACGAGAAGGCCGAGAAGGCCGGCAGAACCGGCCAGGCGGACACGGGCGCCGAGTAGCGCGGGCGGGCACCGCCCGCGAGGGGTGGGGGAGATGGCGAAGCGCGAGCGCGTCGTACGCATGTCGGTGGAGCAGCCGCTCTGGCAGGCCCTGAAGGCCTACCGGCTGCTCACCATGGTCTACGCGGTGCTGATGTTCGCCTCCGCGTACAAGGAGTTCGACCGGCCCTGGGTCGCGGCCGGCTACCTCGCCGGCCTCGCCGTCTGGACCCTGGCCACGTTCCCCAAGGTGGCCGGTGCCGCCGGCTGCACCCGGCGGTTCCTCGGCGCCGACCTCACCGTCGCCCTCGTCGGGATCCTGCTCACCCCGGTCGCCGACACCTCCGCGCGGATCGCCTCCGGCGGCCCCACGCTCCCCTCCATCTGGACCGCCGGCTCGGTCCTGGCCTTCGCCATCAAGGGCGGCTGGCGCTGGGCCTGCTTCGCCTCCACCTTCGTGGCCGTGGCCAACATCGCCATCCACGGCTGGGATCCCACCCGGGACGCCCTGCACAACGTCCTGCTGGTCTGGGTCGCCTCCGTCGCCATCGGCTACGTCGTCGAGGTGGCCCGCGCCAGTGAGGCGACGCTCGCCCGCGCCCTGGAGATCGAGGCGGCGACCCGCGAACGGGAGCGCCTGGCCCGCGACATCCACGACGGGGTCCTCCAGGTGCTCGCGATGGTCCAGCGGCGCGGTACGGAGCTGGGCGGCGAGGCCGCCGAACTCGGCCGGATGGCGGGGGAGCAGGAGGTCGCGCTGCGCACCCTGGTCTCCAGCGGGCTGGTGCAGCCCTCCCGGATCTCCCGGGACGGTTCGCGCGGGGCGCTGGTGGACGCGTACGAGGTCGAGGAACCCGGCGCCGACGAGGGCGAGCTGGACCTGCGTACGCTCCTCGCCCCCCGCGCGGGGTCGAGGGTGAGCTTCGCCGAGCCGGGCACCCCGGTGCCGCTGCCGGCCCCCGCGGCGCGGGAGCTGGCCGCGGCGGTCGGCGCCGCCCTCGACAACGTGCGCCGGCACGCGGGCGAAGGGGCCCGGGCCTGGATCCTGGTCGAGGACTGGGGAGACGAGGTCATCGTGACCGTCCGCGACGACGGCCCGGGCATCCCCGCCGGCCGGCTCGACCAGGCGGAGGGCGAAGGGCGGATGGGGGTGGCCCTGTCCATCCGCGGCCGGCTGCGCGACCTGGGCGGCAGCGCCGAGCTGCTGTCCGTTCCCGGACAGGGCACCGAAGTGGAACTGAAGATACCCAGGGGGAAGACCCGATGAGCACGAACGAACCGCACGAGATCAAGGTGATGGTCGTCGACGACCACCCGATGTGGCGGGACGCGGTCGCCCGCGACCTGGCCGCCGCGGGCTTCGACGTGGTGGCCACGGCCGGGGACGGCCCCGAGGCGGTGCGCCGCGCCCGCGCCACCACCCCCGACGTCCTGGTCCTCGACCTCAACCTGCCCGGCATGCCCGGCGTGCAGGTCTGCAAGGAGCTGGTCGGCGCCCACCCGGCCCTGCGGGTCCTCGTCCTGTCGGCCAGCGGCGAGCACGCGGACGTCCTGGAGGCGGTGAAGTCCGGCGCGACCGGCTACCTGCTGAAGTCCGCGGGGGCCCAGGAGCTCATCGACGCGGTCCGCCGCACGGCCGCCGGCGACCCGGTCTTCACCCCCGGTCTGGCCGGGCTGGTGCTCGGCGAGTACCGCCGGCTGGCCACCGACCCGGCGCCGGCCGCCGCCGACGAGCCGAAGGCGCCCCAGCTGACCGACCGCGAGACCGAGGTGCTGCGGCTCGTGGCCAAGGGGCTCTCGTACAAGCAGATCGCGGAGCGGCTCGTCATCTCCCACCGGACGGTGCAGAACCACGTCCAGAACACCCTGGGCAAGCTGCAGTTGCACAACCGGGTCGAGCTCGTCCGGTACGCGATCGAGCGGGGCCTGGACGACGCGTAGCCGGGCCCGGACGGTGGCGCCCATCGTACTTACGTCTTCGTACGAGTGAACGGGCGTACGCAACGCCGCGTGATTCCACCGGAATCGACCTCGCCATGACGCTTGATGTGACGCGGGTCACCACTAGCGTGACCGTCATGGCAAAGGAGGATTCCATGAAGGTCGGAGTGCTGACCGGCGGTGGCGACTGCCCCGGGCTCAACGCGGTGATCAGGGGCGTCGTCCGCAAGGGCGAGCAGGAGTACGGCTACGGGTTCATCGGGTTCAAGGACGGCTGGCGGGGCGCGGTCGAGGGGGCGACCGTCCCGCTCGGCATCCCCGCCGTCCGCGGCATCCTGCCCCGCGGCGGCACCATCCTCGGATCCTCGCGCACCAACCCGTTCAAGACGGAGAACGGGGTGCGGGGCATCAAGGAGAACCTCGCCAAGTACGAGGTGGACGCGCTGATCGCGATCGGCGGCGAGGACACCCTCGGGGTCGCCGCGAAGCTGTACGAGGAGTACGGAATCCCCTGCGTCGGCGTGCCGAAGACCATCGACAACGACCTGTCCGGGACCGACTACACCTTCGGCTTCGACACCGCGGTCGGCATCGCGACCGAGGCGATCGACCGGCTGCACACCACGGCCGAGTCGCACATGCGGGTCCTGGTCGTGGAGGTCATGGGCCGGCACGCCGGCTGGATCGCCCTGCACTCGGGGCTGGCGGGCGGCGCCAACGTCATCCTCATTCCGGAGCAGCGCTTCGACGTGGACCAGGTGTGCGCCTGGGTCACCTCGCGGTTCAAGGCCAGTTACGCGCCGATCGTGGTGGTCGCCGAGGGGGCGATGCCCAAGGACGGCGAGCTGGTGCTGAAGGACGCCACCACGGACTCCTTCGGCCATGTCCGGCTGTCCGGCGTGGGCGAGTGGCTGGCCAAGGAGATCGAGGGGCGCACCGGCAAGGAGGCCCGGACCACCGTGCTCGGGCACGTCCAGCGCGGCGGTACCCCGAGCGCCTTCGACCGCTGGCTGGCCACCCGGTTCGGGCTCCACGCGATCGAAGCGGTGCGCGACGGGGACTTCGGCAAGATGGTCGCCCTGCAGGGCACGGACATCGTGCGGGTGCCGATCGCCGAGGCCACCGCGAAGCTCAAGACGGTGGACCCGGCGCTCTACCGGGAGGCGGGCGTCTTCTTCGGCTGAGCCGCCGGGCAGGGCCGGACCATGGGTCGTATCGTGACGAACGACCCATGGTTCGACGTTCAGGAGCAGACGTGGAGATCCTGGCCTTCGGTGTGACCGCGGACGAGAAGCCCCTGCTGGAGCGGGCCTTCGCGGGGCAGCACGCGATCCGCTGCCTGGAGGTCTTCCTCAGCGAGGACACCGCCCCCATCGCGGCCGGGTACGAGATCGTCTCCTCCAGCGTGAACGCGGACCTGGGCGGCCGGGTGCTGCGCTCCCTGGCGGCCGGCGGGACGAAGATGATCGCCCAGCGCTCCACCGGCTTCAACAACATCGACCTGGACGTGGCCCGGCAGCTGGGCGTGACCGTCAGCCGGGTCTCCTCCTACTCGCCCTACTCGGTGGCGGAATTCGCGTGGACCCTGGCGATGGCCGTGAACCGGCGCATCGTCCGCGCATCGAACCGGACCCGGGACTTCGACTTCCGCCTGAACGGGCTGATGGGCCGGGACATGCGAGGCCGCACGGTGGGCGTGCTCGGCACCGGCAGGATCGGCGAGGCCTTCACCCGGATCGCACACGGCTTCGGCATGAAGCTGCTGGGCTGGGACGCGGCGCAGAATCCGGCATGCGTGGAACTCGGCATGGAGTACGTGTCCAAGGAGGAGCTGTTCGCCTCCTCGGACCTGGTCAGCCTGCACGTCCCGCTGCTGGACTCCACCCACCACCTCGTGGACTCGGCGGCCCTGCGGCTGATGCGGGACGACGCGATCCTGGTCAACTCCAGCCGCGGCGGGCTGATCGACACCGAGGCACTGGTCACCGAGCTGCGGGCGGGCCGGTTCACCGGGGTCGGCCTCGACGTGTACGAGGCGGAGGCGGGGGTGTTCTTCCTGGACAAGTCCCTGGAGGCCGTCGAGGACGACACCCTGGCCCGGCTGGTCACCTTCCCGCACGTGGTGGTGACCTCGCACCAGGCCTACTACACGAGTGACGCGGTGGGCCAGATCATCGACACCACCGTCGCCAACGTCGCCGACTACCTGGCCGGCCGCCGCTCCGAGAACACCCTGGTGCCCGCGCTCGTCTGACCCGTCGCCCGGGCCGCCGCCGACACGGGGGCCGACACCCCGGCCAGCAGGCCGTGCAGCAGTTCCGCGCCCCGCAGGGTGAGCACCGACTCCGGGTGGAACTGCACCCCTGCGAAACCGGCGGCCGACCGCAGGGCGTGGACCTCGCCCGTCGCGGGGTCGCGGGACACCTCCACCCCGGCCGCGGCGAGGCGGGCGGCCGCGGCGGCGTCGCAGCGCGCGGTGTACGTGTTGTAGAAGCCGACGACCTCCTCCGCCCCGAACAGGTCGATGCGGGTCTGCGCCCCCTGCGCCGGCTCGGCCTTGCGGACCAGCGGGAGCCCCAGCCCGGCCGCCAGCAGCTCGTGGCCCAGGCAGACCCCGAGCAGGCCGTACCGGTGCCCGGCCAGCAGCTCCGCAGCCAGCCCGCGCAGCATCCGCATCTTCGGGCCGTCCGCGTCCGCCGGGTTCCCCGGGCCGGGGCCCAGGAGGACCGGGCCCTCCCAGGCCAGGGCCGCCGCCCGCAGCCCCGGGTCGTCGTAACGGCGTACGGTCACCTCCAGCCCGGCCGCCCCCGGAGCCCCGACGCGCAGGACGTGCGCCAGCATCGCGGTGAAGGTGTCCTCGCAGTCCACCACCAGCGCGTGGCCGCCCGGCGCGGCCGGCCGCTCCTGCATCCGGAGCCAGAAGGGGGCCAGGTCCGCCCGCCGGGCCTCCAGGGCGGCCCGCACCCGCGGGTCGTCCGCCGGCCGGGCCCCCGCGGGGGCCGGGCGCGGCGCGGCCGGCCGGACGCCGAGGGCCGCCAGTACTCCGGCGGCCTTGGCATGGGTCTCCGCCACCTCGCCCGCCGGATCGGAGTGCCGTACGAGGGTGGCGCCCACGGGCAACCGCAGGGCGCCGTCCGCGGCGATGTCGGCGGTGCGGATCAGGATGGGGGAGTCCAGCGTCTGCAGCCCGGCGGCGTCCAGGCCCAGCAGGGCCAGTGCGCCCGCGTAGTAGCCGCGGCCCACGCCGTCCCGCCCGAGCGGCTCGTACCGCTCGATCACCCGGCAGGCGTTCTGCACGGGCGAGCCGGTGACCGTCGCCGCGAACATCGTCTCGCGCAGCACCTCGCGCACGTCGAGCGAGGAGCGGCCGCGCAGCTCGTACTCGGTGTGGGCGAGGTGGGACATCTCCTTCAGCCTGGGGCCGACGACGACCCCGCCCCGGTCGCCGACGGTGCACATCATCTTGAGTTCCTCGTCGACCACCATCGACAGCTCCTCGGTCTCCTTGCGGTCGCCCAGGAAGGCGAGCAGGGACTCGGCCGTCGGCCCCGTCGCGGGATAGCGGTAGGTGCCGCTGATCGGGTTCATCACGACCGTGCCGCCGGACATCCGCACGTGCACCTCGGGGCTGGCCCCGACCAGCGTGCGCACGCCGGTGTGGACGACGTACGTCCAGTACGCGCCCCGCTCGGCCTCCAGCAGCCGCCGGAACAGGGCCAGGGCGTCGGCGCGGCAGAAGCCGTCGATGCGGCCCCCGTAGGTCCGCCGGATCACGAAGTTCGCCCCCTCCCCGCGGCCGATCTCGTCCCGGACCACGCGCTCGACGGTGGCCGCGTACTGCTCGTCGGAGACGTCGAAGGCGCCGCCCTCCACCCGGACCTCGTGCGCGGGGAGCCCGGCCAGCGTCTCCTGGACGGGGATCTCGTACGTCTCCTCGGCGACCAGCACGCTCAGCGGCGTGCCGTCGTCGCGGACGTCGAAGCCGCGCTCCCGGATCTGCCGGAAGGGGACGAGGGCGAGGGCGGGCCGCTCCCCGACGGGCAGGTCGGCGAGGCGCTCGGCCTCGTGGACCGTGCCGAGGAGCACCTCGACGGTGTCGTGGTCGCGCCCCGGGGTCCGGCGGCGGAGCAGGGCGAACGGGGGGCAGGTGTCGCCGAGGAGCCGGCCGAGCACCGAGGCCGGGGCGGAGGGAGTGCCGGTGGGCGCGGGCACGGGAGCGGGCGTGGGCGTGGGCGTGGGCACGGACATGGGGCGGGCTTCCTTACGGTGGGAGGAGCGGCCCGGGTCCGTGCGTGGAACGCGGAAAGGCCGCCCCTCGGGGCGGCCTTCGCGTCGGTCGTGTCTTCAGGTACGCACGAGGAGCGGGCCGCCGGAAGCGGGCCACCACCAGTTCTTGTTCGTGTGCGCGTACATGGGAGGGACCCTAGCCCACCCCGGCGGGAGCGGGCGGCGGATCCGCCCCCGCACATGTCCGGAATCACCAATTCCACCCCGTGGGATCCGGTTCGGAGATATCTGTCTCACGTTGTGGGCGCCCGGCTGGACGGGCCGTGAGACGCCGTAATGTGTACGAGGTGACCGTGAACGCTGAAACCCAAGCCCCCGCCGCCAAGGCGACCTGGCGAGACCTTCCCGCGGCGCAGCAGCCTTCGTACCCCGATGCCGAGGCCCTGCGCGCTGTCGTCGCGGACCTCGAGTCGTATCCTCCCCTCGTCTTCGCGGGTGAGTGCGACCAGCTGCGCGCCCGTCTGGGAGCCGTCGCCAAGGGCGAGGCGTTCCTCCTGCAGGGCGGCGACTGTGCCGAGGCCTTCGACGGCGTGTCCGCCGAGCACATCCGAGCCAAGCTGAAGACGCTGCTCCAGATGAGTGCCGTCCTCACGTACGCGGCCTCCGTGCCGGTCGTGAAGGTCGGCCGCATCGCCGGCCAGTACTCCAAGCCGCGCTCCAAGGACACCGAGACCCGCGACGGCGTGACCCTGCCGACCTACCGCGGCGACTCCGTCAACGGCTTCGCCTTCACCGAAGAGGCCCGGATCCCGGACCCCGAGCGGCTGAAGCGGATGTACAACGCCTCCGCCTCCACCCTCAACCTGGTGCGCGCGTTCACCACCGGTGGTTACGCCGACCTGCGCCAGGTGCACGCCTGGAACCAGGACTTCGTGAAGTCGTCCCCGTCCGGTCAGCGCTACGAGCAGCTGGCCCGCGAGATCGACAACGCGCTGAACTTCATGAAGGCCTGCGGCACCGACCCGGCCGAGTTCAAGGCCGTCGAGTTCTACGCCTCGCACGAGGCGCTGCTGCTCGACTACGAGGGCGCCCTGACCCGCACCGACTCGCGGACCGGCAAGCTGTACGACACCTCCGGACACATGGTCTGGATCGGTGAGCGCACCCGCCAGCTGGACCACGCGCACATCGAGTTCTGCTCGCAGATCGCCAACCCGGTCGGGATCAAGCTCGGCCCCACCACCACGGTGGACGAGGCACTGACGTACATCGACCGCCTGGACCCGGAGCGCGAGCCGGGCCGGCTGACCTTCGTCGTCCGCATGGGCGCCGACAAGGTCCGCGACAAGCTCCCCGAGCTGGTCGAGAAGGTCACCGCCTCCGGTGCCACCGTGGCCTGGGTCACCGACCCGATGCACGGCAACACCTTCGAGGCGGCCTCCGGCCACAAGACGCGCCGTTTCGACGACGTGCTCGACGAGGTCAAGGGCTTCTTCGAGGTCCACAAGGCCCTGGGCACCCACCCGGGCGGCATCCACGTCGAGCTCACCGGTGACGACGTCACCGAGTGCGTGGGCGGCGGCGACGAGATCTTCGTCGACGACCTGCACCAGCGCTACGAGACGGCCTGCGACCCGCGGCTCAACCGCAGCCAGTCCCTGGACCTGGCCTTCCTGGTCGCGGAGATGTACCGGGACCAGTAGGGATCAGTAGGTACCTTCGTACGACGATGGGGCGCGGATCGATGTGATCCGCGCCCCATCGTCGTATCGGGGGCTTTTAGGGTTGCCTAAGTTTGGGTACGGTTAGGTAAGCCTCACCGAATAGGGGATGGCTCGCCGAACCGTTCCTGCCAGGGAGGTGAACCGCGTGTACGTCTGCTCGTGTTTCGGGATCACCGACAAGCAGGTCAAGGACCACGCGGCTGCCGGGGCCTGCACCCCCCGCCAGATCGCCTCCGAGACCAAGGCGGGGACCGACTGCGGCTCCTGCGTGCGCACCATCCAGGGCATACTCGGCCGCGGTGCGTGCCCCCGCCGGGAACTGCTGGAGAAGGGCAGTGCGGCGGCCGTGCTCGCCGCCGACGTGACGCCGGCGCCCTCGCCCGAGCTCGCGGAAGCGGCTTAGGTCACCGCAGGCCCCGCAGCTCCGCAGCCGCTCGTCAGCTCGGCTGCTCGATCAGCTGCGCGATGTACAGCGCCTCGCCCAGGGACTCGATGAGTTCCAGCTGGGTGTCGAGGTAGTCGATGTGGTGCTCCTCGTCCTCGAGGATGTCCTCGAAGAGCCGCGCGGAGGTGATGTCGCCCTTGCCGCGCATGACCTCGATGCCGCGCTTGAGCCGGTCGATGGCCTCGACCTCCACCTGGCGGTCGGCCTGGAACATCTCCGTGATGGTCTGCCCGACCCGCACGTGGAAGAGGCGCTGGTAGTTCGGCAGGCCGTCGAGCATCAGGATGCGCTCGGTGATCTTGTCCGCGTGCTTCATCTCGTCGATGGATTCTTCACGCGTGTACTTGGCGAGCTTGGTCCAGCCCTTGTTGTCCTGGATGCGGTAGTGCAGCCAGTACTGGTTGATGGCCGTCAGCTCACCGGTCAGCTGCTCGTTCAGAAACTCAAGGACCTCGGGGTCGCCCTGCATCGCAGAGGCTCCTTCCAGGCAATGTCAGCTAAGTGACGGGGCAGTTGCGCGCATCCTCGCACCGCCGCCGGAGGCCGTCCAGTAAGTGCCTCCTTAGTGGGAGTTACCGCGACTTGCCCGAATCGGTTCAGACCTGGTCATGACCACCCTGCCCAGTCTGTCACCATGGAGTCATGGGTCAGCCGGAAAGCCGGGAATCTCCGGGAGCAGGACAGCTGGAGCTTCCCCCGGGGCAGCGGTTGCAGCGAGGCTGGCCGGTCACCCATTACGGGCCTGTACCCAAGTTCAAGCCGGACCGCTGGGAGTTCCGCGTCTTCGGCGCGACGGCCGACGGCGAGAAGCACTGCTGGAACCACGACGAGTTCGGGGCCCTGCCCTTCGACTCGGTCGTGGCGGACCTGCACTGCGTGACGAAGTTCAGCATGCTGGGCGCCGAATGGGGCGGTGTGCTCGCCCGTACCGTCCTCGCCCTCGCCCCGCCGGCCCCCCAGGTGACGCACGTGATGGTGTGGGCCGAGTACGGCTTCAGCTCCAACATGCGGCTGGCCGACTTCTCCGCCGAGCGCACCGTCTTCGCCACCCACCAGGGCGGTGAACCGCTCACCGCCGAACACGGGTTCCCGCTGCGGCTGGTGGTCCCGCACCTGTACGCCTGGAAGGGCCCCAAGTGGGTCCGCGGCGTCGAGTACATGACCGCCGACCGCCGCGGCTTCTGGGAGGAGCGCGGCTACCACAACATCGGCGACCCCTGGCGCGAGCAGCGCTACTCCTACCAGGAGGGGCCGGGGGACGGCCCCGAACTCTGACCCGGCGCCCGGTTCACCCGTGGTACCGGTGGACCACCGCGTGGCCCCTGCCGCGGCCGGTCATCCACTTGCCGACCGGGGTGATCACGGTCGATCAGCTCCATGACGGCGATGGACAGGGTGTCGGCGGGCGGCGCCACCCGGACGGCGGTACGGAGGCCGACTCCGGCGGTATTCCCCGGCGGGTCACCGGAAGACGCGCAGCTCCTTCAGCAGCGCGATGTCCGCCGCGTGCCCTTCCTTCCCGCCGGGCGTCTCGATGACCAGCGATACGCCGTCCATCGCCGGGTGCGTGAACAGCTCGGCGAAGGCGTCCCGGCCGATGTGGCCCTGACCGATGTTCGCGTGCCGGTCCTTGTGCGCGCCGACCCCCTCCTTGGAGTCGTTCGCATGGACCAGCTTGAGCCGGCCCTCGCCCACCGTGTCCACCAGCAGGTCCAGGGTCTGCTTCGCCCCGCCCGGCTCGGCCAGGTCGTGCCCGGCCGCGAAGATGTGGCAGGTGTCCAGGCAGATGCCCAGCTTGGGGTGGTGGTCGAGCGCATCGAAGTACGGGCCGAAGTCCCAGGTCCGCGAGCACAGCGAGGACCCCTGCCCCGCCGTGGACTCCAGCAGCAGGAACGGGTCGTCCTCGTGCGTCAGCTCGTCCAGCAGCGGCAGCATGTGCTCCCTGACCTGCGCGTACGCCTCCTCGCGGGGGCGCCCGCCGGTCGCCGAGCCGGTGTGGACGACCACCCCCAGCGCGCCGATCTCCCGGCCGCGGCGCAAGGAGTGGCGCAGGGACTCCACCGACTTCTCGACGGTCGCCTCGGTGTGCGAGCCGAAGTTGATCAGGTACGGCGCGTGCACGTACGCCGGGATCGCCCCGGCCGCGCACTCCGTGCGGAACCGTTCGTCCTGGGCCGGGTTGCCGACCGGGGTGGCCCAGCCGCGCGGATTGGCGACGAAGACCTGCACGGCCTCGGCGCCCAGCTCCCGCGCGTACGTCAGCCCCACCGAGGCGAGCCCGCCGGCGACGGGTATGTGCCCGCCCACGGGGTTGCGTGCGGCACCCGCCGCCCGTTCCACCTGCTCCTGCTGTTCCACGTACCCCTACAGTCCCTTGATCTTGATGGTGATCGTGCTGCCCTCGGGGGCGGTCTGGCCGGCCGTCACGGACTGGCTCTCCACGGTGTTGCTGAAGGAGAGGAACGGCTTCTCCACCTTCACCTTGAAGCCTGCACCCTCCAGCGCCTTGCGGGCCGCGTCCGCCTCCTGGCCCGTCACGTCCGGCACCGGCAGCTGGCGGGGCCCCTTGGACACCGTCAGCGTGACGGTGTCCCCGGCCGCCGCCTGGGTGCCCGCGCCGACCGACTGGTTCGCCACCGTACCGGCCGGGGAAGGGGAGTTGACCTGCTCCGGTGCGGTCGCCACCTTCAGGCCGAGGCCCTCCAGGGTGGCGCGCGCCTGCTCGACCGCGACCCCGGCCACGCTCGGCACCGGCACCGGGCGGCCCTTGCTGACCACCAGGGCCACGGCCGTGTCGGGGGCCCGCTTCTCCCCGCCCGCGGGGTCGGAGCTGATCACCGAGCCCTGGGCGACGTCCTGGCTGAACGCCTGCGTGACGACACCGGGCGCCAGCCCCGCGCCCGTGAGCTCGGCCTTCGCCTCCTCCAGCGGCCGCCCCTTGAGGTTGGGCACGGCCACGACCTCGGGGCCGCGGGAGACGGTGACCGTCACCGCGCCGTTGCCGCGGATGCGCTTGCCGCCGGGGGGATCGGTGTTCATCACCGTCCCGCGGTCGAAGGAGCTGCTGAACTTCCGGTCGATCCGCTTCACGCCCAGGCCGGCGGCGGACAGCTGGGCCTTGGCCTGCTCCTCGGTCTTGCCGAGCAGGTTGGGGACCTTGGTGAACTGGCCGGAGTTGATGTACCAGACGCCGGTGCCCAGGCCGAGGGCGAGCAGGAGGCCCGCGACGACCAGGAGGGTGCCCCGGCGGGAGGGCCGCTCCCGCCGCGGCCGGTGCGGGGCGGGCGGCGCCGGGCTCTGCAGCCGGGAGGTGTGGTGCACGTCCGGCTGCGCGGCGACCGGGCGGGGGATCACGCTGGTGCGGTCCTCGGCGGCGGTCCGCTCCCCGGCGTGCGCCTGCGGCGGTACGGCGTCCAGCTCGGCGTCGCTGAGCCGCGCCCGGGCCTCCAGGGCCAGGCCGAGCAGGGAGGCGGCGTCGGAGGGCCGCAGCTCGGGGTTGCGGGCGGTGGCGTGCAGGACCAGTTCGTCCAGGGCGGCGGGGAGCCCGGGGACGGCGGCCGAAGGCGGCGGCACGTCCTCGTTCAGGTGCTGGTAGATCACCTGGGCGGGGTTGCCGCCCTTGTGCGGCTTGGCGCCGGTGAGCATCTCGTAGAGGACGACACCGCAGGCGTAGACGTCCACCCGGGTGTCGGTGATGCCGTTCTCGATCTGCTCGGGGGCCAGGTAGGAGACGGTGCCGAGGACCGATCCGGTGGTGTGGGTGACCGAGTCCACGGACCGGACGAGGCCGAAGTCGGCGACCTTCACCCGGCCGTCGTCGCCGATCAGGACGTTCTCGGGCTTCATGTCCCGGTGGACGAAGCCCGCCCGGTGGGCGGCGCCGAGGGCGGCGAGCACCGGTTCGAGGATGTCGAGGGCGGCCCGTGGCTGGAGCGCGCCGCGCTCGCGGAGCACGTCGCGCAGGGTGCAGCCGGAGACGTACTCCATGGCCAGGTAGACGTACGGGCCGTCCGTGCCCTGGTCGAAGACGGCCACCACGTTGGGGTGGGCGAGCCGGGCCACGGACTTGGCCTCGCGGATGAACCGGTCCACGAAGGCGGCGTCCGCGGCGAGCACCGGGTGCATCACCTTCAGGGCGAGGACGCGGTCGAGGCGGGTGTCGACGGCCCGGTAGACCGTGGCCATGCCGCCGGCCGCGATGCGGGCGTCGACGCGGTAGCGGCCGTCGAGCACGCGCCCGACGAGGGGGTCATCCAGGGTCGTATCCACCGGGCGATTCTACGAGGGCGTGGCGCGGCTCCGGCCGGGCCGGTTCCCCTTGCAGCGCACCTGTGACGTGCCGAGGTCGCCGTCCGGCTGCGGACCGGCCCCCGGACCCCCGCGCCGCACACGCCGGCGGGGTCCGGGGCGGAGCCCCGGGTCAGAAGGCCGGGCGTTCCGGGTCCAGGACGGCGCGGCCCTCGGCAGGGGACGAGGCCTCGGCGAACCGGCGCTGCGGGATCCGCCCCGCCCGCCGCGCCAGGCGCCCCGCCGCCACGGCGTCCCGCATGGCCGCGGCCATGAGCACCGGCTCCTGCGCCCGGGTCACGGCGGAGGCCAGCATCACCGCCGCGCACCCCAGCTCCATCGCCAGCGCCGCGTCCGACGCCGTACCGGCCCCCGCGTCCAGGATCACCGGCACCCCGGCCCGCTCCGCGATCAGCTCGAAGTTGTGCGGGTTGCGGATCCCCATCCCGGAGCCGATCGGGGAGCCCAGCGGCATGATCGCCGCGCAGCCCACGTCCTCCAGCTTCCGGGCGAGCACGGGGTCGTCGTTGGTGTACGGGAGCACCGTGAACCCGTCGTCCACCAGGATCTCGGCGGCGTCCAGCAGCTCGACACCGTCGGGCAGCAGGGTCCGCTCGTCCGCGACGACCTCCAGCTTCACCCAGTCCGTACCGAGGGCCTCCCGGGCCAGCCGGGCGGTCAGGACGGCTTCGCCGGCGGTGAAGCAGCCCGCGGTGTTCGGCAGGACGGTGATGTCCAGCTTCGACAGGACGGACAGGACCGACCCCTGGACGGAAGGGTCCAGGCGCCGCATCGCCACCGTCGTGAGTTCGGTGCCGGAGGCGACGAGGGCGCGTTCGAGGACGTCCAGGCTCGGGGCCCCGCCCGTGCCCATGATCAGGCGCGAGGAGAAGGTCCGGCCGCCGAGGACGAAGGGGTCCTCGCCCGGGAAGGTCTGGAAGGTCATGGTCAGCCCCCCTGGACCGCGGTGAGGATCTCGACCCGGTCGCCGTCACCGACCGGGGTCGCGGGCCACTGCCCGCGCGGGACCACGGTCTCGTTGAGCGCGGCGGCGACCCCGGAGGACGCGGCGGTCAGGGTGGCGACCACCGCGTCGAGCGTGGTGCCGGCCGCGATCTCGCGCGGCTCGCCGTTGACGGAGATGGTCATGCGTACGACTCCTGACGTGCGGCGGAGAACCGGCGGGGGGCGAAGGGGCGGGCGATGGCGGGCAGTTCGCCGCTCGTCAGCAGCTCCGCCATCACCTCGCCGGTGAGCGGGGTCAGCAGCACCCCGTTGCGGTAGTGGCCGGTGGCCAGGTGCAGGCCCGGCAGCTCGGTCGGGCCGAGCAGCGGGGCGTTGTCGGGCGAGCCGGGGCGCAGTCCCGCCCGGGTCTCGGTGAGGGGGAGTTCGGTGATGCCGGGCACCAGTTCGTGGGCGTCGCGCAGGAGTTCGTAGACCCCGCCCGCGGTGACCGTCGTGTCCCAGCCGAGTTCCTCGCTGGTGGCCCCGACGACGAGTTCGCCGTTCTCGCGCGGGACCAGGTAGACGTGACTGCCGCGCACGACCGCCCGCACGGTCCGCGACAGGAACGGCGCGTACGCCGCCGGCACGGACAGCCTCAGGACCTGCCCCTTGACCGGCCGTACGGGGGCCACGGCCTGCGGCGGCACGCCCGCCAGCCGGCCGCTCAGGGAGCCCGCCGCCAGCACCACCTGGTCGGCGGGCAGCTCCCTGCCGCCGTCGAGGACCGCGCCCGCCGCCCGGTCGGCGGTGACCAGCAGCCGCTCCGCCCGCGCCCGGTGGATCACCACCCCGGACCGCTCGCAGGCGGCCAGCAGGGCCGCCGAGAGCCGGCGCGGGTCGACCTGGTGGTCGCCGTCGACGCGCAGCCCGCCGCGTACGCCGGGGGCCAGCATCGGCTCCAGGCGGCGGCACTCGCGGCCGGTGAGCCACTGCGACTCCAGGCCGCAGCGGCGCTGGAGGGCGTGCAGTTCGCGCAGGTGGAGGCGGTCGTCGGAGTCGAGGGCGACGGCGAGGGTGCCGCAGGCGCGGTAGCCGATGTCCAGGCCGCCACTGGCCCCGGCGAGCTCGGCGGCGAACTCCGGATAGCGCGCGGCGGAGGCGAGGCCCAGTTCGAGCAGGGCCTCCTCGCCGTAGTGCAGCTCCGTGACGGGGGCGAGCATGCCGGCCGCGACCTGGGCGGCGCCGCCGCCGGGGGCCGGGTCGGCGAGCACGGTGCGCAGCCCGCGCCGGGCCGCCTGCCAGGCCGTGACGAGGCCGATGATCCCGCCCCCGATGACGAGGACGTCGGATCCTTCTCTCGTTCGAGATGAGTGCATGGGCGTCCAGCCCCTCCCTTCGCCGGCATGACCCGGATCAGGTTCGTACGGTCGGAGGCCGGCCAGCCTCCCTCTCAGCCCGGTGCGCCCGGACTCCCGCGATAGGTACGGTGGCCAGACTAACCCCGCCGTGGACGGCGGGTAAGGCGGCACCTATTCCTGACGATACGTCAGGTGATTAGGGTGGCCGGGTGAACGAGCTGACGGAAGAGACTCAGAACGGCGTCGTGATCGTCGGCGCCGGAATGGCCGGAGTGCAGACGGCCGTCGCCCTGCGGGAGCAGGGGTTCGAGGGCCCCGTGACCCTGCTGGGCGCCGAACCCCACCAGCCCTACGACAGGCCCCCGCTCTCCAAGGCGGTCCTGCTGGGCAAGGCCGAGGGCTCGGCCTTCGACGTGGACTTCGAGGGGCTCGGCATCGCGCTCCGGCTCGGGACGGAGGTCACCGGACTGCGGGCCGCCGCACGCGAGCTGGACACCGAGGCGGGACCGGTCCCGTACGGGGTCCTCGTCCTGGCGACGGGCGCGCAGCCCCTGACCCTGCCCGGCACCGAGGGCGTCCCGGGCGTGCACCTGCTGCGCACGCTCGACGACGCGGCGCGGCTGCGGCCGGTGCTGGCGGCGGCCCCCCGCACGGTGGTGGTCGGGGCGGGCTGGATCGGAGCCGAGTTCGCGACCGCGGCCCGGGAGGCGGGCTGCGAGGTGACCGTCGTCGAGGCCGCGGACCGGGTCCTGGCGGGGGCGCTGCCCGCGGAGGTCGCCGCGCCGATGGGCCGCTGGTACGCGGAGGCCGGCGCCGGGCTGATCACCGGCGCGAAGGTCGCCGGGATCGAGGAGGGCCGGGTGCTGCTCGCGGACGGCCGGGCGCTGCCGGCCGGCGCGGTCGTGGTCGGCATCGGAGCCCGCCCTGCCACCGCATGGCTGGCCGGGACCGGTGTGGAACTCGGCCCCGACGGCTCCGTCACCGCGGACGCACACCTGCGCACCTCCCTGCCCGGCGTGTACGCGGTCGGCGACTGCGCCTCCTTCCCGTCGGCCCGCTACGGCACGCGGCTGCTCGTGCACCACTGGGACAACGCGCTCCAGGGCCCGCGGACGGTCGCGGCGAACATCCTGGCGGGGGAGGCGGCGGCCGCGGTCTACGACCCGGTTCCGTACTTCTGGTCCGAGCAGTTCGGGCGCTTCGTGCAGTACGCCGGACACCACGGCGGCGCGGACACGCTGCTCTGGAGGGGCGACCCGGCCGGGCCCACCTGGTCCGTGTGCTGGCTGCGCGCGGGCGCCCTGGCCGCGGTCCTGTCCGTCGGCCGCCCCCGCGACCTGGCGCAGGGCCGCAGGCTGATCGAGGCGGGCGTCCCCGTCGACCCGGCGAAGGTCCGCGACCCGGGGACCCCGCTCAAATCGGCCACGGTGTGACGGCTCGGTGGAGGCCGGTGGTGGCCGGGGGAGGGGCCGCGGCGCCGAGGTTCTCCCCGCCCCGCCGTTCCCCCGTTCCCTGGGCTCCGCCCGGACCCGCCGCTCGAACTTCCCCGGCCACCGCACGGAGGGGCCCCTGGAGAGGGTCGGTCCGGCCGGGCCCCCGGGACCGGCCGGAGCCCCCGGACGGGTCGCTCCGGTACCGGCGGCGGAGCCGAGATGGCAGGCTTGTGCCCGTGACCGAGATTGACGCAAAGATCGATGCCCTCGTCCCCGACTGGCTGTACCTCCCCGACATCGCGGAGAAGCTCGACGTCGAGGTGACCCGGGTCCGCCAGATGGTCAAGGAAGGGCAGCTGATCGCCGTACGCCGGGGCGAGAACCGTTCCCTGCAGGTGCCGGCCCCCTTCATCGACGGCGACAAGGTCGTCAAGGGGCTCGTGGGCCTGCTGACCGTGCTGCGCGACGACGGCTTCTCCGACGAGGAGATCCTGGAGTGGCTCTTCACGGCCGATCCGACCCTGCCGGGCACCCCCGCGCAGGCGCTGAGCGAGAATCGCGGCACGGAGGTGAAGCGCCGCGCTCAGGCGCTCGCCCTCTGACCTGATCCGCGTTCCGCTCCACCGCGGTGGGGGGGGGGGGGCCCGGCCCCGCCCCCCCCCCCCCCCCGGGGGGGGCGGTGGGGCGCACGCCCCCCCCCCCCCCCCGGCCGCCCCCCCCCCCGCCCGGGGACCCCACCCCCCCA
>NZ_JBHXRK010000045.1:0-29562 GCF_042716875.1 Streptomyces sp. NPDC058646 | reverse complement strand
AGAGCGTGCGTTGGGGCTCGTTCGTGCTGGTGGGGGGGTGGGGGGGGCCGGCGCCCCGCGCGCGCCTCTCGGGGGCGCGGCCCCCCGCCCCCCCCCCCCCCCCCCCCGCCCGTGCGGGGCCTCGCCGCCCGTTGCTGGACCTCTCAGTGCTCCGGCCGGCCTCAGTGCTCCGGCAGGGCCGTGCGCAAGGCGCTGCGGCCCCGTTCCCAGGCCCCGCGGATGTGGGCCGCGAGCCGGTCCTCGACCAGGACGGTCGCCGCGCAGCCGAACGCGATGTCCCCCTCCAGGTCCGGTTCGTCCGCGAGGAGGCCTCCGATGACCTCGTGGCGTACCACTTGCTCGTGGACGGCGTCGGCCTCGACGTGCTCGGCGTAGAAGTGTTCGGCCGCGGGGCCTGCTCCGCAGCGCCGCATCGCCCTGGCCAGGCGGCGGGACCCGGGGGACGAGGTGACCTCGACGCACGCGAAGTGGCCGACGAGCGCTCCGCGCAGCGCCCGGTGCAGTCCGAAGAGCGACATCAGGTTCACGGTCGCGAGCAGCGGCGCCGGGGCCTGGTCGAGGTAGCGGCCGTACGCCGGGTCCAGTCCGAGGTCGGTCATCAGCTCCGCGAAGAGCCTGGCATGGATGCGGTCCGCGCGGCCGGCGCCGAACTCGTCGTACTCGATGGCCACCATCGCGGCCTTGGCCCGCCCGGTGAGCCGCGGGATCACCCAGACGTGCGGGTCCGCCTCCTTGAGGTGGTAGAGGGAGCGCAGGGCCGCGTACTCGCGCAACTGCCACAGCTCGCCCTCGGTCTCCAGGCGGTGACTGAGGCTGTCGGAGAGGTCGACGGGCTCGACGAGCAGCGGGGCGAAGGCGTCCTCGACCGACCGGGGGGCATCGGACAGTTCGGTACGCAGGGCGTGCAGGAAGCGGGCCTCCAGGGCCTGGCGCAGCCGCAGCAGATCCGGATCCCATTCGCGTTCGCCGTCCACGCCGTCGAAGCCGCGGTAGTGGAGTTCGTACAGCAGGTGGAGTGCGAGCTGCAGGTCCTCGCCCCACGGGTCCGCCTTCAGGACGGCCCCGGGCGCGTACACCGGTGGGGTGCCCGACCGCAGGGCGCGCGTCACGGCGCCCGACAGCTCGCCGCGGCCCTCGACGAGGCGCGGGCCGGCGACGGCGCCTGCCGGGGCGGTGGCGGTCCGGCTGGGAGGGGTCATCACGCGTTCCTGTCCTCGGGCGGCGGCGCGGTGCGCTCGCGACGGCGGTGGCTGGTGTCGCACCAGGGGTACGTGCGACTGCGGCGGCAGGTGCACAGCGCGACCATGAAGCGGTCGGAGCGGGCCACCGTCCCGTCGTCCAGGACGACCTCGACGGGGCCCTCGACCAGCACCGGGCCCTGCGGTTCGACGGACACCCGCCGGGCCCGCGCCGCGGCGGGGGCCGCGGGAGCCGGGTGCGGGGAGCCGTCAGAGGTACCGGGCACGGATGACCACCAGTTCTTCCCATTCCTCGGCCTCGGCCGCCAGGCCCTGCTGCTCCAGCCAGGCCCGGCGCGACCGCAGGACGGGGCCCCACGGTACGGACGCGGTGGCGGTGACCTCCGCGGTCAGACCCGCCGCGCCCAGCCGGCGGAGGGTCTCCTCGGCACCGCACATCCCCGAGTGCACCATCAGCAGGACTCCGCCGCGCCGCAGCAGGGCCGGGGCGCCCGCGCAGATGCGGTCGATGATCCCGCGCCCGTCGGGGCCGGCGTCCCAGGCCCGCTCCGCGCCGCGCGGCGGGAGCCGGTGGCCCGGGGCGGGCACGTACGGCGGGTTGACGACGACCAGGTCGAAGCGGCGCCCCGCGGTGCGTGCCGCGAAGTCGCCGTGCAGGACGCGCAGCGGGAGCCGGTGGCGCCAGGCGTTGAGCCGGGCGGTCACCACCGCGGGCCAGGACACGTCGACTGCGGTGACGCGGGCTCCCCTGGAGGCGGCGTGCAGGGCCAGGGCGCCGGTGCCCGTGCCGATCTCCAGGACGTCGGGGCGGGAGCGCAGGTCCTCCTGGGCGAGCGCCTGGGCGAGGAGTCCGGTGTCCGCCTGCGGCCGGTAGACGCCTGGCAGGGCCATCAGGCCGGCAGGCAGCGTGGCCGGGAACTGAGCCGTACTGGGCACTGCGTACCTCCGGGTTCGCGTGCGGCCCGTGAGGCGGGGCCGCGGTGATGGGCGTCATGTGGCGGCTGCCCTGGGTGGAGCGACCCATCCGGATTTCCGTCGATCTTCAGAGGATCAAACGAATACCGGGTCCGATTTCATGGAGAGGCACATACGGCCGGCGTCAGTTCCTTCCTGCGGCGACCGCCTTGGCGGCGATGTCCTCCAGGACGGTCTTCGGGTCGCCGCCCGGTTCCACGGCCCGTCCGATGTTGCGCTTGACGGTGTCGCTGACCGTCACCCAGGTCGGGTCGTTCACCGGGTAGAGCCGGGCGGTCCGCAGCGCGGCCAGGAAGTCCTCGTCGGTCCGGCTGAGGCCGCCGCCTGCCGGAGTGCGCGCGGCGGAGGCGGTCGACGGGAGCAGGTGGTAGCGGCCGGCGAAGTCCGACAGGTTCTTGTCCTGGTAGACGAATTCCAGGAACCTGCCGATCTCCGCGCCCTTGCCGTTCTGCTTGAACGCGACCATCCAGTCGGCCACGCCCACGGTCGGCGGGCTCTCACCGGAGCCGAGCGAGTCCGACACCGGCATGGCGACGGTGCCGACACCGATGCCCTTCGCCGCCGCCTGGTGGGCGAGGGAGGGGTAGCCGTTGAGCATGCCGACCTCACCGCGCAGGAAGGCCGCGAAGGCGTCGGCCCGGTCGAGCCGGGCGGGCGGGGTGGGACCGAGCAGGCCGGGGGCGACCAGGTTGTCCTTGACCCACTGCCAGGTTTCGACGTTCTGCTCGGAGTCCAGGCTGTAGTTGCCGCTGCTGTCGGCGTACCCGCCGCCGTTGCTGACCTCCCAGATCAACGCCTCCGCATGCGCCTCCTCCGGGCCCAGCGGCATGGCGTACGGGTACGGCACGCCCTTGTCCTTGAGCGCCTTCGCGGCGGCCTTGAGCTGGGACCAGGTCTTCGGCGGCTCGGCGATGCCGGCCTTGGTGAAGAGGGCCTTGTTGTAGAAGAGGAGCCGGCTGCTCGCCACGAAAGGCAGGCCGTAGAGGCGGCTGTTGACGGTACCCGCCTCGGCGAGCGGCGGCAGGAAGTTCGCCTCGGCGCCGACCGAGAGGAGCTCTTCCGCGGAGTAGAGCTTTCCCTCGGCAGCGAAGTCCGAGTAGGAGCCCATGAGCGCCAGGTCCGGCGCCTTGCCCGCCTTGACCATGCGGGAGACCTCGCGGTCGATGTCGGACCACGGCAGGAGCTGGACCTCGACCTCGACACCGGGGGTGGCGGCCGTGAAATCGGCCGTCACCTTGTCCCAGTAGGCCTGGGAACTGGTGGCCCGGGTGTCGCCGTACTCGGCGGCGACCAGGCGGAGCGAACCGCTGTCGTCCGCGCCGCCGCCCCAACGACCGCAGCCGGACAGCGGTATCAGCAGGCCGAGCACGGCCGCGGTGGCGGCCGTACCGAAAATCCTTCGTCGCACGGGTGCATTCCCCTGATTCGGTATGGATCTCGTTACTGCTCATGTCACGTCGGGCCGGGGATTCCCTGTGGCCCGGTGGCCGGAATTCTCTCCCGATGCTGGAGTGATTGATTCCACTCCCGGCGCATGTGTGGTCGATGATCCGATGAAGGCTTTTGCCGCTGGTGTCTTCCCACATGCGGTCCATTGGTCCGACGCGCGTAGACCTCCCGATAGGCCCTTTTCCGGCTGTGGAAGGGGCTTGGGTACACCGAAGAAGGAGGAGGACGGGTTTCCGCCGCCCCCCTCGCGGAGGCGTCGGCCCCGCGCGTCCGGCTCGGCGCCGGCTGCGGCCGCACGGGGACCCGGTCCGGCCCGGCGTACCCTCGTCCCCGTGCCAGCCTCCCGCCTCCACCGCGTCGCCGTCCTCGTCCTCGAAGGCGCGAAGCCGCTCGACGTGGGCATCCCCGCACAGGTCTTCACGACCCGGGCGAGCATGCCCTACGAGGTGCGGGTGTGCGGCGCGGCACCCGGCCTCGTGACCGGCGGCGACGGCCTGTCGTACCACGTGACCCACGGGCTCGAGGCTCTCGCATGGGCCGACATCGTCTTCGTGCCCGGCTACCGGTTCCCGGACCGCGACGACCCGCCGCGGGACGTCATCGACGCGCTGATCGCCGCCCACGACCGGGGTGCGCGGCTCGCCGCCATCTCGACGGGCGCGTTCGCACTCGCGGCCACCGGGCTGCTCGACGGCAAGCGCGCCACGACCCACTGGCACTACGCCCGGGCCCTCGCGGCGAAGCATCCGCTCGTGCGGCTCGACGAGAACGTCCTGTTCGTCGACGAGGGGAGCGTCCTCACGTCGGCCGGCGCCGCCTCCGGCATCGACCTGTGCCTGCACATCCTGCGGGGCGACGTCGGCGTGTCCGCCTCCAACCACGCGGCCCGGCGTCTGGTCGCGGCTCCCTACCGCAGCGGCGGCCAGGCGCAGTACGTGCCCCGCAGCGTGCCCGAGCCGCTCGGCGAGCGGTTCGCGGCCACCCGCGAGTGGGCGCTGCGCCGGCTCGGCGAACCCCTCACCCTCGAAGCACTCGCCCGGCACGCCGGGGTCTCACCGCGGACGTTCTCCCGGCGGTTCGCCGAGGACACCGGGTACACGCCGATGCAGTGGGTCATGCGCGCCCGGATCGACGTGGCCCGCGAACTGCTCGAACGCTCGCAGCGCGGCGTCGAGCAGATCGCCGCCGACGTCGGTCTCGGGACCGGCGCGAACCTGCGGTCGCACTTCCAGCGCATCCTCGGCACCACCCCGACCGAGTACCGGCGCACCTTCACCCAGGGCGAATAGTCCTTGGGCGGCGCGCCATCGCTGGCGAGATCCTTTTGAACCATGGCGATCACGCCGCTGTCGCGGGCGGGCTCCGGGCGCGAACCTGAGGGCGAACGAAAGGGACATCGCTCATGACTCGCATCGCCATCAACGGATTCGGCCGGATCGGCCGCAACGTGCTCCGCGCGCTCCTCGAACGCGACAGCGACCTCGAGGTCGTCGCCGTCAACGACCTCACGGAGCCCGCCGCCCTCGCGCGGCTGCTCGCGTACGACAGCACCTCCGGCCGTCTCGGCCGCCCGGTGACCGTCGACGGGAACGCCCTCGTCGTGGACGGCCGCCGCATCACGGTCCTCGCCGAGCGGGAGCCGGAGCAGCTGCCGTGGGCCGAGCTCGGCATCGACGTCGTGCTCGAAGCCACCGGCCGCTTCACCTCCGCCGGGGCCGCCCGTGCCCACATCACGGCGGGCGCGAAGAAGGTACTGGTCAGTGCGCCGTCGGACGGCGCCGATGTCACGCTCGCGTACGGCGTCAACACCGACGCGTACGACCCGGCCCTGCACACGATCGTCTCGAACGCCTCCTGCACGACGAACGCGCTCGCGCCACTGGCCGCCGTGCTCGACGACCTCGCCGGCATCGAGCACGGCTTCATGACGACGGTGCACGCCTACACGCAGGAGCAGAACCTGCAGGACGGTCCGCACCGCGACCCCCGCCGCGCCCGCGCCGCAGGCGTCAACATCGTGCCGACGTCGACCGGCGCCGCTAAGGCGATCGGCCTCGTGCTGCCGCAGCTCGAAGGCAAGCTGTCGGGCGACTCGATCCGCGTACCGGTGCCGGTGGGCTCGATCGTCGAACTGAACACGACCGTCGCCCGCGACGTGTCGCGCGAGGACGTCCTGGAGGCCTACCGCGTCGCGGCGCAGGGGCCGCTGGCCGGCGTGCTCGAGTACTCGGACGACCCGCTCGTGTCCTCCGACATCACGGGCAACCCCGCCTCGTCGATCTTCGACTCGGCGCTCACCCGCGTCGAGGGCCGCCACATCAAGGTGGTCGCCTGGTACGACAACGAGTGGGGCTTCTCGAACCGCGTGATCGACACCCTCACCCTCCTCGCCACCCGCTGAACGACGGCCCCGCTCCCGCTGCCGCAGCTGCGGCAGCGGGAGTTGCGGGCGGACCGGAACCAACCAAGGGGCGGAAACCCCTGTCTGACTCCGGCTCCGGATGGCAGGCTCTACTCCTCGGAAGCGTCGTCCTGGGGGGGATCACACGTGAGGGAGCCGGGTACGGGCATGGGCCTGCGGGGCCGCAGCGGCATCCTGTCGCTGGTCGACGCCTGCCTGAAGGAGAACCCGGCGGCCGAACGGCCCCTGACCATGCTCCTCGGCCCGGCGGGCAGCGGTGCCAGCGAGGCGCACAGCGCGCTCATGGAGCACTTCGGGCCCGACTACCCCTTCGCCTTCGTCAACTTCGGCGGCGCCCAGTCCCTGCTGCCGCGCTACGCCCTGGGGTTGCTGGCCCGTCAGCTCGAACGCAAGCTGCCCCGCTACGGCCGCTCGCACTTCCCGCTGCTCAGCCTCGGCCTGCTCGCCTCCGACCAGGAGTTGCGCATGCGCAGCCTCGCCGAGGGCCGGCGCGCGGTGCAGCGCCGGCTGGACCAGTTCCAGGAGGAGAACGAGGCGCGGCACGGCGACTACCTGGCGGCCTTCTTCGAAGTGGGCATGGGTGCGGTCGGCATGCCCGAAGGCGCCTCCACCGCCGCCCACGCGCTCTTCCAGGACGCCCTGCGGCGCGGCCGGCGCACCATGCCCGGCCTGTTCGGCGGCAGGCTGGGCGGGCGGCTCACCGCCGGGGCCCACTGGTACGGACGCCACCCCATGACCCGCAGCGCGGACCCCATGGAAGCCCTCGTGGAGCTGAACCTCTGGCGTCACGAGGGCGACGGGAACGAACAGGAGCGGCTCGACCTCGTCCTCTTCTCGGCCTTCCTGGAGGACCTGAGGCGCAACACGGCCCGCAGCTTCATGCCCCGCTCCTACCTGCTGCTCCTCGACAACTCCCACACCGAGTACGGCCGCCGCTTCCTCGACCTGCTGCTGCGCTCCCGGCACGACGAGACGGTCGTGGCCGGTCACACCAGCGACCCGCTGACCGTCGTCGCCAGCTCCAACCGCTGGCTGCCCCGCTGGGGCCCGGCCACCGGGGACTCCTGGCCCTGGCAGCTGCGCGGACCCGACCGGGCTTCCCTGGCCGACTGGAACGCCCACCGGCCGACCCGTGACAGCGAGGACACCTGGTGGTACCCGCTGCGCCTGCGCGACCTCAACCTGGACGAGGTGCGGATCCGGATAGAGCTCCAGCTCGGCGGGAACAGCGACCTGGCCCCGCTGACCCGCCTCACCCCGTTCGTGCACCGGCTCACCGGCGGGCTGCCGCGCGCCGTGCACCAGGTGCTCGACGTACTGCGCCAGGCCGGGCCGCCGCCGGATTCGGGCCCCCAGCAGGACCGGTGGCTGCGTACGCTGCCCGACCGGCCGCTGCGGACCGGGGAGGAGTCCGCCACGCTGGCCGACACCGCCCTCGGCCACCTCCTGCGCGATTTCGACGGGACCCAGCGCGCCGCCCTCGCCGAATGCGCCGCCGCCCGGGACTTCTCCGTCGGCACGCGGCTGCTCAGCCCCGACGACTCCCTCTTCGGTGAGATCCGCTCCCGCTGGCTGCTGACCGGACCCGTCGCCGTCGTCCCCGTACTCCACCCGTGGCTGCGCCGGCTGCTCCTGTGGCGGCTGGCCGCGCGCCCCGACGGGTGGGACGCCGTGCACGAACTCCTCGCGGAGTACTACCGCGGCGAGGGCAAGCCGGTGCAGGAGATGTACCACCAGCTCGCCCGCGGGCGGACCGAGGAGGTCACCGCACACCTGACGCGGCGCTTCGCCGCGGTACCGGCCGCGCAGTGGATCTCCGAGTTCGACGCGATCACCTCCGCGCCGAACCGTCTCCCCGCCGACAGCGGACCCCTGGAGCTCCTCGCCGGGCTCGTCCCGCGCCGGCCCGGCCGCGTGATGGACACCGAGTCCGTCATCCACACCCTGGTGACCACCCGCTGGGTGTGGAGCGATCCGCTCGCCGATCCCGCCATGCGTCTGGGCGACCTGATCGCCGACGGCTGCACGCAGCTGTCCCAACTGAGGAGGAACGACATCGTGGCCCTGTTCAACGAGGCGGAGCGGTACCGTCACTGGCGCGATCCCCAGACCGCGGGCTGGGAGGGCTGAGCGCGTGCCCAGACTCGAATGGCCCCTGCACGTCGTGCGCCGCGTCGCCCTCGGCTCGGCGGCCGCCGTCGCCCTGGTCGCGGCGCTCTGGCTGGGGGTCGGCTGGCTGCAGGAACGCCAGGCGAGGTGCGCCGACGGGGTGGTCGAGCAGGGCCCGGACGACGAGTGCGTCGGCGTCACCGACGGCTCCTACGTCTTCGCACCGCACCTCGACGGTGTCAGCGCGAAGATCGAGGAGGAGAACCGCCGGGTCCTGGCCAACGCGGACGAGGAACCGTACGTCAGCGTCGCCTACTTCACGTCCTTCACGACCACCGCCGGGGACAGCAACTCCGCCGAGGGGGTCCGGCACGAGCTCCAGGGCGCCTACCTCGCCCAGTACCGGCACAACCAGGGCGACCTCTCCGCCTCCCCCAAGATCCGCCTGCTGATCGCCAATCCGGGCACCAGGTCCACGCAGTGGAAGCACACCGTCGACGAGCTGATCGCCCGCAAGGACTCCCCGGACCGGCTCGTCGCGGTGGCCGGCCTCGGCCCCAGTACGAACGAGAACCTGTCGGCCATACGGCGCTTCTCCGAACACGGCATCGCCATGGTCGGCGCCACCATGACCGCCACGAACATCCAGGGCATCAACGGTTTCGTCCGGGTCGCCCCCACCAACGAGGACGAGGCGTACGCGGCCGCCGGCTACCTCAAGCGGCGCGGCGTCGCCACCGCCGTCGTCATCCAGGACGTGGCGGAGGGGAACCTCTACGCCTCCACCCTCGGCACCGCCTTCACCAAGGCCTTCCAGGAGGGCGACAAACACAGGCTCGTCGCCGAGCGGATGACCTACGACTCGTCCGTCAGCAGCGCATGGCAGAACGAACTGCGGTACATGCCGGGCCAGTTGTGCCAGCAGCGTCCCCAGCTCGTGTACTTCGCGGGCCGCGGCCAGCACCTCACCCGCTTCCTCGACGCGCTGTCCAACCGCAGTTGCACCGACCAGCAGTTCACCGTGTTCGCCGGGGACGACACCACCAACCTGAGCGCGCAGCAGCTCGCCCACGCCGCCGAGACGGGCATCGAGGTGCTCTACACGGGCCTGTCCCACCCCGACATGTACCGCTCGGCGCCGCAGGCGGTGTCGGCTCCGTCCGCGAAGAACTTCCAGCCGGGCGGGCTGCTGGACCAGTGGTTCCCGCACGACCCCCGCGAGGACGGCGGGGCCCTGATGGGTCACGACGCGGTCCTGGCGGCGGCCCACGGCATCCAGATGGCCGCCCGCTGGCAGGGGCAGGTCGCCGGCGACGCGGTGGCCCGGATGTTCCACCAGATGGACGGCACCCAGCAGGTGGCCGGGGCCAGCGGGTTCATCTCCTTCCAGAACAACGGCAATCCGCGCAACAAGGCCGTCCCGATCCTGCGCCTCAATGCCAAGGGCCACGTCGAGTTCGTCGAGGTGTCCGCAGCGGAGGGCAAGCCACCGCAGGAGCAGTGACGCGGCCGCCCCGGCGCGCGGACCCGGTTGCCCGAGCCGCGCACCCCGGACGGCCACCCGTCCGGAGGTCCGGACACCCGCACGGCACGCTGACCGGCGACGGCCCGTGGCCGGTCAGCGTGCCCAGCCGGTGAAGCCCTCCCCGGTACGGCTCCGCCTCGCCCCGGACGGGCGCTCGGGTGCGACCGGCTCCAGGGCGGCGGCCATCACCCGGACCAGCCAGGCGTTGACGGACAGGCCCTCCCGGCCGGCTGCCTCCTCGGCTCGGGCCTTGAGGTGGGCGGGCAGCCGGAGGTTGATCCGCGCGGTGCCGCCCTCGTCACCGTCCGCCGCGAGGGGCGGAGCCGGCGCGGACAGCGGGGTGCGGGCCTCGGGAAGGGCTTCGCCGTACGGCTCCGGGGCCGGTGGCGGCGTCACGACGAAGGCGGGGTCCAGACCCCGCAGGCGTACGTCGACCGAGCCCGGGGCGAGGTCGCGGGTGACCTCGTCCATGGCGGCGGACAGGGCGCTCAGCAGCATGAGCCGCACGGCGGAGTCCAGCGGCGCGGCCAGCCTCTCGGCCAGGGCGCGGGCTTCGTCCCCGCCGGCCGCGGCGGCGACCGCCAGCTCGTGCCGGAGGTTGTGGACATACGGCGTGAGATCCATGGCGCCATTCTCGTGCACGCCCCCGCACCCGGGACGAGCGTGGCGACGGTGGGCCGGTGGGCCGGTGGGCCGGTGGGCCGGTGGCGCCGACTTCGATCCCTCACACGCCAGGATCTGCCATGTGCCTGCGGCAATCACAGGGGTGCGGTGGTGACCCCCACGGGCCGTGGCGGGGAACCACCCACAGGGCCCGGCACCTGAGCCCGGTTCCCTCCCGGCAAAAGCGGGTAAAGCATGAGAAAAGTGCTATATGCCGCGCTCTCCTTCCCGTGTCAGGAGGCGTAAGCGATGGATCCCTGGCTGATGTGGCTGATCGCCGCGCTGCTCCTGGGCGTGGCGGAACTCCTCACCCTCACCGCCGCGCTCGGGCTGCTCGGCGGCGCCGCGCTGCTCACCGCCGGGTTCGCGGCGGTCGGACTCCCCGTTCCGGGGCAGTTCCTGGTGTTCGCGCTGGTCGCTACGGCGGGCGTGGTGTTCGTGCGCCCCGCGGCCCTGCGCCGCCTCACCCCGCCGCAGAGGGAGCGCTTCGGCGTGGAGGCCCTGGTCGGCGGGGCGGCCCTGGTCACCGCCGAGGTGACCGGCCTGGGCGGCAGGGTGCGCATCGGCGGTGAGGAGTGGACGGCCCGCGCCTACGACGAGACGCTGGTGATTCCTCCCGGCGCGACCGTCGATGTCATCGAGATCAAGGGCACCACGGCACTCGTCTACCCCCGGGAGTGAGCCATGGAAGTATCGGCGTTCCTCATCGCCGGCCTGCTCGTCGCGGTCCTCGCGGTCTTCACCGTGGTCCGCGCGGTCCGCATCGTCCCCCAGGCCCGCGCGCGCAACGTCGAACGGCTGGGCCGCTACCACCGCACCCTGAATCCCGGACTGAACGTCGTCATCCCCTACATCGACCGCGTCTACCCGGTGATCGACCTGCGCGAGCAGGTCGTCTCCTTCAAACCGCAGCCGGTCATCACGGAGGACAACCTGGTCGTCGAGATCGACACCGTCCTGTATTTCCAGGTCACCGACCCGCGTGCGGCGGCGTACGAGATCGCCAACTTTCTCCAGGCGGTGGAACAGCTGACCGTCACCACGCTGCGCAACGTCGTCGGGTCCATGGACCTGGAGAAGACCCTGACCTCGCGCGACACCATCAACAACCAGCTCCGCGGGGTGCTCGACGAGGCCACCGGCAAGTGGGGGCTCCGGGTCAACCGCGTGGAGATCAAGGCCATCGACCCGCCGCAGTCCATCAAGGACGCGATGGAGAAGCAGATGCGGGCCGAGCGGGACAAGCGGGCCGCCATCCTCGGGGCCGAAGGGCAGCGGCAGTCGCAGATCCTCACCGCGGAAGGCGACAAGCAGTCCGCCGTCCTGCGCGCCGAGGGCAACCGGACCGCCGAGATCCTCCGGGCGGAGGGCCAGTCCCGGGCCATCGACGAGGTGTTCCAGGCCGTCCACCGCAACGACCCCGACCCCAAACTGCTCGCCTACCAGTACCTCCAGATGCTCCCCCAGCTGGCGCAGGGCCCGGGCAACACCTTCTGGGTGATACCCGGGGAGGTCACCTCGGCCCTCCAGAACGTCTCCCGCGCGTTCAGCGAAGCACTCCCCCAGTCCGCGGCCACCCGCGAGGCGTCCTCCGACGACCTGGCCGTCCAAGCCGCGAAAGACGCGGCGAAAGCGGCGGAAGCCGCCGCCGAGGCCCTCGCCGACGCGGCGGAGGCCGACAGCGAGGCCACCGGCGCGCTCACGGCACGCCGCGCGGTCGAGGGGGTCGAGGGACGGGGCGACGGGGCGGCGCCGCCGCTCGGTCCGTCCAGCTGAACCGCGGGTGGCCGCGGCCCTGACCGCCGCCGCGCCGGCCCCCGCGGGGTCAGTCGCCTCCGCCGCCGCCTCCGCCGCCTCCTCCGCAACCGCCGCCCCCGCCGCAGGACGAGCCGCCGCCCCCGCCGCCGCCCCACGAGCCCCGGCCCCGCCGCTTGCGCGACGGCCCCCCGCCTCCTCCTGTCGCCGCCACGATCAGCACGATGACGACGAACCCGATGGCCACCAGGATCTCCATGGCCCCGCCCCCCACTCCCTCGTTACGGTCCCCTGCGGTCCGTGTCAGAGGGATCCCCCGCGCGTTCGCCGGGCCAACCCCGCTTGAGGAACTCCAGAGGTTCGGCGCCGTGCGCCGGCCGGGCGGTGCCGCTGGTCCTCGGCCAGGGGGACGGCTCGGGTGTCCGCGCGCCCCTCGGCGGTCCACACCCGGCAGGCCTCCGGCCCGTACCGGACGAGAGCCTCTCCTGGGGCCGGCCCGGCCGGCGCCCGCGACGGAGGGATCCGCGAGCCGTGCGCGTGAGATGCGGCTCGATCGGGGTACGCGCACCATGACCGTGACGCCACGTCGTCGAGGACGACGACTGTGCCCGGGGCGCTGCCCCGCGGCAGCGTCGCGAACAGACCGCCCCGGCAGGAGGCACCACCCTCATGGCAGTCCGTCACCAGCTCATCCGGCGTCCCCCGTCCGCGGTGTGGGCCGTACTCTGCGATCCGTCCCTGTACGGCGAGTGGGTGGTGGGGCCCTCCAGCTCCACGCCGCTCGACGACGCATGGCCCCAGGTGGGCTCCCGGCTGCGGTACACGGTGCGGCTGGGCCCGTGGTCCACCGACGGGGTGACGACCGTCCGGCACCGGGACACGGGCCGGGAGCTGGAGCTGGAGGCGTCGTTCAAGGCCCTGGGCACGGCGAGGATCTTCCTCCAGCTCCGGCCGTGGGGCGAGGAGACGCTCGTCGTGTGCGACGAGCACCCGCTGCGTGGCCTGGGCGGGAAGCTGCACAATTCCGTGATCGAGGCGGCCCTGCAGTTGCGGCACCGGGGCATGCTGGCGCGCCTGGCCGGGCTCGTGGAGCAGGACCGCGCCGGGAGCGCCCGTGCCTGACGCGGTGGTGATCGGGGCCGGACCCAACGGGCTGGTGGCGGCCAACCTGTTGGTCGACGCCGGGTGGAGCGTGGAGGTCCTGGAGGCGCAGGAGGAGCCGGGAGGGGCCGTGCGCAGTGACCGCGGGGTGCACCCGGACTACGTGTCGGACGTCTTCAGCGCCTTCTACCCGCTCGCCGCCGCCTCCCCGGTCCTCGCCCGCCTCGACCTGGCCGCGGAGGGTCTGCGGTGGAGCCACGCCCCGGCCGTGCTGGCCCACCCGCTGCTGGACGGCCGGTGCGCGGTGCTGGAGCGCCGGGTGCAGGACACGTGCGCCGGCCTGGCCTGTTTTGCGGCTGCCGACGCCGACGCCTGGGAGAACTTGTACCGGACGTGGGCCCGGGTGGGACCGGACCTCGTGCAAGCCCTGTTCACGCCCTTCCCCCCGGTCCGCTCCGGGCTCCGGCTGGCCGCGAAGCTCCGCGCCGCCGGGGGGCTGCGGCTGGCCCGGAAGCTGGCCCTGCCCGTGCGCCGCCTGGGCGAGGAGGAGTTCACGGGAGAGGCCGGACGGCTGCTGCTGGCCGGCAACGCCCTCCACGCCGACCTGGCCCCCGAGGCGACGGGCAGCGGTGGTTTCGGCTGGCTGATGTCGATGCTCGCCCAGAGCCACGGCTTCCCGGTCCCCGCCGGCGGCTCCGGCGCCCTGACCGCGGCGCTCGTGAACCGCCTCCGCCGCCGCGGAGGCGTCCTGCGCTGCGGGGAACGCGTCGCGTCCGTCGTCGTACGCGGCGGCGCGGCGGTCGGGGTGGTCACGGCCGGCGGGGAAACCGTCAGCGCGCGGCGGGCGGTGCTCGCCGACACCTCCGCACCGGCCCTGTACCGGGACCTCGTCGGCGAGGAGCACCTGCCGTCCCGCCTCCTGCGGGACCTGGAACGCTTCCAGTGGGACTTCGCGACCTTCAAGGTCGACTGGGCCCTGACCGGACCGGTGCCGTGGACGGCACCGCAGGCCGCCGGGGCGGGAACCGTCCACGTGGCCGACGGTGTGGACGGCCTCACCCGCTTCGCCGCACAGATCGCCACGGGGCAGGTCCCCGACGAGCCGTTCGTCCTGTTCGGCCAGATGACCACGGCGGACCCCAGCCGCTCACCGGCCGGCACGGAATCGGCGTGGGCCTACACCCACCTCCCGCAGCACATCACCTCCGACGCCGGACCCGACCGGATCACCGGCCGCTGGGACGCCCGCGAACAGGAAGCCATGGCCGACCGCGTCGAAGCGCAGGTGGAACGGTTCGCCCCCGGCTTCCGCGCGCTCATCGGCGCCCGCCGCATCCTGGCCCCCACCACCCTCCAGGCCATGAACGAGAACCTGCAGGGCGGCGCCGTCAACAACGGCACCACCGCCCTCCACCAACAGGCGATCTTCCGCCCCACCCCCGGCACCGGCCGCCCCGAGACCCCTGTCAAGGGCCTCTACCTCGCCTCTGCCGCCGCCCACCCCGGCGGCGGCGTCCACGGCGCACCCGGCGCCAACGCCGCCCGGGCCGCCCTGCGGGCGCACGGCCTGCGCGGCCTGCTCCACCGTGCCCAACGCGTCTGACCGTGCCCGATGCGTCGGCAGGGAAGATCACGTGGCGTGCTGGTCCTGCCCTTAGGCTTGATGCGACAGCGTGCCGGACGGCAGGCCTCGGCGGCAGGGGGTTCGTGGTGAACCGGTTCGCACGTCTGGCTGCCCGCCTGCTCACCGCACCCCGGGGACTCGTGTGGGTGGAGAGCGGGGGCTCGGCGGTCGTCCAGCGCTGGCCCGCCGGCCCGGCCGCCTCCGATGCCCGCGCCGACGCGCTGTGCCGCCGGGTGGCGGATCTCGGCGGCCCCTTGGCCCTGCCGGGTGACGCGGCCGGGGGGATCGCCTTCGCGGGCATTCCCATGGCCGGGCCGGACGGGGCCCTGCTCGGCGTACTGGCCGTCACCGATGACGCGCCCCGCGTCTGGGACGAGGGCGATCTGCGCGACCTCGCCGACCTGGCAGCCGCGTGCAGTGCCCAGATGCGCCTGCGCCACCGGTCCGAAGCGGCCCAGCGCAGTCAGGTGGAGGCCGAGGAGGCCGCGGCTCTCGCGGAGGCGGAGGCCGACCGGATGGAGTCCCTCCTGGCACGCGCGCAGCTGCTCCTGCGGGCGTCGGAGGACCTGGGCGACACCCGGGGGATCCTGGAGGTCTGCGCGCGCGTGGGCGAGCTGGCGGGTGGCGACCTCAAGCCCTCGCACGTCGGCCTGGTCATGGTGGGAGACGACGGGCTGCTGCGGCAGGTCGTCGCGGGGCCCGGGAACGGCGAGCCCTGGACGGGACAGGGCGAGGCGCACGGGACGGGGGCGGCCTGGCCGGACGCCCGGGCGGTGCGGGAGGGGCGAACGGTCGTGATCCGCGACCGCCGGGCCCTGCAGTCCCATTACGCGCCCGAGGCGGTGGCCCGGTTCGACGCCCTGGGGCTGCAGACGCTGGTGTGTGTGCCCCTGCCGGCCGCCGAGGGGCTGCTGGGAGTGCTGGCGCTGGGCTGGGACACCCCGCACGTCGTGGATGCGGCCGAACGCGCCCTGCTCGTCGTCCTGGCCGACTACACCGCTCGGGCCGTGGCACGCGCCGTCTACCTCGACGAGCGGGTGTCGGTCGCCCGCCGCCTCCAGGAGGCCATGCTCACCGGCCTCCCCCAGGTCCACGGTCTGGAAACGGCCGCCCTGTACCGGCCGGCCGCCCACGAGGACATGGTCGGCGGCGACTGGTACGACCTCTACCCCCTGCCCGGCCCGGACGGCACGTGGGCGGTGACCGTGGGAGACATCACCGGTCACGACATCAGGGCCGCGACGGTCATGGGGCAGGTACGCAGCATGCTCCGCCAGGCCGACCACGATCATCACGGCCGGCCCCCGCACCACGCCGTCGAGGCGCTCGTCGCGGCGTCCCGGACCCTGGGCGTACCGACCGGCGGCACCCTCGTCCACGCCCACTTCACGCCCCGCCCCGACGGGTCCTGGCAGTTCGCATGGACCAACGCCGGCCACCCGCCCCCGCTCCTCGTCCACCCGGGCAGTCCCGGCGAACCCGCCCAGCGCCTCCAGGCCCACGATCCGCTCCTGCACCCCGCTCTGCCGGCGATGGCCCGGAGCACGCACAGCCGGCTCCTGGCCCCGGGCAGCACCCTCCTGCTCTATACGGACGGGCTCGTCGAGCACCGCGGCGGCGACCTCGACGACGCCATCGACCGGGCGGCGCGCCACCTGACCGCGGCCGACCCCCGGACGCCCCTGGACGAGGTCCTGCAGCACCTCGCCGACACCATCGCCCCGGCCCACCCCGAGGACGACACCGTTCTCCTCGCCGTCCGCATCGCGTCCCCGCGTCGGTACGCTGCAACGGGGCCGGACCCGGCCCCGAAGACGGCTGGTCACCGCTCCGGCGCATGACGTCCTGCCCGCCCGCCAGTGCCACGAGCAGGCCGTCAAGGAGCGCGCCCCGCCGTGCCTGCCGACACCGGCCTGCAGGGCGTCCGTACCGTACGTGACGCCGTCCTGAAGGCCGGCACGGTCCCCCTGGTGATCGCCCCGACCGGCGGCGTCCTGGGGTCCGGGGAGCTTCCGGTCGCCGTCCAGCGCACCTTCGCCGCCGCCCGCTCGATCGCTTTCGGCGCCCTGCTCCTCGCCGGGGTGCCTGACGTGGCCGCCGAAGCCCGGGGCGCCCGCGACGCGAAGGCCGACACCCCCGAGCCCGGGGATCCGGACCCCACGTCCTGCTCCTGCTGGACGAGGCCTACCGCCACGGCAGGCCATCGGCGACTGGGGAGGGTGCTTGCGCATCCTGCGGACCGCCGGCATCCACATCGGACACCTGGGGGCGTCGGTGGCCATCGGCGCGGTCTGCGCTCTCGCCGCCCACGTCGTCCCGGCTCCCGCCCGCCACACGGTGCGGGAAGGGGACCAGGCCTTCTCCCCGCCTGACGACGGCCGCCTCGCCGGCCTGATCGAGGATGCGACGGCCCTGCCGGACCGGGGCCGGCACCCCCTGGGCTGAGGGGCCGGGTTCAGGCGTGGCTGAGGGCGCGGTGTCCCGAACGCACGGCGTACGGGGGAGCCGTGATTGACGGCGGCCGCCCCGGGGCACAGCATGCCGCGTGACACGAAATCCGCCGCCGGCCCGCACCCCTGACGGACACTACGTCCTCATCGACGGGAGGCGCTGGCGGGCCACCGACCCCGACCTCCCGGACGAGGTCTCGGCGCGTCTGCGCTCCCACTTGATGTCGGCCCGGCGTGCCGTCGCCGCCGCCCTGCGCAGCCACGACGAGCAGGCGGAGCGCGAAGCAAGGCGCCGCGTCCACACCGCCAAGGTGGCCCTCGGCGAACGCGGCACCCCGTGGTGGGAGCAGGACGCCGCGCAGCGGCGCGCCCGCTGGCAGGACGGCCTGGCGGCGCTCGACGAGGCCGGCGGACACCCCTGACCCGCCGTCACCGCGCCGGCCCGCCGACCGCCGCGGTGCGCTGCTCCTCTTGCGGTCGGTTCAGCGGGCTGAGCAGCCGCCGGCGGGGCCGTCCCCGTCGGCGTAGGCCGCCCGCATCCACACCGGCGTCCAGGACGTCCCCGTCGCCGCCTCCAGCGCTCCCCCGGTACGCACCCGCTACCGCGACGCCCTCCCCGCGGTGTCGCCGACCAGCGCGAGCCGGCTCGCACCCTGGCACTCCCGCATCGGATCGCGGGCCCGGGAGGCGGCGCGGGCGCCCGCGGCCCGGTCCGGCCGGACCGGCGAGTGCGTCGTCGCGGTCTCGTCCGATGGGGCCGACCTCCTGCGGTCCTTCCAGCCCCCCGCGGGCCCTCGGCGCAACGCCCGGGCGATCGTGGACCAGTGGAACCTGTGCACCGGCCTCGTGGCCGAGTGCCGCGAGCGGGCCCGGGAGCACCTCACCACCGCCTGGACCGCCTGCCGCGACGAACAGGGCGTCCGCCTGAACGGCGCCGAGATCGCCTCCACCCTCATGGAGGTCCTCACCCACCAACGCCGAGACGCGCCCACCTTCGCCACCCCCTCCCCCGAGGCGCCGCCGGGTACTCCGCCTGCACCCCGCCGCCCGCGGCGAAGCCCGCGGCGGCCACGCCCAAACGACGCCTTCGGCCACCGGAGGAGGACACGAGTCGTCTCCCTTCGTGGAATCGACCGGCACAGGCTTGACCGGCGAACCTGAGGCAACGTAACTTCGGGCGCACCCACCCGAGGGCTACTGGAAGGAGGCGAAGCCGGATGTCGACCATCTCCGCGATGCTCCGCCTCGCCCACCAGGTCGCCTGGGCCCCGGGTCGTGTAGCACACGGCTGCTGAACGGCCCCCTTCCCGGCGTGCCCGATGTGTGGCGCCGGTACCTTCCCCCTTCATGTCACCGCCCACGGCACCTCGCTGCGTGCCGATGTGGTGCGCTCCGCGTCATCGGGCTGCGCCACTGGAAGAGAAAGCACCTGAAATGGCGACTAGGACCATCAGCTCGACCCCGCCCCGGAACGAGGACGTGCCGTGGTAGCGGCGCGGATCACGGTCAACGGGAAGGAAACACCGATCGCACCGGCCACGCCCCACACCACGGCGCTGGACTTCCTGCGCGAGCGGGGCCTCACCGGCACCAAGGAGGGCTGCGCCGAGGGTGAATGCGGCGCCTGTTCGGTCCTGGTGGCCCGGCCCGGGGTGAGCAAGCCCACGGACTGGGTGGCGGTCAACGCCTGCCTGGTCCCGGTCGCGGCGCTCGACGGCCAGGAGGTCATCACCTCCGAAGGCCTCGCCACCGCCGGCGCGTCCGGCGCGGCCCCCGTGCTGCACCCCGTACAGGAGGAGATGGCCGTCCGCGGCGGCTCCCAATGCGGTTACTGCACACCGGGGTTCATCTGCAGCATGGCCTCCGAGTACTACCGGCCCGAACGCTGCGCACAGGCCGATGCGGCCTCGGACCCGGACGAGGACGCGGACGCGGAGGGGAGCGCACACGCCGCCCCGGTCCCGGCCGGCCGCGCCGACGCCGAGCACGGTCCGAACGGTTTCGATCTGCACGCGCTGAGCGGCAACCTGTGCCGCTGCACCGGCTACCGCCCGATCCGCGATGCCGCGTTCGCCGTCGGCACGCCCGCCGGGAACGACCCCCTGGCGCAGCGTCGCGAGCAGGCACCGCCCGCACCGGCGGCCACCCGATACGCCCAGGACGACAGCGAGTTCCTGCGGCCCGGCACCCTGGCCGACGCGCTGCAGCTGCTGCGTGGGCGCCCCGAGGCGGTGGTGGTCGCCGGGAGCACCGACTGGGGCGTGGAGGTGAACATCCGTGCCCGTCGCGCGCGTTGCGTGGTCGCCGTGGACCGGCTGCCCGAACTGCGGGAACTGCGGGTCGCATCCGACCACATCGTGATCGGGGCGGCGCAGACGCTCACCGAGATCGAACGCCGCCTCGACGGCAGCGTCCCGCTGCTGGCGGAGCTGTTCCCGCAGTTCGCATCCCGGCTCATCCGCAACAGTGCCACCCTCGGCGGCAACCTGGGGACCGGGTCCCCCATCGGTGACAGCCCCCCGGTGCTCCTCGCCCTGGAGGCGTCGGTGGTGCTCGCCGGCGCCGACGGCGAGCGGGAGGTCCCCCTCTGCGACTACTTCACCGGCTACCGGCAGAGCGTGCGCCGTCCCGGCGAGCTGATCCGCGCGGTGCGGGTCCCGCTGCCGCTGTCGCCGGTCACCGCCTTCCACAAGATCGCCAAGCGGCGCTTCGACGACATCTCCAGCGTGGCGGTCGCCTTCGCGCTCGACATCCAGGACGGCGTCGTCCGCAAGGCACGCATCGGCCTGGGCGGCGTGGCCGCCACCCCGATCCGCGCCCTGGCCACCGAGGCGGCCCTGGAGGGCGAGCCGTGGGCGGCGGAGACCGTCGAGGCCGCGGCCCGGGTGCTGCGCGCCCAGGGCACGCCGATGGACGACCACCGTGCCAGCGCCGGCTACCGCTCCGCGATGCTCGGCCAGAGCCTGCTCAAGCTGTACGCGCGAACCACCGAGGCGGTGTCGTCATGAGTCACCTGTCCGAACGCCCCGAGAAGCCGGTCGTCGGCTTGCCGATGCCGCACGAGAGCGCAAACCTGCACGTCACCGGCGCCGCGCTCTACACCGACGACCTGGTCCACCGCACCAAGGACGTCCTGCACGCCTACCCGGTCCAGGTCATGAAGGCCCACGGCACGATCACGGCGCTGCGCACCGGGCCCGCGCTCGCCGTGCCCGGTGTGGTCCGCGTGCTGACCGGTGCCGACGTACCCGGTGTCAACGATGCCGGGATGAAGCACGACGAACCGCTGTTCCCCGACACGGTCATGTTCCACGGCCACGCGGTCGCCTGGGTGCTCGCCGAGACCCTGGAGGCGGCCCGGCTCGGTGCGGCGGCCGTCGAGGTGGAACTCGACGAGAAGCCCTCCGTGATCACCCTGCAGGAGGCGATCGCGGCGGAGAGCTTCCACGGCGCCCGGCCCGTGATGCTGACCGGCGACGTCGACGCCGGCTTCGACGACTCCGCACACGTGTTCACCGGCGAGTTCCACTTTTCCGACCAGGAGCACTTCTATCTCGAGACGCACGCGGCGCTGGCCCTCGTCGACGAGAACGGGCAGGTGTTCGTCCAGAGCAGCACCCAGCACCCCTCGGAGACGCAGGAGATCGTCGCGCACGTGCTCGGCCTGCACAGCCACGAGGTGACCGTGCAGTGCCTGCGGATGGGGGGAGGCTTCGGCGGCAAGGAGATGCAGCCGCACGGGTTCGCGGCCGTCGCCGCGCTCGGCGCCCTGCTGACCGGCCGGCCGGTCCGGGTGCGGCTCAACCGGACCCAGGACCTGACCATGTCCGGCAAGCGCCACGGGTTCCACGCCACGTGGAAGATCGGCTTCGACACCGAGGGCCGCATCCAGGCCCTGGACGCCACCCTGACCGCGGACGGCGGCTGGAGCCTGGACCTGTCCGAACCTGTGGTGGCCCGCGCGCTGTGCCACATCGACAACACCTACTGGATCCCCCACGCACGGGTCGCCGGACGCATCGCCCGGACCAACAAGGTCTCCAACACCGCCTTCCGCGGCTTCGGCGGACCGCAGGGCATGCTGGTGATCGAGGACATCATGGGCCGGTGCGCGCCGCTGCTCGGCCTGGATCCGATGGAGCTGCGCGCCCGCAACTTCTACCGGCAGGGCCAGTCGACGCCGTACGGGCAGCCGGTCCTCCACCCCGAACGGATCTCCTCCGTCTGGCAGCAGGTCCAGGAGGACGCGGGCCTCGCCGAACGGGGGCGCGAGATCGCGGCCTTCAACGCCGCGCACCCGCACACCAAGCGGGCGCTCGCGCTCACCGGGATCAAGTTCGGGATCTCGTTCAACCTCACCGCCTTCAACCAGGCCGGCGCGCTGGTGCTGGTCTACAAGGACGGCTCGGTCCTGATCAACCACGGCGGCACCGAGATGGGACAGGGCCTGCACACCAAGATGCTGCAGGTGGCCGCGACCACGCTGGGCATTCCGCTGCACAAGGTGCGGCTGGCCCCGACGCGTACGGACAAGGTGCCCAACACCTCTGCCACCGCCGCCAGTGCGGGAGCGGACCTCAACGGCGGCGCGGTGAAGAACGCCTGCGAGCAGATCCGCGAGCGGCTGCTGCAGGTGGCCGGCACCCAGCTGGGCGCGAACGCCTCGGACGTGCGCATCGTCGAGGGTGTCGCGCGCGTCCTCGGCAACGACAAGGAGCTGGCCTGGGACGACCTGGTGCGCACCGCGTACTTCCAGCGGGTCCAGCTGTCCGCGGCCGGTTTCTACCGGACCGAGGGCCTGCACTGGGACGCGAAGGCCTTCCACGGCTCGCCGTTCAAGTACTTCTCCTACGGCGCCGCGGCGACCGAGGTGGAGGTGGACGGCTTCACCGGTGCGTACCGGATCCGGCGCGTGGACATCGTGCACGACGTCGGTGACAGCCTCTCCCCGATGATCGACATCGGTCAGGTGGAGGGCGGTTTCGTTCAGGGCGCGGGCTGGCTGACGCTGGAGGACCTGCGGTGGGACGCCGGTGACGGGCCGCAGCGCGGCCGGCTGCTGACCCAGGCCGCGAGCACGTACAAGCTGCCGAGCTTCTCGGAGATGCCCGAGGAGTTCAACGTGAGGCTGATGGAGAACGCCACCGAGGAGGGCGCGGTCTACGGGTCCAAGGCGGTGGGCGAGCCTCCGCTGATGCTGGCGTTCTCCGTACGAGAGGCCCTGCGGCAGGCCGCCGCGTCGTTCGGGCCCGCCGGAGTCAGCGTGGAACTCGCCTCCCCGGCGACTCCCGAGGCGGTGTACTGGGCGATCGAGTCGGCCCGTGGCGGCGGCGCGCGGCACGGCGGTGACGCGTCGGACGGCAGCGGGGTCCCCGCCGACGCAAGCGCTCCGAGCCATGCCTGACATGAGCTGGGTGGCCGCGGTCGCGCGGTTGCGGGCACGCCGGGAACCCGGCGTGCTCGTGACCGTCGCGACCGTGCGCGGCCACGCGCCCCGCCGGGCCGGTGCCAAGCTCGTCGTGGGGCGGACCGAGACGTGGGGGTCGATCGGCGGCGGCAACATCGAGGCCGTCGCCGTCGACCGGGCGCGCGAGCTGACCGGCACGGCCGATCCGGAGGCGGAGCTGATGGAGTTCGCCCTCAACGACAAGGTCACCGGCCGGCACGGCGTGCAGTGCTGCGGCGGGGCCGTCAGCGTGCTGCTCGAACCGCTCCCGGTGGTCCAGGCGGTGGCGATCTTCGGCGTCGGGCACGTCGGACTGGAACTGGCCCGCATCCTGGCGCGCCACGACCTCGACCTGCACCTGGTCGACACCCGCTCCGACATGCTCACCGACGAGCGGCTCGGGGTGCTCGCGGACGCGGTGGCGCACCTCCACGTGCACCACACCCCGCTGCTCCCGGAGGAGGTGCTCACGGAGCTACCGCCCGGCGCGCACGTCCTGATCATGACCCACGACCACGCCGAGGACGCCGCGCTGTGCGACGCCGCCCTGCGCACCGCCGGTCTCGGCTCGATCGGCTTGATCGGCTCGGCGGCCAAATGGGCGAGGTTCCGGCAGCGCCTGGTCACCGAGGGCGGCCACGACACCGCCGCCGTCGACCGGATCAAGACCCCGATCGGAATCCCCGGGATCACCGGGAAGGAACCCGCCACGATCGCGGTGAGCGTCGCGGCGGACCTGCTCCGGACCTTCGCACAGGACCGTTCCTGGACGGTTCCGGACACGGTCGGCGCGATGCCGTACACCCCGGTCGCCGGCCGTGGGTGAGATGCCGCCCGCTTACGGGGCGCCGTCCCCGCCCGTCCGGGGCGTGCTCGCGAGACACTGTGAGTGACGCCCGGCGCGGTACCGGATGGCGCAACGTCTCTGGCTCCCGTTCCGGACATCGACCAGCATGAGGACAGCGGGACCGGCGGACGAGATGGGCACGCATGCGCGCCACTGAGAGCAACCAGGACGACTATCCCTTCGCCGTCACGAACACGGCCGCGGCGCTGCTGGACGGTGCGGGGACGGTCGTCGGCTGGACGCCCGCGGCCGAAGCCCTTCTGGAGCGCCTGGCCGCAGACGTGTGCGGCCGGCCGGCCTGGGACCTCCTGGCGGACGCCGCCGGCTGGGAGGCGGTCCTGGCCCGGGGCAGGAAGGGGGCGCGGGAAGGCTGGGAGGGCCGGGCCGTGCTGCGGCACGGCTCGGGACGCGAGCTGGAGATCGGTTTCCGCGTCATCCCGCTGAACGACGGCGCGCCGGGGGACGCGGGCCGCTGCCTGGTACTCGGCGCGCCCCTGGCGCTGGTCGCCCGATGGCGGCAGGACCACGCCTTCACCCACGAACTGTTCCTGCAGGGCCGGGTGGGCCTGGCCGTCTTCGACGCGGACCTGTGCCTGCTGCGGACGAACACGCACCTGCTGCCGTACACCGGGGTGCCCGTCGAGCTGGGCGGCCGGCGCCTGGCCGACTTCCTGTGGGCCGAGGACGCGCGGATCATCGACGAGCGGCTGCGCGAGGTCATGCGCAGCGGGAACCCGCTGATCGGTTTCAACACGACCGTACGCACCTTGGACGACCCGAGGGGCGGCCGGGTCGTGACCGTCCAGGCGTTCCGGCTTCAGGAGCCCGACGGACGTCCGATGGGTGTGGCGACGGTGTTCACCGACGTCACCGACCACGAGCGGGCGCGCGGGCGCCTGGACCTGCTGTACCGCGCGACCGGAGCGCTGGGCGGTTCGCTGTCCGTCCTGCGCACGGCCGAGGACCTGGTCGGAGTCCTGGTGCCCACGTTCGGCGACTGTGCCGCGGTGGATCTCGTGGAGACCGTTCTGACCGGCGGCGAACCGGCCGCTGACGGGCATCTCGACCTGCCCCTGCTCCGGATGGCCGTCGCCGGGCCGCAAGCGGAGGCACTGCGTACCGGTACGGCCCACTTCACGGCCCCTGCCGCCCCGGGCGGGCCCCACCGGGACGGGCCCGGGACGCGGGAGTGCCGGGGTGAGCTGATCACCGGCCTGGGGACCCGGTCCGGAAACGGGGCCGGAACCGGGTCCGAGGGGCTCGGGTCCGCGGGGCCGGGGGACGACGCGTGCCCGGAGTGGGCCGCCGCCGTCCCGGGTGCGCATTCGGCGATGACGGCGCCGCTGTGTGCGCGGGGCATCAGGTTCGGCAGGCTCACGCTCTGGCGCACGGGGGACGCTGCACCGCTGGAAAGGGACGACCTGGCGCTCCTGGAGGAGGTCGCCGCCCGCGCGGCCGTCGCCGTGGACAATGCGCGGCGGTACACCAAGGAACGCCGCACCGCCGTGGGCCTGCAGCGCAGCCTCCTGCCGCCGGCCACCTCGGAGCGGCCCGCCCTGGAAGCCGCCGGCCTCTACCTGCCCGCCGACGCGGACAGCGGGGTGGGCGGGGACTGGTTCGACGTCATCCCCCTGTCGTCGGCCCGTGTCGCCCTGGTGGTCGGGGACGTCGCCGGTCACGGACTGCACGCGACGGCGATGATGGGACGCCTGCGCAGCGCCGTACGCGCGATGGCGGACCTGGAGCTGGAACCCGAGGAACTGCTGGCGCACGTGGACGACATGGTCCTGCAGGTGGTCGCCGAGGCGGAGAGCGACGACCCGGAGGACGCCGACGCGGGTCCGCCGGTGCCCAGCGGACCGGCCGGGGCCACCTGCCTGTACGCCGTCTACGACCCGGTCACCCGGAGCTGCGTCATGGCGAGCGCCGGGCACCCGCCTCCGGCGGTGGTCGGCCCGGACGGGACGGTGGAGTACGTCGACCTGAGCCCGGGCCCGCCCCTGGGCGTCGGCGGCTGGCCCTTCGAGCCGGTCGAACGCGAGCTGCCGCCGGGGAGCGTCCTGGCCCTGTACACCGACGGTCTGATCGAACGCGGAGAGGGCGACATCGACCAGGGCATGCGCGACCTGGCGGACCGGCTGCTGCGCGCGGACGTGCTCGGCCGGCCGCTGCGCCAGGCCCGGTACGACATCGTGGAGGGGCTGCCGCCGGGCAGGCTGAAGGACGACGTCACCCTCCTGCTGGCCCGTACCCGGGTGGTGGATGCCGACTCCGTCGCGACATGGCAGCTGGACGCCGACCCGGCGGTCGTCGGAGACGCGCGCCATCTCGTCCTGGCCCAGCTGACCGCCTGGGACCTCGACGAGCTCGCCTTCAGCACGGAGCTGATCGTCAGCGAACTGGTCACCAACGCCATCCGCCACGCCGGCGGCCCGGTCCGGCTCCGGCTGATCCGGGCGGACGTGCTGACGTGCGAGGTCTCGGACTCCAGCAACACGCAGCCGAGGATGCGGCGTGCGACCAGCTCCGAGGAAGGCGGTCGCGGCCTGTACATCGTCGCCCAGCTCTCGCACCGCTGGGGCAGCCGCTACACCAGGGGCGGCAAGACCGTCTGGTCCGAGCAGGCCCTGCCCCTCGCGTGAGCGGTGCCGGCAGCAGTGGCGGTTCCGGGCGGCGCGGCGCACCGGCAGGCGCCACGGCCCGGCACGCGGACCGGAACGCGGACCGGCCGGGGGTGCGGGTCGGACCGCGGTGAGGTGCTCGGGGCTGACCGGCGTCCTGGTGAGTCCGAGACCGGAGGTGTTGGACAGGCCGCCCGGCAGCCCGCGCACATCCGGTCCCTTCACGGACCATCCGCCACCCGGTTCATTGCGCCAGCTCGCGGACGTCCAGCGGCACCCGCCAGAAGTTGCGGCGGTGTACCTCGTCGAGGGCGGCCTGGAGGGGTGACGGCGGGACCGTCAGGACGGGGCAGGCGGCGTGGGCGAGGCAGTAGCGGGCCACCGAGGGGCGGACGAGGCGGCGCAGCGGGCTGCGGGAGCCGGTGCCCACCACCAGGAGGTCCCCGGAGCGGCGGGCGGTGTCCACGAGGGCTGCACCGGGCGTCGCCCGTACGGTGAGGCCGGCGAGGGTCACGCCGGGGTGCGCGGCGCCGAAGGCACCGTCGAGCAGCTCGCGCAGGCGTTCCGCGGCGGCGGCGCGGTAGTCCGCCAGGGCCGGGACGCCGCAGGAGTTGCGGCTTGCGAGTTCACCGCCGGGAGCCTGCCAGGCCATCACGGCCCACAGTTCCGCGTCCCGCAGCCGGGCTTCCTCGGCAGCCCGGTGGAGTGCGGACAGGCTTCCCGGGGTTCCGCTCACGCCGACCACGATTCTGCGCACGACCGCATTCCTCTCTTCCGGGTCCGTACCGTCCCTCGGCTCCATCAAAGGGCCTGGGCGGAGCGTGCGGCGGACATCTGATGTGCTTCTGACACGGCCGCCGGAATTCATGACGTGCTCCTGACGATCTCCGGTCCTGCCGTCAGGGATCCGTAGGGAGTCGGGCCGGCGCCGTCAAGGTCCCGTCATGGCTGACCGCGGGGTGGGGTCGCGGGGATAGCTTCGGTGTCGCGCCCCGGGCTGCCTCCCCGCATCCGGGGCCCCACCTGTCACTCGTGGTTCCTCTGGGAGGGCCCCATGTGTTTGTTCCGGTACGACGACGACCCGGAGCCCGAAGAACGGGTCCCGGCCGGTCCCCTGTACGTACCGGCCCGGCCGGGAGCCGCTCAGGTGGTGGTACGCCTGTTCCGCACCCCGCTGGGGGCGCGTACCGCCGTCGGCTTCACCACGGCGGAGCGGCTGGCCGCGACCCTCGGTCCGGAGCAGCCGTGGATCCGGCTCTCCGAGACCGCGCTCCGCGCGATGGCCGGCCCGCTCGGCGCCCCGCTGCTGACCGTCGACCCGACCCTCACCGCTCCTTCCGCCACCAGGACGGCCGCCGGACCGGTGGGCACCCCGGTGGTCGCGGCGCCCGGGACCTCTGCCCGGACCGTCCGGAAGGGAGTCGCACCATGACCATCGCCGTCCTCCCCGCGGTCGCGCCCCGTACCGGTGACGACGACCTGTCCCTGTGGCCCGCGTCCACGGTCCGGCTCCCGCACGGTGGCCTGGCCGTCGGCGGGGTGTCCCTGGCCGAGCTGGCCGAGCGGTTCGACACCCCGGCCTACGTACTGGACGAAGGCGAGGTCCGCGCACGCTGCCGCACCTACCGCGACGCCTTTCCCGGCGCCGAAGTGCTGTACGCGGCCAAGGCGTTCCTCTCCCGCGCGATGGTGCGCTGGGTCCGGGAGGAGGGACTGGGCCTCGACGTGTGCTCCGCCGGGGAGCTGGAACTCGCCATGACCGCGGGCTTCCCGCCCGAGCGGATCGTGCTGCACGGCAACGCCAAGTCGCCCCGGGACATCACGACCGCGCTGCGGCTCGGGGTGGGGCGGATCGTGATCGACAGCCCGTCCGAGATCGCCCGGATCGCTGCCGCGGTCGGCCCCGACGGGCACCAGAAGGTCATGGTGCGCGTCGTACCGGGCGTCTCGGCCGGCGGGCACGACAAGATCCGCACCGGTACGGACGACCAGAAGTTCGGCCTATCCCCCACCGACGGGAACGCCCAGCGGGCCGTCGCCAGGATCCTGGGCCTGCCACAGCTCGAACTCACCGGCCTGCACTGCCACATCGGCTCCCAGATCACCGCCGTGGAGCCGTACCTCGTGGCGCTGCGGCGCTTGGTGGAACTGACGGCCCGGGTGCGCGACGAACACGGGGTGGTCCTTCCCGAACTGGGCATGAGCGGCGGCCACGGCATCGCCTACCGGCCCGGCGAGGCCGGTGACATCCTCGCCTCCGGCGTGGACCTGCCGGGGGACGTCCGCCCCGGCGACCTGCTGGCCGTACCGGTGGCGGGCGCCTACCAGCTGTCCATGGCGTCCGGCTACAACATGGTCGGCCGGCCCCCGGTCATCGCGGTCCACGAGGGCTCGGCCCGCGTCCTGGTCCGGCGCGAGACGCCGGCGGACTTGCGGAGCCGGGACATCGGCGGCTAGGCGGTGCCGGGATCCGCTCCGAAGGAGCGCCCGCCGCCAGCGGCTGCGTCACGGCGGTGCGTGTCCTCGGCGCGCCGGCCGGAAGCCCTCGTACCAGATGTACGCGGACCTTCGGCCGGTGCGGCGCCAGCGCGCCCCCCGCCACCGATCCGGGCTCCCGACCGGGACTGTCACCGTGCGTCTGCGGCGGTGACGGTGTTCCCCTGACGCCGGGTCAGCCGCCAGACCCGGTCCTCGCCGGTCCCGGCCGGGGCGAGGCGCTCGGCAGGGCGGCGGAGGTGTTCGGTGAACCCGAGGCGGGCCGGGACGGCGCCGCTGGCGCGGTTGGCCGGGTCGTGGACGACTTCGACATAGTCGACGCCGGGGAGGAGGAAGGCTTGTTCCACCAGGGCACGGGCGGTCCGAGTGGCCAGGCCACGGCCGGTGGCGGCAGGGTGCAGCCAGTAGCCGATCTCACGGCCGTTGTGCGGGGTCTCCCCGCACCGGAACAGCTGGCAGGCGCCGACGATCGCACCGTCGACCACGATCGCGTAGGTGAACACCTCACCTCTGGCCCAGAGCTCCCGGCGGCGGGCCAGGAAATCGCTGGTCCTTGCCAGGCTGTGCTCCGCGACCCAGGGCATCCACGGGCGCAGGTGCTCCAGCGACTCCTCGATGACCCGGAAGAACTCCGGAAGGTCCGCCTCGGGGTCGAAGCAGCGCAGCGTCAAGCCGTCCAGTTCGATCACCTGCTGTGGAAGGTCCATGTCAGGAGGATCATGCGCGGGCACTACCTCCATCAACAGGATTTCCCCACACCACCGCCCTAGGCCCTGTCGTCGAATTGGCGCCGGTCAGGCCCGCGGCGTCCGGCGCCGTGCATCGCAAGGCGGAGGGGCGCCCGCGTACTGGACGTACTCGGGTGCCCCGACAACGCGGC
>NZ_JBHXRK010000044.1:0-37460 GCF_042716875.1 Streptomyces sp. NPDC058646 | reverse complement strand
ACGGATGTGTACGTGCTGCCCAAGCACCTGGACGAGAAGGTGGCCCGGCTCCACCTCGACGCCCTCGGCGTCAAGCTCACCACCCTGCGGCCCGAACAGGCCGCGTACATCGGCGTCAAGGTCGAGGGCCCGTACAAGCCCGACCACTACCGCTACTGAGGTCGGCGAAGGCCCGGTAGCGGCGCTGGCACGATTCCTGCGATCAGTGGCAGCACAGCCACTCGTACGGCCCTCGCCCGCCCAGCAGACTTCAGGGCATGACAGACGCCCCGCTCGGCCGCAGCGCCAAGTACACGATCCTGACCACCGGTTACACCACCTCCACCGGCCCCGGAGTCGCCGCCACCGTCTCCTACGTCACCGACGGCGAGCACCACGTAATCGTCGACCCCGGGATGGTGGCCGGCCGCGACCGGATCCTGGGGCCGCTGGCCGGACTGGGCCTCGGTCCCGACGACATCACCGACGTGATCCTCAGCCACCACCACCCGGACAACACGATGAACGCGGGCCTTTTCGGCAAGGCCCGCGTGCACGACCACAAGGCCGTCTACCGCGACGACCAGTGGACCGACCGCGATGCGGAAGGCCACGAACTCACCCCGTCCCTCAGACTGATCCGCACGCCGGGGCACAGCCCCGAGGACATCACCCTGCTGGTCGGCACCGACACGGGCGTGACCGCCTTCGCAGGCGACCTGTGGTGGCGCCCGAACGGCCCGGTGGACGACCCGGTGGCCCCGGACCACGACCTTCTCCTGAACTCCCGGCTCCGGGTCCTGGCGGCGGCGGACACCATCGTCCCGGGCCACGGCCCGGCCTTCCCGGCCGACGACACCGCCCCGCGCTGAAGCCACGGCAGCCGACGCCCACGGGCCCCCGCCCCGCCCCCGGCACCTCGCTGCCATACTCCGCGGGTGCCCGCTTTCAGGACCGTCGCCGCGTACACCCCGCCCGCGGCCGGCATGCTCGCGGTCGGGATCGTCGCCGAGGTCTTCGGCCCGCACGGGAACGGAGCACCCGGCTTCGACTTCGCCCTGTGCGCCGACCGGCCGGGAACCGTCCGTACCGACGCCGGTGTGCCGCTGACCGTCGCGCACGGCCTGGACCGGCTGGCCACTGCCGATCTGGTGATCGTCCTGCCGGGTGCCGGGTTCCGCACGCCGCCCGGCCCCGAGGTGCTCGATGCCCTGTCCGCCGCGCACGTGCGGGGCGCGCTGATCGCCGCCCACTGCGTGGGTACGTTCACGCTCGCCGCAGCCGGACTGCTCGACGGGCGCCGGGCCACCACGCACTGGCGCTTCGCCGACCTGCTGAGCCGCAGCTACCCGAGCGTCAGCGTGGAGCCCGAGGCCCTGTACCTCGACGAGGGGCGGATCGTCACGGGGGCCGGGGCCGCGGCAGGCACCGACCTGTGCCTGCACCTGATCCGGCGCGAGCACGGGGCCGCGGTGGCCAACCACATCGCCCGGGACATGGTGCTGCCCTCGCACCGCGACGGGGGCCAGGCCCAGTACCTCTCCGCTCCCGTCCCCGAGGACGGCGAGGACGAGCGCCTGGCCGACGTGCTCGCCTGGGCCCGGGAGCACCTCCACGAGGCGCTGCCGGTCTCGGAGCTGGCCTCGCGCGCGGTGATGAGCAAGCGGTCCTTCGCCCGCCGGTTCAGCGCCGCCACCGGCACCACCCCGCACGCCTGGCTGCGGGACCTACGGCTGAGCAGCGCCGAGGAGCTCCTGGAGACGACGGACCTGCCGGTCGAGGAGATCGCCCGCCGGGTCGGCTACGGCAGCGCGGCCGTCCTGCGGGACCAGTTCGTACGCCGCCGCGGCGTCCCGCCCCGCTCCTACCGCCGCTCCTTCACCCGCGTCCCCCGCCCGGACCGGGCCCCTCGGGAGCCGAGCGCGCGACAGCGTTCCTCGACCGATCCGCAAGCGGACCTTGAAAGCCTGTGAGGGCGGCTACGAGGCGCAGGTCGGAGGAGCGGACATGAAACGGTTGCTGCGTGGTGGTCGGCGGGTGCTGACGGACTACTGCGTGCGGCCGGTCTGGCGGGCCCTCGTGGCCTTCGGGTCCACCGTGGCCGGCCCCATGACCTACCACCACGCGGTACGGGCACCCCAGTGGGGTGCGCGTCCCTACGACATCTACACGTGGTACGCCCCGGCGGGGCTGCAGTTGCTGCCGCCGGGGGCCGGCGGGCCGGCGCCCGACCACCCCGAGCGCCTGTGCCAGGACGTACCGCTCTCCGAGGAGGAGCTGCTGCTCGCCCGCGACCTGTGGCCGGCGCACTACTCCGGACGGCGCGCCCCCGGCAACGGCTGACCACCCCGTACGCACGACGGGGCGCCGGGGGCATCCGCCCCCGGCGCCCCGTCGTGCTCACCACTCGATCAGTGCGAACCCCGCCGACATGCCGCCGCCGAAGCCGGCCATGAGGATCAGGTCGCCCGGGCGCAGGGCGCCCGCGCGGGCGGCCGCGTCCAGGGTGACGGGGAGCGACGCGGCTCCCGTGTTGGCGTAGTGCGTGAGCGTCCGGTGCATGGTGGCGCGGGGCAGGTCCAGGGTGGCGAAGACGCTGTCGAGCATGACGCCGTTGGCCTGGTGCGGCACGAAGTGGTGGATGTCGTCGGGTACGGCTCCGGCTTCGTGGAGGAACTCCTTGACCAGCCGGGGCAGCTGGTCCTCGACGAAGCTCCGCACGCCCCGCCCGTCCATGGCGAAGTACTGCAGACCCGCGTCCAGGGCGGCCCGGTCCAGCGGCAGCCGGCTGCCGCCCGCGGGCACCTCGATCAGGCCGGACAGCTCGCCGAACGAGTGCAGTGCCAGGTGGCGGATGCGCGGCCCCTGGCCGGCCGCCCCCAGGACCAGCGCGCCGGCGCCGTCCCCGAACAGGATGACCGTCCTGCGGTCGGTCCGGTCGAGGATCCGCGAGTACAGGTCGGCGCCGATGACCAGGGCGTGGCCGCCGCGCCGGGCGAGGACGCCCTCGGCCGCGGACAGGCCGAACACCGCTCCGGAGCACACCGCGTTGACGTCGAAGGCCGCCGCTCCGGCCGCCCCGAGGTTCTGCTGCACGTACGCCGCCGTGGGCGGCTGGGGGCGGTCCGGGGTGGAGGTGGCGACCACGATCACGGACAGCTGTCCGGCGGTGATCCCGGCCGACTCCAGCGCGGCACGCGCCGCGGCCGTGGCCAGGTCCGAGGTGGCTTGGTCGTCGGCGGCCCAGCGCCGCTCCCGGATCGCGGTCTTGCGGGTGATCCATGCGCCGTCGACGCCGGCTGCCGCGGCAACCTCGTCGTTGGAGACGACGCGCTCGGGCACGTAGGCACCCGTACCGAGGATCCTGACGTCCGTCATGCGGCTGCCCTCCCCTCGAATGGTGTGGAGACGGGTGTGTGGAAGGCCGCCGGGCGCGCGCGGCCGTGACGGGCCCGTACGCGGGCAGCCGCGGGGACGGCTGCCCGCGTACGTGCGGGCCCGGGACGCCTAGCGCGCCTGGTAGAGGCGCTTGTGGTTGCTGATACCGGCGAGGCGGAAGCGCCCGGTGGTCTGGGCCGGGGTGGAGTGGTCGCCGCCGTCGGTCGGGAGGGAGCGCTCGTGCAGCTCGCGGTAACCGGCGTAGTCGACGGGCTTGCGCCGGGCGATCGCCTCGAGGTTCGCCTCGGACCTCAGGTGCTGCCGGTACCCGGGCACGACGGTTCCCGCGAAGAACTCGGCGACGCTGCCGGAGCCGTAGCTGAGGAAGCCGACGGGCCGGTCCGTCAGGTCCTCCGCCTGGTCGAGCAGCGCGGCCAGGCCCAGGTACACCGATGCGGTGTAGCTGTTGCCGATGACGGCGTTGTAGGCCACGGTCTGTCCGACGGCGCGCTCGATGTCGTCCTTGTCGGTGTCGTGGCCCGCGTAGTTGAGCAGGTGGCGGTGGGCCTTGTAGGCCATCTTCGTGAACGGCTGGTGGTAGCAGAACGCGGCGAACTCGTCGAGGGAGCGGCCGCCCTGCTCCCCGTAGTCCTTCCAGCTGCCTTCCACCGCCTGCAGGTACGCCGAGATGGACTCCTGCCCGTCGACCAGCGCGGCGTCACGGTAGTTCGGCCGCCAGAAGTCCATGACGTCGGCGGTGAACAGGCCCGAGGCGTTCTCGATGCGCACCAGGGCGGGATCCGCACTCACCAGCATGGCCACCGCGGCCGCGCCCTGGGTCGCCTCTCCCGGGCTGTCCAGCTCGTACTTGGACACGTCGCTCGCGACCACGAGGACCTGCTGGCCGGGGTCGCGGCGCACCAGGCCGATGGCGAACTGGAGGGCTGCCGTCGCCCCGTAGCAGGCCTGCTTCAGCTCGACGACCCGGCAGGCCGACTGCAGGCCGAGCAGCGAGTGCACGTACACGCCGGCCGACTTCGCCTGGTCGATCGACGACTCGGTCGCGAAGACGACCGTCCGGATCCGGTCGGTGCCGTGCCGGGCGATGATGGGGGCGGCAGCGGCGGCGCCCAGGGTCACGATGTCCTCGTCCGCGGCGGGGACGCTCATCGAGCGCTGGCCGATGCCGATGTGGTACTTGCCGATCTCGGTGCCGTTGTGCCCGGCGAGCGCCGTGTGCGGCAGGACGAACTCGGTCGTCGCGAAGGACAGATCGTGAATTCCGATCGCGGAATCGTGGGACATGCTCATACACCAACCTTTGCTGTCGAGTTGTCGCGTTCCAGCTGGACGTGTGCGCGCATGAGTTCGCCCGGGTTCGTCTGTGCCGCGAGCAGCGAGAGTTCGCCGCACAGCACGGTCGCCGCGGCGATGACGGCGAGCCGGCGTGCGTTCTCCCCGGGTGCGCGGTCGGCGCGGCAGCCGAGCCGGGTCAGGTTCGTCTCCACGAACCCGAGGCCCTTGCCGTTGCCCACGGTGCCGACGATCACGTTGGGCAGGGTGCAGGAGAAGTAGAGGTCGCCGTCGCGGTCCTCGGCCATGGTGATGCCCTGGGAGCCTTCGACGATGTTGGCCGCGTCCTGGCCCGTGGCGAGGTAGAACCCGAGCAGCATGTTCGCGTAGTGGGCGTTCGCCGAGCGGATGCCGCCTGCGAGCAGGGTCCCGAGCAGGTTCTTGCGGACGTTCAGCTCGACGACCTTGGCGGCCGTGGTGTGCAGTACGCCCGTCACCACCTCGCGCGGCACGAGCAGCTCGGTGACCACGTTCTTGCCGCGTCCGAGGATGCCGTTGATCGCGGTCGCCTTCTTGTCCGTGCAGTAGTTCCCGGAGATCGATCCGTAGGAGATCCCCGGAACGGTCTGCAGCAGGTGCTGCAGGAGGGCGTCGGAGGCGAGCGTCGCCATGTTGTGCCCGGACGCGTCGCCGGTGGAGAACTCGAACCGGATGAACAGCAGGTTCGCCGTGATCTCGTGCCGGATGTTGATCAGCTCGGCGAACCTGCTGCCGGCGCGCACGACGTCGCGGAGCTCGTCGATCCGCGCCTCGATGGTCCGTGCGGCCGCGTACGCGGTCTGCGCGTCCGTCGCCTCGACGAGGACGGACCGCGTCATCCGCTCGTCGACGAGGGTGGCGACGATGCCCTTCTCGGCCAGCATGGACACCTTCGCCCCGCGGCCCACGGAGGGCCACAGCGGCGACTCGTAGGTGGCGAGCGGGACGTGGGTCTCGGTGTCGGCGACGTTCCCCGAGATGCGAAGGGGACCCACCCACTTCATGGGGACGCCGGCTATCGCGTGTGTGTCGGTCATCGTGTGGTTCCCGTCGTCTCGTGGAGGGCGGCGATGGAGCTGGAGCGCTGGGCGAGCTGCCGGGTGTCGATGCCCCGGTCCGCGCAGAAGGAACGGAGGGTGCCCTGGATCAGCACGTCGCAGTGCGCGAGGTCCGCGGGCGTACGCGCGCCGAGCATGGTCTGCAGGGCGGCGAGCTGGTCGAGCCAGTTCGAGAGCTGCGCGACCAGGGCGGACACACCGCCGTCGAGCAGGGTGCGCAGGAAGATCCCGGACGCGCCGACGCCGGAGGCGCCGAGTGCGAGTGCGCGGGCGACGTCGAGCGGGTCGCGGACGCCGCCGGAGGCGAGTACGGGGATGCCGGCGTCCTGGGCGTCGAGGAGGCAGGCGGCGGTGGACTGGCCCCAGCCGTCGAGGAAGGCGTAGTCGGCGTGTTCCCGCCGGCCGTTCTCGATGCGGGCGAAGTCGGTGCCTCCCCGGCCGCCGAGGTCCGCGGCGCGCACGCCCAGCTGCTGCAGCGTCAGGACGGTCTCGCGGCTCAGGCCGTTGCCGACCTCCTTGACGATCACGGGGACGTCGACGGCCGCGGCGATCCTCTCGATCTGTGCGGCCCAGGACGCGAACGACCGGTCGCCCTCGGGCATGGCCGTCTCCTGCGCCGTGTTGACGTGGATCTGCAGGGCGTCGGCCTGCAGGACGTCGATGGCGCGCCGTGCGTTCTCGACCGTTGCCGTCGCGTTGACGTTCGCCATGACGAATCCGTGCGGATTCTCGCGGCGCAGTACGCGGAAGGTGTCCACGCACGAGGGGTCCTTGAAGTAGGCGTGCATGGAGCCCGAGGCGATGGGCACCCCGGTCTCCCGGGCGGCGACGGCCAGGTCCCGGTTGATGGCACCGGTCCTGGCGGTGCCGCCGGTCATCGCGTTGATGTAGAGCGGCACCTGCCAGGAGATCCCGGCGAAGGCCGTGGCCAGCGACACGTCCGGGCGGTCGATGCCGGCCAGGGCGTGGTGGACGAACGACACCTCGTCGAACTGGTTGGTCCCGCTGCGTGTGTCCTGCTGCTCGATGGCGAGCCGGACGTGGTCGTCCTTGCGCTGAGCGCTCATTCCTCGATCCCTTCCGTGGCGGGGCGGACGGGCAGGGGCAGCACCCCGGCCGCCGCCCACCGTTGCCGTACTCGCGAGATGTCGTGCGGAGCTGCGGCGGGCAGCAGGGCGATGCCGCAGTCGCCGCCCCCTGCCCCTGAGGGCTTGGCCGCGCCGCCGCTCTCTTCGGCGGCGTCGCACAGCGCCGTCAGCTCGGGCGTGAAAATGCCGAGGCCGACCTCGTCGTCCAGGCGGGCCAGCTCCCGCCGGGCCCGCCGGATCTGGTGCAGCAGGCCCGGGCCGTCGCCGGCCTCCAGTGCGGTGACCGACGCGCGGACGAAGTCGGTGGTGGTCTCCACGAACTTCCGGTGCGAGTCGCCGCCCCGCCAGGTCCGCCGGTGCAGGCCGGACACGAGCGAGGTGGTGGAGGCGGGGTTCCCGGTCCAGCCGACCTCCAGGGAGAGGCCGCTCGGCTGCGGAAGCGGGCGTACCGCGAAACCCGGCCAGGGTGCGCGCAGTGCGGTGCCGATGCCCTCGCGGCGGGCCAGGTCGAGGACGAAGGCCCGGTCGGGCGCCTGGTAGGCGAGCCATCCGCCCCACGTACTGGCCGCGAGGTCACCGCCGGAGCCCTTGGGGTCGATCCGGGCCGTGGCGATCATGGACAGGCGGAACCGGCTCTCGCGCGACAGTTCCAGCCCGCAGAAGGACGCGACGGCTCCGACGGTCGCCACGGTCACCGCTCCGCTCGATCCCAGCCCGTACTTCCTGCCCTCGTCGTGCAGGCGGCTGCTGACCGAGACGTTCAGCGGGGGGAGGGGCAGACCGCGTTCGGCGAGCAGCCGGCCCACGGTCTCGATCGCCGACACCACGTGTGCCGGTCCGCCGCGCGCCCGCTGTCCGTCGTCCCCGGGTACGAGGAGCCGCCCGTCGCGCCATTGCCGGCGCACCGGCCCCGGACCGAGGTCGGAGGAGATCACGACGTCGGCTCCGCCAGGGGCCGGGCCGGGTCCGGGGCCGGACACGGTGACGGTGACGTGCCGGTCGACCGCCACCAGGATCGCCGGGGTGCCGGGCTCGACCACCGCGTACTCGCCCGCGACGAACAGCTTGCCCGGCGCGCTGCGGACGACCGTCCGCCCGGAGGTCACCGTCCGCCCTCGCCGACCAGGCGGGCGCCCTGCCCGGGCCCCGCGATGTGCACCGATCCCCCGGCGGCTGCGGCGCGTACGGCCCCGGCGACCCGGTCCGCGTCCGCCCGGTGGCAGAGCACCTTGACGTTCGGCCCGGCGTCCATGGTCGCGTAGGCCGGTACGCCGTCCCGCCTGAGCTGGAGCACGCTGTCGAGCACGGTGAGGGAGGCCGGTGACATGTAGCGGACCGCGGGGCGCGCCGCCAGCATCGTCGCGTGCATGCCGAGCGCGTTGCGTTCGGCGATCTCCCCCACCGCGTCGAGGTCGCCGCGCCGGAGCGCCGCGCGCATGCCGGCCAGGTCGTCCTCGCTGGAGGCGGCCCACGGCTCGAACAGCGGCGAGGTGTCGACGGTGCGGCGCATGGCGGCGCGGCTGGAGACGTCCTTGGGCCCGGCGTCGACCACCGCGATGACCAGTGCGGGGTCGAGTCCTGCCGCGGGCACCGGCTCGGCGTAGGAGCTGAGGTCCGCTTCCGTGGCCGAGCCCGTGGGCCGGCCCGCGTGCCAGGCGGCGAACCCGCCGAAGATCGAGCGCGAGGCCGAACCGGATCCGCGCCGGGCCAGCCGGGACAGCGCGGTGGCATCCGTGTCGAGCCCGTACGCGGCGGCGGCGGCGACCGCGAGGGCGGCGAAGCCGCTGGCCGAGGACGCCAGGCCCGCCCCGGTGGGGACGGTGTTCACGCTCTCCACGACGGCCCGGTGGGGGAGCCCGGCCCGGTCCCGCACCAGGTCGAGGAAGGCGATGATGCGCCGCGCGGCCTCGCCCGTGGCGGGCGCGCCGTTGAGGGTCACCGCGTCGTGCCCGGCCCCGGCGTCGAGCCGGACGCGGGTGGTCGTGGGGAAGATGTCCAGGGTCATGGACAGGCTGCTGGTCCAGGGCAGGACCAGCTGCTCGTCGCGCTTGCCCCAGTACTTGACCAGCGCGATGTTCGGGTGCGCGACGGCGGTGGCTCCCGCGGGACCGTCCGGTCCGGGCGGGCGGACCGCAGTGGTCCGCCGGCCGGGTACGGCTGTCGTCTGCTCAGGCATGGCTGTCGTTCCTCCTCAGCGGTACGACCCACGTCTGTTCGGCCCCCGCATCGTGGAGCCGCCAGGTGACCTCCCTGGCCTGCTCCGGCTGGGTCAGCGCGATCACGCAGCCGCCCAGTCCGCCTCCGGTGATCTTGGCGCCGAGGCTGCCCGCCGCGAGGGCGGCGCCGACCATGGCCTCGATGCGGTCGGTGCTGAGACCGCCCGCCCGGAGCAGCCCGTGGTATTCCGTGAGCCGCGAGCCGAGCTCCTCCGGCTTGCCCGCGGCGAGCGCCAGGGAGGCCTCGTGGGTCAGTTGCGCGGCCCGGTCCACGAACCGCTCCTGCGCTCCGGGGTGGCGCCGGAAGCCCTCGCGCAGCAGGTCGACCGCTTCCTTGGTGCTGCCGATGACCCCGCTGTCCGCGACGATGAACAGGCCGTCGCAGCCGACCTCCAGTTCCTCGGCCTCGCCCTGACGGAACAGCAGCGGGGCGGACGCGCCGACGGCCACGGCATCGACGCCGCTGGCCCGGCCGTGCGCCACGTTCTCGGCCGTCTGCACGAGGTCGAACGTCGCCCTCTCCGACACCTCGACGCCGCAGAGGTCGGCGAGGGCGAGGACGACGGCGCGCGCGCACGCCGCGCTGGATCCGAGCCCGCGGCCGGGCGGGACCGAACCGTCGATGATCACGTCGAGGTGCGGGCTGTCCTGCATGCCGACGGCCGCCCGGAATGCGGTCACCAGCCGACGCAGCCCTTCGGAGCCCTGCGTCCCCACCCGCCTCACCGCGGAACCGGTCATCGTGAAGGAGATGCCGCCCGGTTCACCGCGGGTGCGGGAGGACCATCCGGCGCTCGCGGTCACCGGCAGTTGCGGGACCGGCAGGGCGATCGCCGGGGCTCCGTACACGACCGCGTGCTCCCCCAGCAAAATGGACTTGGCGTGGGCGCGGCCGGTACCGACCGAGCGAACCCAGTGGCTTTCTGATGTCCCCGCCGCTGAGGTCGGTAGAGTCAACGCACTCAGCTCCCCTTGTCGTATTCGCATGAGATCGCATCATCCAGAATTCTCGGAAGGAAAGAAGCAGAGGTCGGATCCAGGAATGGCCGGAGGTGTGATCACCTGCGGGAATTCAACGGACCAGGAAAGTCCCGACGGTCTCCACGGAGATCGCGTCTGCGGACCGCGCGTGCCGCGCCCGTGCGAAACGGGCAGGCGGACCGACAGGCGCGCGGAATCCCGGGCGGGATGTGACGCGGAGCGTCGTCGGGAGGGTGCACACCTCGCGTGCGGCAGGGCACGGTCACGCGGGAGGTGGAGGGTGGCGGATGCCGCATCGGGCATCCGGCACGGACTCGGTCCCGTCGCCGCGGACCGGTCGCTGATGCCGAACTCCCTTGCCTGTGACGCAATTTGGGCAGGGGAGACGTCCGTAAAGAGTGACACGGACGGATCCCCCGAGCCAAGGGCAGCTGAAGTGACGTGGGTCACATCGGCGGGGGTCGCGACACAAGGCAGCCCCGGACCCTGGCGGGTCCGGGGCGGTGCTCGACGGCGTGTCGGGGCAGGGTGTCCGCGCCGCGGGACGCGGCCGGGCGGGCGGGCGGGCGGGTCAGTGGTGGCGGTGCAGGGCGATCGTCGTCAGCTCGTCGATGTCGAACTCGGAACGGCCGGGCGCACCGTAGCGGGTGATCTTCCCCCGGCTCACCCATTTACGGATGGTCGCCTCGGTGACGCCCACGGCGAGGGCGGCCACATTCGTCGGGACGAGCCGGTGACGCGGTGGTCTGGTCATACGCTGACGCTCTCTCGCCGGCGCTCGATCAGCTGTCGCAGACTGAGCCATTCCCGCATCTCCCATCCGTGTCCTGACGAGCATTCGATACTGCCCCCGCTCCCGGCCCTCTGCGCGGAAGCGGTGATCGTCCCCGCACAGTCGTCCACGACGCACTGCCTGATGAACGTCTGGAGTTCGCCGGGGTCGGGGTCGATGGTGCGGCGCAGTTCGGCGACGATGCCGTCGATCTCGTCCGCGAAATCGGCGGCCGGATCCTGGGCGGTGATCCATTCCAGGTGCGCCAGCAGGAACCGGCCCATCTGGAGGACGGAGCGGTCCGGGGCGGCGCTGCCCAGCTTCTCCACGACGGTCCCCGACCAGGATTCGAGTACGGCGAGGATGTGGTGCCGGGTGTCGAGCACGGAGATGTTCAGGTAATCCCGGCTCCGGCTTCCCGAGACCTTCGTCGGGTTCGTCCGCCTGGGCGTCGGGGACACATGGTGCAGGCTTTCCTGGTGGAGAACGGGCAGGGTACGCAGGTTGCGCGCCAGCTGCCTGATACAAGCGACGCAGAGGACGGACCCGTCGGCGGCGAGGGTCTCCTGGGAATGCGGTCTGGGGCACGGGTGAACCTTCATCGAATCTCCTTCATGAGGTGGCTCGCCCCCGCAATCGTCATGGGGTGCACGGCTTCACCATGCCGATCGCAGCAGTTGGATCATGATGGACGGCGATTCGGGACCGTGGGGTTCCCTTTCGCAGTCGACCTTGCCTGAGAGAACTCCGGGCTCCTACGGGCGCCCCGTTCCGGATGGGGCGCGTGCCCCGGATACAGAAATTCTGTTTACCCGGGGATATTCCCGCCATTGAACGTAACGACCTGTGGTCGAGTCCTGATGCAGCCCCGGACGTGCGCGGCTCGTGTGCCTCGGGGGGCGGAAGCGACGGTCGTCCGCGCCTCCGGGCACCGGTCTCCGGCCGTCCCGGTACCCCCTCCAGCCGGTCTCCACCCCGATCCGAGCCGCAGTGGAGCGCCTGCACCGACGGTGACGGAGGAAGGAGGCGCTGTGAACGGTACGCACGGAGACGAGCGCGCATTTCGCGCCGAACTCACCGCAGGGCCGCCCGCAACGGCGGCCGTTCAGTTTGCCCCGGGAGACCGGCTCCCCTCGGACCACCCGGACGCCGGCGGACCCCTCCCGCATCCCGGGGACGGCACGCGAGCGCATCTGGAGGTGTGTCTCGTCGGTGCCGGGCCCCGAGGGCTCTCCGTACTGGAACGGCTCTGTGCGCAGGAGGGGAAGTCACCCCGCTGGGACTCCGTCACCGTGCACGTCGTCGACCCGGACCCACCGGGCTCGGGACGGGTGTGGCGGCCCTCGCAGTCCCGGCACCTGCTGATGAACACCGTCGCCTCCCAGGTGACGGTGTTCACCGACGCCAGTGTCCGCATCGACGGCCCACTGAACGAGGGACCGAGCCTGTACGAGTGGGCCAAGCTGCTGGATTCGGGCGCGCTCGAACCCGGCCTCGACGACGCCGACGCCCCCGGCACCGGCCGTGCCGCCTCCCCCGCCTACGACGAGGAGATCCTCGCCGAGGCGGCCCGGCTGGGCCCCGACACCTATCCCACCCGTGCCCTCTACGGCTGCTACCTGACCTGGGTGTTCCGGCAGGTCGTCGCGGAGGCCGCCGCGCACGTGACGGTGCGCACGCACCCACGGCGCGCCATCGCCCTGGAGGACTCCGACGCCGGTACGGCGGGCGCCGGGCCGCAGACCGTCGTCCTGGAGGACGGCACCCGGCTGACCGGCCTGTCCGCCGTGGTCCTCGCCCAGGGCCACGTACCGGCCCGCCTCACGGACACCGAGCGGGAGCTGACCGGCTTCGCCGCCCGGCACGGGCTGACCTACCTGGCCCCCGCCAATCCGGCCGACGTGGACCTGTCGGGCATCGGGCCCGGCCAGGACGTGCTGCTGCGCGGGCTGGGCCTCAACTTCTTCGACTACCTGGCCCTGTTCACCCACGGCCGGGGCGGCGTCTTCACCCGCGTCGACGGCCGCCTGGTCTACCGGCCCTCGGGCCGCGAGCCGCGCCTGTACGCCGGCTCCCGGCGCGGCGTGCCCTATCAGGCGCGCGGCGAGAACGAGAAGGGCGCCCACGGCCGCTACCACCCCCGGCTCCTGACCGCCGGGTACATCTCGGCGCTGCGCGCCCGGGACGCCCGCCGCGGGGAGGCCATCGACTTCGCCGCCGACCTGTGGCCGCTGATCTCCAAGGAGGTCTGCGGCGTCTACTACACGGCCCTGCTCGCCTCGCGCGGCCGGCTCCCGTCCGAATGCGCCGAGTTCACCGAACGGTACCTGCACGCCGAGCCGGGGGAGGCGGAGGACCGGCTCCTCGACGAAGCCGGTGTCGGCGCGGCGGAGCGGTGGGACTGGGAGCGCGTCGCCCGCCCCTACGGCCCCGGCGAGCGCACCGATCTGGCCACCTTCCGGGCATGGCTGCGCGGCCACCTCGACGAGGACGTCCGCCTGGCCCGCCAGGGCAACGTCAGCGGGCCGGTCAAGGCCGCGCTCGACGTCCTGCGGGACCTGCGCAACGAGCTGCGGCTCGCCGTCGACCACGCCGGCCTGACCGCCGCGTCCCACCGCGAGGGCCTCGACCGCTGGTACACACCGCTCAACGCCTTCCTGTCCATCGGTCCCCCGGCGTCCCGCATCGAGGAGATGGCGGCCCTCATGGACGCCGGCGTCCTCGACGTGACCGGCCCCGGCCTGCGCGTCACCCCCGACCCGCACGACCCGCTCGGCCCCGCCTTCCTCGCCACGTCGAGCGAGATACCGGACGTCCGGGTGCGGGCCACCGTCCTCATCGAGGCCCGGCTGCCCGGGACCGACCTGCGGCGCACCGCGGACCCGCTGATGAGCCGGCTGCTGCGTACCGGGCAGTGCCGCCCGTACCGCATCCCGGGCGGGGACGGCGCGGGCGGCCCGGACTACGAGACCGGCGGCCTCGCCGTGTCCCGGCGGCCGTACCACCTGATCGACGTCCGGGGCGTCCCGCATCCGCGGCGCTTCGCCTACGGGGTGCCCACCGAGTCCGTGCACTGGGTGACGGCGGCGGGCATCAGGCCCGGCGTCGGTTCGGTCACCCTGGAGGACTCCGACGCCATCGCGGCGGCGGTCCTCGCGGTTCCCGAACTGCCGTCCCCGCGGCGGCAGCCGGCCGGATTCCGGGGGAGCCGCACGGTCTCCGCACCGGTCGCGGTGCCGCGCGCGAAGGCAGGGGCGTGAGCCCCCCGCCCGCGTCCGCGCGGGCGGACGGGCCCGCCGCCGCGCCGGACTCCGGGCTGCTCTCCCCCGTCCGGGCGGGCACCCCGGTCGAGGCGGCCGTGAGCGACACGGCCTGGCTGCAGGCCATGCTCGACGCGGAGGCCGCGCTGGCCCGCGCCCAGGCGCGCTGCGGCACCGTACCCGCCGGGGCGGCCGAGGCCATCACGGCCGCCGCCCGTGCGGAACTGCTGGACGTACGGGAGCTGGCGCTCGCCGCGCGCGAGACCGCGAACCCGGTCGTCGGCCTGGTCGCGGCGCTGACCGCGGTGGTGGCGCGGCGTTCCCCGGAGGCCGCCGAGTACGTGCACCGCGGCTCGACCAGCCAGGACGTCTTCGACACCGGTGCGATGCTGGTGGCCGCGCGGGCGCTGCGTCTGATCGTCGCGGACCTGCGCGCTGCTGCGGCCGCTCTGGCGGACCTCGCGGCCGCGCACCGGGACACGGTGATGGCGGGCCGCACCCTCGCCCTGCACGCCGTGCCCACGACCTTCGGGCTCAAGGCCGCCGGATGGCGCCGGCTGGTCGTGGACTCGGCCGAGCGCCTCGAACGGGTCGCCGCCGGCGGGCTCCCGGTGGCGCTCGGCGGCGCGGCCGGAACACTGGCCGGCTACCTCCAGTACGCGGGGGAGGGCGCCGACCCCGCCGCCGTACTCGACGGTCTCGGCGCCGCCTTCGCCGCCGAGACGGGCCTGGCCGCCCCCGTACTGCCCTGGCACGCCCTGCGGACCCCCGTCGCCGACCTGGGTGCCGCGCTCGCCCACACGGCCGCGGCCCTCGGCAAGATCGCCGCGGACGTGCTGGTGCTCGCCCGTACGGAGGTCGGTGAGGTGGCCGAGCCCGCGGCCGCCGGGCGGGGCGCCTCGTCGGCGATGCCGCACAAGCGCAACCCCGTCCTCGCGACGCTGATCCGCTCGGCCGCCCTCCAGGTGCCCGCCCTGGCCACCGTGCTGGTCCAGTGCCTGTCGACCGAGGACGAGCGTGCGGCCGGGGTGTGGCACGCCGAGTGGCAGCCCTTGCGCGAATGCCTGCGCCTCACCGGCGGCGCCGCGCACACCGCCCTCGAACTCGTCCGGGGGCTCACCGTCCACCCGGAGCGGATGCGCGCCAACCTCGGGGCGACCGGCGGGCAGCTCGTCTCCGAGCGCGTCGCCGCCGTGCTGGCGCCGCGCCTGGGCAAGGGGGCCGCCAAGGAGCTGCTGGCCCGTGCCTCGCTGCTCGCTTCCGGGACCGGCCGGCCACTCGCCGACGTGCTGGCCGCGCTCCCCGAGCTCGACGGGGTGCTGAGCCGGGAGGAGGCGGCCGCGCTGCTCGACCCGGCCGGCTACACGGGCGCCGCCGGTCCTCTGGTCGACCGGGCACTCGGCACCCGCTCGAGTCCCCCTCGTGACCGTCTCGAAGACCCGTCCAGGCTCGGTCCCTGACCGGCCGAGGACCGCCCCGCGGGCAGGCCGCGCGCCGCATGATGCAACCACGACGACCGGGAGGGGCAGCCGAGTTGAGTCTGGACACACGTGTTGTCGGCGGGGCCGGCGGCCACGGCCACGCCGTGGTGATCGGCTCCGGCTTCGCCGGACTCACCGCGGCGCGGGCGCTGGCCCACTTCATGGACCGGGTCACCGTGATCGAGCGCGACTGGGTGCCGCGCGGCCCCGGGCGGCGCCGCGGCGTACCCCAGGCACGGCACACCCACACCCTGACCACCACCGCGCAGCAAGGCCTGGAGGAGCTGTTCCCCGGTGTGCTCCGGGACCTGACCGGCGCCGGCGCGGTCCGCGTCCGGATGCCCGAGGACATGCTGCTGCTCGGGCCGGGGGGCTGGCTGCCCCGCATCGGCTCGGACCTGTCGGTGCTGAGCGCCGGCCGCGACCTGATCGACTCGGTGGTACGCGGGCGGCTGCGCGCCGACCCGAAGGTGACCTTCCTCCAGGAGCACGAGGTCGTCGCCCTGGAGCCCGGCCGCAACGACACCGTCACCGGCGTGTGGGTGCGCGGCCGGGACCGCAGGGCGACCGGCGGCCGGTCCGCCCGCCGCCTGGTGTCCGCCGCGTTCGTGGTGGACGCCGGCGGGCGCGGCTCGCGCGCCCCCGAGTGGCTGGCCGAGCTCGGCTACCAGCCTCCCCCGGAGACGGTCGCCGGCGCCCGGACCTCCTCGGCCACCGCCGTGTTCGCGCCGCCGGTCGGGCACGTCGCCGACTGGAAGAGCCTGTTCCTCATGGGTGCGCCCGGCCATCCGCGCCAGGGCGTGCTCCACCCGGTCGAGGGCGGCCGCTGGTCGGTGACGGTCAGCGCCCAGGACGGCGAGCGGCCGCCCGCCGACCACGAGGGGTTACTGCGGGCGGCGGGCGCCCTGCGCCACCCGCTGCTGCGCGAGGTCATCGAGGTCGCCACGCCGCTCGGGCCGGTCTACGGCAGCAGCGGCACCGGGAACCGCTGGCGCCACTACGAGAAGCTGCGCCGCTGGCCCGACCAGTTCCTCGTCGTCGGCGACGCCTTCGTCGCCCTCGACCCGGCCCACGGGCAGGGCATGGCGCTCGCCGTGGAGGCGGCCCTCGTCCTGGACCACATGCTGACGAGCCACGGCACGGCGGTCGGCATCAGCTACCGGATGCGCCGGGCCCTGGCCCACCGCCTGACCCCCGCCTGGCAGCTGAGCACCCGCAACCCGTACGCGGCGGGGGACGAGCAGGACGTGCCGGCCGGACTGCGCGCCCGGCTCGGCCGGCGGTACGCGGCCCGGCTCGCGGCCGCCGCGACCACCGACCCGGCCGCGGCGGCCCTGCTGCTCGAACAGCTCGACGCGGGCGGCCCGCCCGCCGCCGCCCGGGGACCGCGCGCACTGCTGGCCGCGCTGCGCGGCCCCGGCGGCCCGGCCCCCTCGGCCGTGCCCAGCACCACGCACGGCCCGGACGCCCGGCGCCGCCGCTCCGGGGCACCGGCGGTACCCGTCATAGGGGTCTCCGCCGGCTCGGCCCGGGCCCGCCCCACGGGGTCGTCGGCGCAATGGCCGGCCCCGGCACCCGCCGGTGACCAGCGAAGGTCATAGGCGCCCGTATTCGAATGCGCGGCAGGCTGTACCCGGCCACAGACCTGATGGAACGCAGCCATACGATTCGCGTATGACCAGAGTGGAGCCATTAGGCGCTGTAGCAACGGACTTGAGGAAGAGGGGCGAAAAGAAAACCGGTAAGCCGGTTGGAAAAACCGCCCTGTTGTACATGAAGGGGGCTGATATGCACCCGGGCGACTCGCAACTCGCTCAAGGACCGGTCCAGTCGGAGCAGGGTTTCCGCTCAAGCCCGGTTGTCCGTCCCCAGAGGGCGTCGATAGCGTTCCAGGTGCTCCAGGGCACGGGCCCGCTTCCGCCGCGGCAGGCCGCAACGACCACCGACCGCTTGCCGGCCGGACCGGAGATGCCCGTAACGGCCGAGCGGCGAGGGGAGGGCGCGCGGGTATGAGCACGACCAGATCAGCGCCGCAGAGTGCGCGCACCGAGGAATCCAGTGGCGAACGCCTCGCCGACTGGGCTGACAGCCGGCTCGGGATCTACCATTTGCGGTTCCTGGTCCGCAAGGTATTTCCCGATCACTGGTCGTTCATGTTCGGTGAGATCGCGCTCTACAGCTTCATCATGCTGCTCCTCACCGGAGTCTGGCTCACATTCTTCTTCAATCCGAGCATGGGCGAAGTCGTCTACGACGGCCCGCACACCCCGCTGCAGGGCATGAGGATGTCGGAGGCCTACGCCTCCACGGTCAAGATCAGCTTCGAGATCCGCGGCGGCCTGTTCATCCGGCAGCTGCACCACTGGTCGGCCCTGACCATGATCGCCGCGCTCTGCCTGCACACGATGCGGCACTTCTTCACCGGCTCGTTCCGCAAGCCGCGCGAGGCGAACTGGCTGATCGGCTTCACGCTGCTCGTCCTCGTCACCCTGGAGGGCTTCCTCGGGTACTCGCTCCCCGACGACCTGCTCTCGGGAACGGGCCTGCGCATCGCCGAGGGCGTCACCCTCGCCATCCCGGTGGTCGGCACCTACCTGGTGATGTTCCTGTTCGGGGGCGAGTTCCCGGGCCACGACGTGATCCCCCGGTTCTACAGCCTGCACATCCTGCTGACCCCGGCGATCATCGTGGCGCTGCTCACCGTCCACCTGTTCCTGGTCTTCTACCACAAGCACACCCAGTTCCGGGGCCCCGGCCGCACCGAGCAGAACGTCGTCGGCCAGCCCCTGATGCCGCACTACACGGCCAAGGCCGGCGGCTTCCTGTTCCTGGTCACCGGGGTGCTCGCGCTGATGGCGGGCGTCGCCCAGATCAACCCCGTGTGGAACTTCGGCCCCTACCGTTCCGACCAGATCTCCCAGGGCTCCCAGCCCGACTGGTACATGGGCTTCCTCGAAGGCGCCCTACGGGCCTTCCCCGCCTGGGAGTTCACCGTCCCGGGCGGCTACACCGTCAACATGGGCGTCCTGGTACCCGCCGTCATCCTGCCCACCCTGATGATGGCCGTGATCGCTCTCTGGCCGTTCCTGGAGGCCTGGGTCACCGGGGACAAACGCGAGCACCACCTCCTCGACCGGCCGCGCGACCACCCCACGCGGACCGCGTTCGGCTCCGCGTTCATCGCCTTCTACATGGTGCTGTTCTTCGGCGGCGCGAACGACATCCTGGCCGAGAAGTTCAACCTGTCCCTGAACTCGATCACCTACGGCGTACGGATCGGCATCTTCCTCGTCCCGGCGCTGACGTACGTCATCACCAAGCGCATCGCTCTGGGCCTGCAGCTGCGGGACCGCGACAAGCTCCTGCACGGCCGCGAGACCGGCAGGATCAGGAGGCTGCCGCACGGCGAGTTCGTCGAGGTGCACGAGCGTCTCGACCGCGGGCGGGAGTACGCCCTGCTCACCAAGGAGCCCTACGCGCCGCTGCCGGCACCGGCGGCGGAACACGACGGCGTGCCCAATCCCCGGAACCGCAAGGAGGCGCTGCGCCACCGGCTCAGCCGCTGGCTCTACGGCGGCCAGGTCCCGGCGCCGACGCCGGAGGAGATGCGGGAGGCCCTGGCACACCTCGACCACGCGTCCGGCGGGCACACCCCGCCCGACGGGCCCGTGAAGATCGGCCGGCAGGGCTCCGCCGGCGAGCGGGAGCCCGAGCAGGAACTGCACTGACCCGGCGTCACGACACAGGAGTCCGGGACGGATAGCCGCGGCGGCGCGGGTGATCGGGGGACGGTCACCCGCGCCGCCGTCGTTCCGTCCGTCACGGTCAGCTCAGGCGCCGTCAGGTCAGGCGCCGTCAGGTCAGGCGCCGTCCCGTCCCCGGCGGCAGCACGTCCGGCGCCGTCACGGGCCGGCCGTCCGGCACCCGGCCCGCCGCACGACAAGGACTCGAGCCGCTCCGGAGCGCGCGGCCGCAGCATGGGTGGACGTCCGTCCGCACAGCGCGGAGTCCTTGCCCGGCTCAGCAGGGGGCCCCGCCCCCGTCCGGCTTTCCGGCGCCACCGCCGGAGCACCCACGGAGGCCCGATGAACCGAACCCCATGGCGCCGGGACGGAACCCGGGCCGAGTCCATCACCCGGGCGCGCACCGGCCTGAGCCAGGACGTGCGCGGCCGGCAGCGCCGCTACATCGTGGCGATGGGTGTGCGCAGCGCCTGCGTGGTCGTGATGGCCGCCACCTGGGACCGCTGGCCCGCCCTCGCCTTCTGCGCCCTGGTCGCCGGGGTGGTGATCCCGTACGTGGCCGTGGTGGCGGCCCAGGCCGGCTGGCGTCAGCAGCGGGGGGCCCGGCCGGCGCTGAAGCTGGTCCGAGAGGAGCCCCTCACCCGCGTCCTCCTGGAGCCCACCCTGATCCTGCCGCCCGAGCGGAACGCCGCCGGCTGACGCCCGCCCCGGTCCCCTCACGGGCCGCCGCGGCAGCCGGTGCCCCGCCTTCAGCCCGTCTCCGGCCCTCCCCCCACGGGGCGGGCCCGGAGGCGGGCTGAAGGCTGTGCCCCGCGGAACGCGCCGGGCACGGGCGTACGGCACGTACACCCCGGCACAGGTACACCCCGGGCACAGGTACACCCCGGGCACAGGTACGCCTCCGGCACACGTACACCCCGGGCACACGTACACCCCCGGCACGCGTACACCTCGCGCGCGTCCGCTGCCGCTGGGGACCGGTCGGCTCATCCGATGATGTGACCCACGTCACTCCGGAGTGCTCTTGGCGCGGAGTGCCGGGCGTGTCACTCTTTCAGCACGCCTCCCCTGCCCAAATCCCGCCGCACGGCGCTGGATTGAGTGCTGAATCCGTCGGCCGGTGCCGACGGGACCGGGGTCCGTCGCCCACGAACCGGCGATCACCCCCCTCGCAGCCACCCGCACGGCGAAGGCGCCCCCTCACTTGAGAGCCCGCTGACTGCGGCCGCGGCCGTGACCTCACGCTGCCGCCTGGCGCCGTCCCCGGCAACCACCCCGTGCACCCGGACGTCCGCACGGGTCCGCCGAGCGGTGGACCACCGGCCCGCCTCCGTCCCCGGGCCCGCCACCGTGCCGTCCCCCGATCAGCGCCCCTCAAGCTCTCCCGGCTGCACCACCGGCCCAGTGACCGTGATGAGGAGCCCTCCATGGAGCACCTAGTCCAGCATGCCGTCACCACGATCCGCGAACGCTTCGGGGAACCGCTGAGCCTCGACGAGCTGGCCCGCAGCGCCATGGTCAGCAAGTACCACTTCCTGAGGATGTTCACCCGGGTCACCGGTGTCACCCCGGGACGGTTCCTGAGTGCGGTACGGCTCCAGGAGGCGAAGCGGCTGCTGCTGAGCACCTCCCTCAACGTCGCCGACGTCTCGGCGCAGGTCGGATACAGCAGCACGGGAAGCTTCACCCGCCGCTTCACCGAGTCGGTCGGGCTCTCCCCCACGCAGTACCGGAAGTTGTCGCTCACGGGCCGCGACGAGACCCGGGAGCCCGGACCGTCCGAAACGGAGCCGGCCGCGCCCGTGCCGACGGCCCGGCGCACCGGCTCCGTGACGGGAGTACTGCGCACCGCCGGCTTCGTCCTCTCGCCCGTCTACGTCGGCGCCTTCGACAGCCCCATCCTCGAAGGGGCCCCCGCCTCCTGGAGCAGCCCGTCCGCGCCGGGCCGCTTCACGCTGGCCGGCGTGCCCCAGGGCACCTGGTACATCCACGCCGTGGCCCAGGGCAGGCAGTCCGGCGGCACCGCCGGCCCGGGCCCCACGCGGCTGACGGCCACCGTCGGCCCGGTGCCGGTGAAGGACGCCACCGCGCACCGGCTCGACATCACCCTGTCCCCCCTCGACTGGACCCGGCCGCCGATCCTCTCCGCCCTGATGGACATCGCCCCGCAGCCGTTGGCGGCGTGATCCCGGCCGTCGGCGCACACCCCCGCGCACCGTTCCCGAAGGCGGTCGCGGGGGACGCCGGAGACCTTCCCGTACAGCAGGCAGACCCTAGAGAAATGGGAGCACGGATATGCCCAGGCTATGCAAGCCCGCGGTACACGCGCCGGAATACGTCATCACGATGGAAGAGACCCTCGAGTTCGCCGAGAACGCCCACGCCGGGAAGCCGCAGCTGCCGCTGGCGCTGCGGCTGATCCGGAACACGGGCGTGAAGAAGCGGCACCTGGTGCAGCCCATCGAGAAGACCCTCAGCCACCCGGGACTGACGGAACGCAACCGCATCTACGAGGTCGAGTCCAAGAAGCGGACCCCTGCGGTCATCGAAGAGGCCCTGAAGAACGCCGACGTGGCGGCCCGTGACATCGACGCGATCATCTACGTGTCGTGCACCGGGTTCCTGATGCCGTCGCTGACCGCATGGCTGATCAACAAGCTCGGGTTCCGGTCCGACACCGTCCAGATACCCATCGCGCAGCTGGGGTGCGCGGCAGGTGGTGCGGCGGTCAACCGCGCCCACGACTTCTGCCTGGCCCACCCGGGGAGCAACGTCCTGATCGTGTCGGCCGAGCTGTGCTCGCTGTGCTACCAGCCGAACGCGGACGACATCGGCTCCCTGCTGTCCGACGGCCTGTTCGGTGACGCGGTCGCGGCCGCCGTGGTGCGCGGCAACGGCGGCGTCGGCATCGACCTGGAGCGGAACGCCTCCTACGTCATCCCGAACACCGAGGACTGGATCTCCTACGCCGTCAAGGACACCGGCTTCCACTTCCAGCTGGACCGCCGGGTGCCCGGGACCATGGAGCCGCTGGCCCCGGTGCTGCGGGAGTTCGCCCAGAAGCACAGCTGGGACGCCGGCAACCTCGACTTCTACATCGTGCACGCGGGCGGTCCGCGGATCCTGGACGACCTCGCCAAGTTCCTCGAGGTCGACCGCAAGGTGTTCCGCCACAGCTGGGCCACCCTGAGCGAGTACGGGAACATCGCCAGCGCCGTGGTGTTCGACGCCGCGCGCAGGCTCTTCGAGGAGGACCCGCCGGCGCACGACGCCACCGGTCTGATCGCGGGCTTCGGTCCCGGCATCACCGCCGAGATGGCGCTCGGCCGCTGGTCCGTCGACGCACCGCCCCACGACTGAAGCCGGCGCGCCCCACCCCACCCCCCGACGGGGGTCCCGTACGTACGAAGGAAGTGACACCGCATGACTATCGTCCAGGCCGGCCAGGGACGGAAGCTGGTCACCAAGGCCCAGGAAGTGACCTTCAAGGCCTCCTCGAAGGAGGGCTCCTCCATCTCCATCTTCGAGGTGGTCGTCCCTCCGGGATTCGACGTCGGCGCGCACGTCCACAGCGAATCGCAGGAGTTCTTCTACGTCCTGGAAGGCGAGCTGGAGCTCCTGTGCTTCGAGCCGACCGAGCGCACGGCGGACACCTGGCACCACTGGGAGTCCGCCGACGGGGACCGCGCCGTCCGCGTGGGCGCGGGCAGCTGCATGTTCGTCCCCCCGGGGACGCCGCACGCCTTCCGGAACCCCACGGACAAGCCGACCACCATGCTGTTCCAGAGCTACCCGTCCCCCGAGCACGAGCACTACTTCGAGGAGATCACGGAGATCTGGTCGACCGGCCGGACGGTGGACCCCGAGGCGGTGGAGGCGATGCGCCGGCGCTACGACGTCAAGCAGATCACGCCGATGCGCTTCGAACCGCCCGTTCTCCGGGATGCCCGGCCGGCCGCAGAGCACGAGGCGTAGAAGGGTGACCACGGTGGAGAAGATCCCCCTCGTCCACGCCAGTCTGGGCGAACAGGAACTGGCGGCCGTCGCCGAGGTGTTCGCCTCGGGCTGGCCGGCCGGCCAGGGCCCGCAGGGCAAGGCCCTGGAGGCCCTGCTGAAGGAGCGGTACGGGGCCGGCGACGCGGTGGCGGTGAGCAACTGCGGCGCCGCGCTCCACCTCGCGATGCTCGCGTTCCGCGTCCAGCCGGGCGACGAGGTGATCGTCGCCGACTACACCTTCCCGGCGCCCGCCCACGCGGTCCGCTACGTCGGCGCGACCCCGGTCTTCGCCGACGTGCGCGCCGACACCGGAACCGTGGACCCGCAGGCGGTGGCGGATCTCGTCGGTCCGCGGACCGTGGGCATCATCGCCGTCGACACGGTCGGTCTGCCCGCGGACTACACGGAGCTCCAGGCGATCGCGGACCGCCACGGGCTGTTCCTGGTCGAGGACGCCGCCTGCGCGGTGGGCGCGACGTACAAGGGGCGGGAGGCCGGGGCGCTGGCCGAGGTGGCCTGCCTGTCCTTCCACGGGCGCAAGGGAGCCACCAGCGGTGAGGGCGGTGCCCTGATCGCGGCCGACGCGGCGATCGGGGCGGACGCGCGGCAGCGTTCGTCCTTCGGCATCGGCAGCATCTACGACCAGGGGCAGGTCATCGGCCTGCCGATCCCGGAGTTCACCGAGATCGGCTACAACTTCAAGCTGTCCGACATCGCCGCCGCGATCCTGCAGGTGCAGATCGGCCGGATCGGGGAGCTGCTGGAGCGCCGGCGTGCCGTCGCCGCGCGCTACGCCGAACTCTTCGCCGACGAGGAACTGCTGACGGTTCCGCACGTACCCCTGGACCGGACCCATGCCTGGCAGTCCTACCTGGTGACGCTGGATCCGGCGGTGGACCGCGGCGGGGTCGCCACCGACCTGCGGGCCCAGGGGATCGGCTCCCTGCACGGTACGTGGGCCAGCCACCTCCAGCCCGCGTTCCGGTCGAAGCAGGTGTGCCCCGTCTCGGCGGACCTCTTCCGGCGCAACCTCGGCATCCCCATGCACGCCGAGCTGACCATGAGCCAGGTCGAACGTGTTGCCGAAACCGTCCGCACGGCGCTGCGGGCCAACAGGAAGTCCGTCCGGCTCAGCGCGTAGGGCGCCCCCGGCCCCGGCGCGAGGCGGGGCCGCGGTCCCGCAGGCCGTCGTCGCCTCGAAGGCGGCCGTCCCTGCGCGGGTCCGGGGCCCCCTGCGCGCCACGAGGGCGGGATCCCGACCCCGCCATAAGGAGACAGTCCCCATGAAGGGCTCTACGGCCTACACATCCATACAGAAGCGCGGCCTGCACATCGGCCTCCTGCCGCAGATGGCCGCGGCCGTGAACGGGTCGACACCGATATCCCTGGACCACGACCTGGACGTGCTGCCCGAGGTGGGCCGGCGTCTGACCGTGGCCGAGTACGCCGACCACGTGGACGACCTCGCGGCCCGCCTGTGGGCGGCGGGCGTCCGGCCCGACGAGCACGTCGTGCTCTACAAGACCGCCAACGCCGACCACTGGATGCTCGCCGCCGCGGTGTCCCGCATCGGGGCGGTCGTCGTGAACCTCTCGCCCGCCCTGGACGCCGCGACCGTGGCCGCCCTGATCGAGCGGGTGGGCCGGCCGAACCTGCTCACCGACGGGCCCAAGCTCGACGTCCTGGCCGGGCTGCCGCTCGCGGACCTCACCCGGCGGGTGATCGCCGTGAGCGGCGACCGGCCGGGGACGGTCTCCCTCGCCGGGCTCGCCGGTGCGCCGCGGGTCAGGCCGGTGATCCGGCCGATGGACGAGGCCGCCGTGATCACCCACACCTCCGGCACCACCGGGATCCCCAAGCTCGTCGTGCACACCCCCCGCACCCAGGCGGTCCGCCTCGTACCCCAGTGGCGGCTGCTCTCCCTGATGCGGAAGAAGGAGACCGTCGCGATCCACGTCCCCTTCGTGCACTCCCGGATGGTCGCGGCGATGTCCCTGGCGCTCCTCAAGGAGTACCCGGTACTGCTCATGAGGGAGTCGGATCCCGCCGAGGTCGCCGAGCAGCTCATCGAGCACCGGCCGGCGTTCGTCGAGGCGCTCCCCAACTCGCTGATGGAGTGGGAGGGGCTCGCCGGCGACCCGCGCGCGCCGTTCGGGTCCGTGAAGGTCTTCAGCAGCACCTTCGACGCGATCCACCCCGGGACGATGAGCAAGCTGCTCAAGGCGTCCGACCGGCGCGGCGCCCTGTTCTTCCAGATCTACGGGCAGAGCGAGGTCGGCCCGGCCGTCGGCCGCGCCTACTTCCGCGGCTCCGCCCACAAGGCGAACGGGCGCTGCGTCGGCTGGGCCATGCCGAACGGCGCCGCGCGGATCCGTGTGGTGAGCCGCGACGGCGAGACGCCGTCCGAGACGAACCCCGGCTTCATCGAGGTCGCGTGGGACGGCCTGGCCAAGACCTATTTCGGCGAGCAGGACCGCTACGACACCAACCGCAACGGCGACTGGTGGCGGACCGGGGACGTCGGCTACCGCTCCAGGTTCGGCTGCCTGCACCTGCTCGACCGGGAGGTCGACATGATCCCCGGGGTGCGCAGCTCCCTGGAGGTCGAGGACGTCGTGCTGGGCAGGCTGGACGAGCTGAGCGAGCTGGTCCTGGTGCAGGGGCCGAACGCCGAGGCGATCCCGGTGGTCTGCACCGTCGACGACGAACCGCTGGACCGGGACCGGTGGCGCGCGGCCGTCGCCGGTTTCCCCCAGCTCGCCGACCCCGTCCAGATCCCGCAGGCAGAGCTGCCGCGGACCGCCACGCTGAAGGTGCAGCGGCTCGCGCTGGCCCGCCGGTTCGAGCAGCAGCCGGAGGTGCGGGCCTGACTCCGGCCCGGCGGCGCACCACGCCGCCGCCGCGGCCGGCAACCACCGCAGGAGTACGGACCACGCAACCGAAGGAGATCACGGTGACCAACTTGATGCTGCTGCCGGACGGAATGCGCCGCTGGTCGGAGGCGAACGGCGTCTCCCTCGACGGCGGTTACGCGGCGATGGCGGACAAGCTGATCGAGTTCATGGACTGGGCCAGGGAGGAGGGCATCACCACCCTCTACGTCACGGCCTCGTCCGCCGCCAACCACAGCCGTCCCGCTGCCGCGGTGACCACGTTCATGGACGCGTTCAACGACGTGGCAAAACGAGTGCACCGGACCTGCAACTTCGACTTCTCCGGGTCGCTCGACCTCGTACCCGCACAGCACCTCGCAGAGCTGGAGGACCTGCGGGACCGGTCGGCCAAGGACTCGGGCTTCACCCTGCACTACATCCTGGGCATGTCCCTCACCGACGAGGTGATCGGCATCTTCAACGAACTCAACGGGAAGATCCCGGCCCTGACCGAGGAGATCCTGGCCCGTCACGCGTACGTCCCGGAAAAGGTCGACTTCCTCATCCGCACCGGCGGTGCGGTCCGCATGTCGTCCTTCTTCCCGCTGACGTCGCCGTACGCGGAGCTGTACTTCTCCCACCTCCTCTTCCCCGACCTGACGCGGTCCGATTTCGACGCCGCCCTCAAGGACCTCCGGGCGCGCGACCGGCGATTCGGCGGTTATCCGGCCTGATCCTGCCCGGCCGGCCCACCCGTTCTCGAGAATCCGTACAGCGGGACTCGCGTATCCCTCGAACGTCACCGGAATCAAGGCTTTCTGGGTCGATCCACTGCCGCAGGCCACTTATGCTGTTTTTAGTGTGGTCGCCGCCGGAATCGCAACCTGGGGCCTGTACGGGATTCCGGTGGAGACAACACACACGCTGACTATTGGAGGACAGGTGTCCGGAGTCACTGAAGTGGAAAAGCTGTACTCTGCCCTTCAGGAATCGGCCCGATTAGTGGGTGCACCCTACTCGCGTGACAAGGTCCAGCCGATCCTGACCGCCTTCGGGGACGCGCTCGCGGACGGCGTGGTCGTTTTCAGCGTGCAGACCGGCGGGCGCCATTCGGGAGAGCTGGACTACAGCTTCATGGCACCTCCGGGGCTCGGTGACCCCTATCCCCATGCGGTGGCCCACGGCTTCATCACCGAATCGGACCATCCCGTCCACTCCGTCCTCTCGGACATCCAGGGGCGTTGGGGAATCAGGGAGCACTTCGTCGACTGCGGCGTGGTGGGCGGCTTCAAGAAGCTGTACGCGCACTTCCCTGACGACCTGCAGAAGGTGTCGGCCCTCGCCGCCGTCCCGTCCGTGCCGCGCGCCGTGGCCGAGAACGCGGACCTCTTCGCCCGCTACGGGCTGGACGAGGTCGCGATGATCGGGGTCGACTACAAGCGCAGGACGATGAACCTGTATTTCCAGTTCTCCCCCGACGGCCGCCCCGGAGCCGAGGCGATCGGCTCGATGCTCCGCGAGATCGGACTCCACGAACCGGATCAGCGGATGCTGGAGTTCGCGCAGAAATCGATGAGGGCGAACATCACCTTCAGCTGGGATTCCCCCAGGATCGTGCGGGTCGCCTTCGCCCCGCCGCCGGGCCTCGGCCTGGATCCGGCGGCGGTACCCGCTCCGATCGAGCCGCACATCGAACGCTTCGTGACGACGGCTCCGCGCGCGTACGAGGGCGAACGCATGACCCTTTTCGGCGTCAAATGGTTCCCGGACGGGGAATTCATCGACGTCTGTACGTACTACCGGCTCTCGTCCTGGTACGAGCCCTATCGGTCGGCGGCAACCGACAAAGAGCAGGTCTGAATTCTTCCCGATGGCGGGTGTCCGACCCTGGAACGCAGCCCTCCAGTGAGTCCGCCACCCATCGGGACGTGAACATCGCCGCCATCTGCGCCCAGTTCCCATTTTGGTCCGAGAGGTGCTGCCGAAGCTGGTGGCGAAACGTGCGGGACCGGTCCGGTCCCGCTCGGCCGTCGCGTCACGGAACAACCGACGTGCCCGCCATGTGGGTGACGCCTCAAGTCCGTTCGATGGAACATGGAACAAGGAGATGATCATGGAAGCACGGAGCGCGGCCCCCGCGGCCGCACCGAGCTCGGGGGCGGCTTTGGACCCAAGGCGGTGGCTGATCCTCGCGGTGATCTGCACCGCCTACCTCATGGTCGGCCTCGACCTGACCGTGGTGAACCTGGCGATCCCGTCGGCCCAGGAAGCGCTCGGCTTCTCGGACGCCGACCGGCAGTGGATCGTGACCGCGTACGCCCTGCCGTTCGGCAGCCTGCTGCTGTTCTGCGGGCGGCTGTCCGACCTGATCGGCCGTAAGCAGACCTTCCTCATCGGGCTGACCGGCTTCGCGGTGGCCTCCGCCGTCGGCGGCGCCGCGACCAACTTCGGGACGCTGGTGACGGCCCGCGCGGCCCAGGGCGCCTTCGCCGCGATGCTGGCGCCGGCCGCCCTGGCCCTGCTGGCCACCACGTTCACCGACCTGAAGGAGAAGGGCAAGGCCTTCGGCATCTTCAGCGCGGTCGCGGCCAGCGGCACGGGGCTGGGGCTGATCATCGGTGGTGCGCTGACCTCCGCGCTGGACTGGCGGTGGTCCATGTACGTCAACCTGCTCTTCGCCGGCGTCGCGATCGTCGGAAGCGTCGTCCTGCTGAAGAAGCAGCCCAAGACGGGCGCCCGGATGGACGTCCCGGGCGTGCTGCTGGCGTCGGGCGGCATGTTCGGCGTGGTCTTCGGCTTCTCCAACGCTGCCGAGGACAGCTGGAGCACGCCCTCGACCTGGGGGGTCCTCGCGGTCGGCGCCGCCCTCCTGATCGGCTTCGCCTTCTGGCAGACGCGCGCCACGCATCCGCTGCTGCCGCCCCGGATCGTCCTCGACCGCAACCGCGGCGGCGCGTACCTGACCATGCTGCTCGTCGGGACCGGCATGTTCGGCGTCATGCTCTTCCTCGTCTACTACATGCAGAACGACCTCGGCTACTCGGCCATCGTCTCGGGCGTCGCCCTGCTGCCGATGATCGTGTTCACCGGCGTCGGGGCCAACACCAGCGCCGTCAAGCTGATGCCGCGCTACGGCCCCCGGCCGCTGATCACCGGCGGCCTGCTGCTCAGCGCGGTCGGCATGGCCTGGCTGACGGGGATCGGCACCGACTCCGACTACGCGCTGGACCTGCTCGGGCCGCTCATCGCCATCGGTGCCGGCATGGGCCTCATCTTCGGCGCGGCGCTGCGCACCGGCACCGCCGGCGTGGCGATGCAGGACGCGGGCATCGCCTCGGCGATGGTCAGCACCGGCCAGCAGCTCGGCGGCGCCATCGGCACCGCACTGCTCAACACGATCGCCGCCACCGCCACCACCAACTGGCTGAGCGGCCAGGTGCAGGGCAAGCCGTCGGCGGAGCAGCTCAGCCTCGCGGCGATCGAGGGCTACACCACGGTGTTCTGGTGGTGCACCGCCATCTTCGTCGCCGGCGCCGTCATCTCCTTCCTGATGCTGCGCAGCGGCCCGCTGCCCGCACCCGCGGGCGCTCCCGCCGCGAAGCCGTCCGAGCAGAGCGGGCAGCAGAGCGAGCAGAGCGGACAGGCCGAAGCAGCGCGTTCCTGACGCCTGCCGGCCCGGACCTCCGGGGACGGCGGCCGGCGGTGCCGGGGTGACCCGCGTACCGCCGGCCGCCGGTGTCCGGGGCAGCTCCCGCCCGGTACACCCACCACCCATCTGCAACCGTCACACCTTTCAAGGGACAAGGAACACGACCATGGCCGGACAACCTCCCGTCGCCTTCGACTTCGACAACGGCAACTTCTTCCGGGACCTGATCGGCGCGGCGGGCGACACGTCCGGCCACACGCAGGCCATCGGCCCCAAGGACTCGTCCGTCATCATCTGGATCCAGGCCGTCCTGCAGACCGCCTGGTTCGACGCGCTGGCGCCGTACCACCCGACCGCGGTCGGCGTGTACTCCCGCATCGGCCGCCGCCCCGCCGCCGAGTCCGCCACCAACCGGAACAAGAACACCGCGGCCCTGTACGCCTCGTACCAGGTGGTGAAGGCCGCGTATCCGGAGCGGGACCACGTCATGCGGCAGCTGCTGACGTTCGTCGGCCTGGACCCCGACGACGAGTCGGAGGACCCGACCACCGCCGTCGGCATCGGCAACATGGCCGGCAAGGCCGCCGTCGAGGCCCGCGCGCAGGACGGCATGAACTTCCTCGGCGACGAGGGCCGCACCTACAACGGCCGGCCCTACGACGACTACACCGGCTACCGGCCGGTGAACACCGCCTACGAACTGGTCGAACCCTCGCGCTGGCAGCCTGCGGTGGTCCCCCACACCCGGCGCGTCGGCGGCGGTCCGGGGGACAAGGCCATCTCCGTCGTCCAGCGGTTCACCACCCCGCAGCTGCGGCTGGCCAAGGCCTACACCTACAAGGACCCCGGCGAGTTCAAGCTGGCCCCCGACCACCTCGACCACACCGACGCCGGCGCGTACAGGAACGCGGTGGACGAGGTCCTGGCGGCATCGGCCGGGCTCACCGACGAGCAGAAGGTGAAGGCGGAGTTCTTCGACAACACCTACCTGGGCATCCTCCAGTCGACGAAGGCCGCGGCCCTGGCCCACGACCTGGACCTGGACGGCTGGGTCCAGCTGCTCTTCACGACCTCCGTGGCGCAGCTCGACGGCCTCATAGCCGCCTGGCACCACAAGCACGAGTACGACGCCGTACGGCCGTTCAGCGCCGTCCGGCACGTGTACGGCAGCCGTGCGGTGACGGCCTGGGGCGGTCCCGGCAAGGGGACGGTCGACGACCTCCCCGCCGACGAGTGGGCCGCGTACCTGCCCGTGGGGGACAGCCCCGACTACCCCTGCGGCACCACCACGCTCGCCGCCGCCGAGGCGCAGGCGGCGCGGCGCTTCCTCGGGGACGACGTGCTGGAGTGGACGCATCCCGTCCCCGCCGGCTCGACGCTGACGGAGCCGGGGATCGCTCCCGCCCAGGACATCGAGCTGCGCTACGCCACCTGGACCGACTTCGAGAAGGACTGCGCCGACAGCCGGGTGTGGGCGGGCGCGCACTTCCGGACGACGGCCGAGCGGTCCCTCGAATTCGGCACCCAGTTCGGCGACCGGGCCTACGAGTACGTGCAGCGTCACATCAACGGCGAGGTCGAGGACTGACCCCGGGCGGCGGACGCGCCGCCCCCTCGGCCAGGGGCGTGCTGCCCCCGTACCGCGGCTCCTGACGGCCGCGGTACGGGGGCAGCGCCGCGTGGTCCGCCTTCTGCTTCCGGCGCTGCCTTTCCGCGGATTTCCCGGTTCTTTCGTGGCTCCGGAGGGCCTTCCACGCCTTTCCCCTTTCACCTTTCCCGGCCTGTTCCGGGCCGATGCCGGCACTTGAGCAATCTGAGCGATGACACCGCCCGAGCGCTCCCGGCAATCTGTTCTGTGAACGCGTTTCGCCGGAGCGGGAAGAAATCCGCACGCCACCCGCGAGCGCGGCCGGATCAGAACTCGGGAAGGTCTCGCATGTCATCCACTCTTTATGGGTTTCCTGACAAGTTCGACGTCATCGTCATCGGCGGCGGACCCGCCGGTGCGACCACCGCGGGGCTTCTCGCCAAGCGCGGACACAGCGTTCTCGTACTCGACCGTGAGCGGTTCCCGCGGTACCACGTCGGCGAGTCGCTCATCCCCGCGTTCATGAAGCCCATGGAGGAGCTCGGTCTGACCGAGCGCATGGAGGCCCGGGGATTCGAGCGCAAGTACGGTGGCACGCTGGTCTGGGGCAACAACCAGATCCCGTGGAACTTCTCGTTCGGCGAGGGCGGTCCCTACGCCTACGCGTACCACACCCGCCGCGCCGACCTGGACGCGATGATCCTGGACCGGGCGCGGGAGCTGGGTGCCTACGTCGTCGAGGACGCGACGGTGAAGGACCCCATCGAGGAGGACGGCCGCGTCGTCGGTGTCCGGTACGCCCTGCGCGGCCTCGACGGGATCCGCGAGGCCCGGGCGTCCCTGGTCATCGACGCCTCCGGGCAGGCCCGCGTGCTCGCCCGCAAGTACGCCGAGGTCAACTGGCACGAGCAGCTGCAGAACGTCGCGGTGTGGACGTACTTCGACAACGCCCACCGCCTCCCCGGCGACGAGTTCAGCAACATCCTCATCGAGGGCCTCGAGGACGGCTGGTTCTGGGCCATCCCGATCGACAAGGGCACGACCAGCGTCGGCTACGTGACGCGTTCGGCGACGGCGGGCGCGACCGACAAGTCCCTGGAGGAGCTCTTCGTCTCCGAGAAGGCGAAGACCACCAAGCTGAAGGAACTCCTCAAGGACGCCCGCCAGTCCGCGGGCTACCGCACCGCGCGCGACTGGTCCTACACCAATGACCGTTTCCACGGGGACGGCTGGGTGCTGGTCGGCGACTCCGCCGCTTTCGTGGACCCGTTGTTCTCCACCGGAGTCGCGCTCGCGACCATGGCCGGCAGCGCTCTGGCGGGCATTGTCGACAAGATAATCAAGCACCCGGAGATCGAGGAGAAGGCGCTCGACCGGTACGCCACCGCGTACATGGACTTCTTCCACGACATCAGGAAGTTCGTGGAGCAGTTCTACGACCGCTCGAAGACCAAGGGCTTTTACTTCAGCCTGGCACAGGAGATCACCGACCCCGACCACGAGAACGACGCGAGCGTGGACTTCGTCAAGCTGGTCTCCGGGCTCAGCGGACAGCACCGCATGTTCAACCTCAACTTCGACGACCTCATCGCGGACGCCACGGGTCCGTCCATCGCGGAGAACTGAGTCCGGGCTTCCGGGACGGACGGCCGGAGGGGACGGAACCGGGTGTGCGGCAGTCACCGTGGACGGACTGCCGCACACCGGCCCGCACACGCCCCTCACTCCGCCACCCCCAGGAGACACGATGGCAGCTGCACACGACCCCTTGGCCGACCTGCTGATAGCCGTTCCCGTGGTGATCCTCGCCTGCAAGGCGGGTGCCCAGTTCGTCCGGCGGCTCGGCCAGCCGCCGGTGGTCGGCGAGATCGCGGTGGGCATCCTGCTCGGCCCCTCGCTGCTGGGCTGGCTCTGGCCCGACGTACAGAACTGGCTGTTCCCCCAGTCCGTCCTGCCGTTCATCGGCGCGCTCGGCAACATCGGCCTGCTCGCCTTCATGTTCCTGGTGGGGCTGGAACTGGACCTCGGCGCGCTGCGCGGCCACAGCCGGACCGCAGTCGCGATCTCCCAGGCGAGCATCGCCCTGCCCCTGGCCCTCGGCACCCTCCTCGCGCTCGGCATGTACGGCTCCTTCGCGCCCGACGGCGTGGACAAGCTGCCGTTCGTCCTGTTCATCGCGGTGTCCATGAGCATCACCGCGTTCCCCGTGCTGGCCCGCATCCTCACCGACCGCGGGCTGTACCGCACCAGGATCGGGGCCCTGGCGATGGCGTGCGCCGCGGTGGACGACGTGACCGCCTGGTGCCTGCTGGCGGCCGTGGTGGCGGTGACGAAGAGCAACTCGCCGATGGAGGCGCTCACGACGGCCCTGTACGCCGTGGTGTTCACGCTGTTCATGTACTACGCCGTCCGTCCGCTGCTGGCCCGCTGGCTCCGGCGCGGACACAGCGAGTCCGTCGTGCTCGTCGTCCTGTTCAGCGGCCTGTGCCTGAGCGCCCTGGCCACCGACAAGATCGGCGTGCACGCCCTGTTCGGTGCGTTCCTGTTCGGGGTGGTCACCCCGCGCGGCAGCCGTGTGGTGGAAGTGACCGGCGCCCGGCTTCGGGCCTTCACCGTGCCCGTGCTGCTGCCGCTGTTCTTCGTCATCACCGGTCTGAAGACCGACATCTCGCTGCTGGCCGGAGACCCCGTGCAGTGGCTGTGGACGGGCGCCATCCTCGCCGTGGCGGTGCTCGGCAAGTGGGGCGGCAGCACGGCCGCGGCCCGGGCCTCCGGGCAGCGCTGGTCCGACGCCATGTCGATCGGCGCGCTCATGAACTGCCGCGGGCTGACCGAGCTGGTGGTGCTGAACATCGGCCTCGGCCTCGGCGTCATCGGGCCCGACCTGTTCACGATGCTCGTGCTGATGGCCCTGATCACCACGGCCGCGACCTCTCCGGCACTGAGCATGATCCGCCGCCGGGCCGGTGAGCCCGAGACCGTGGACCAGCTCGACGCCCCGGACCGGACCGACGCCCCGGACGGGAAGGAGCCGCACGACCGGGACGGGAAGGCCGCGCTCCAGTCGGCCTGAGCCGTTCTCAAGTACTCCCCTACCGCCCCGCCGGACCCTGGCGGGGCGGTTCGTCGTTCCCGCCCGCCTCCGCGGCTCCCGGCACCGACCGCGTCTTGCGCGCAGGACCCGCACCCGAGCGCGATGCGATCCCTGCCTGCGCGCCCCCACGTACCTCCGGACGAAAGGGTCGGCCCATGACCACGCATGCCCCACCGCAGTTGAGCCCGCAAGCGTTCATCGACCAGAACCCCATGAGCCGCCGGCAGTGGCTCATCGTGGTGCTGGGCCTGCTCATGATGGTGGCCGAAGGGATCGACACCACCGTCGCCGCCTTCGTCTTCCCCAAGATCGTGGACGAGTGGGGGACCTCGCTCGACGCGGTGACCGCCACCGTGACGCTGAGCGTCCTGGCGATGGCCGTCGGCGGCATGGCCGCCGCTCCGCTCGCCGACCGGTACGGGCGCAAGGGCGTCACCGTCGCGGGCATCGCCCTGTTCGGCCTGGGTACGGCGTCCATGGGGCTCACGCAGGGCATCGGCGCCTTCGCCGGACTGCGGATCGCGGTCTGCCTGGGGCTCGGCGCGGTGCTGCCGACCGTGCTGGCCCTCGTCGCGGACTGGACGCCGGCCCGGCGCCGGGGCCAGATGGTCGCGCTGGCCTTCACCGGCATCACCGCCGGATCCGCCGTCGGCGGACTGCTCGCCGCGGGTTTCATCCCCGCGTTCGGCTGGCCCATGCTGATGGCCGTGTGCGGGCTCGCTCCGCTCCTGCTGATCCCGGCGGTCATCCGCTTCATACCGGAGTCCGTGAGCGTGCTCGCCGCCCGCAACCAGCCGGCAAAGCTCCGTAAGGCCCTCGCCACCGTCCTTCCTGGCCAGGACCTGTCCGCCGTGGCCCTGGACCGGACCGAGGCACGGCGGCGGGCGCGGCCCGCGACACGGGTCATCCTGTCCCGCGAGTTCGCCCTCACCAACGCCCTGCTGTGGCTGTGCTTCGTCGTCGGGCTGGGCGTCGTCGGCCTGCTCCTCAACTACCTGCCGCTGCTGGGTGAGCGGACGGGCCTGACGGCCGCACAGGCCGGAGTGACCGTCGCGGCGTTCGGCTGGGGCGGCCTGGCGGGACAGCTCTCGGTGTCCTTCGCCCTCAAGCGGTTCGACCGGTTCCGGCTGCTGGCCGTCCTGTGGGGACTGAGCGTGCTCGGCCTCGGCGCGGCTGCCGTGTGGGCCGTGCAGTTCTCGGCGCTGCTCGCGGCGGCGTTCGTCCTAGGACTCTGCCTGCCGGCGGCCAACAACGCGCTCCAGGTGATCGCCGCGGTCGCCTACCCGGGGTCCGTACGCGCCACCGGACTGAGCTGGGCGAGCGGTATGGGACGGCTGGGCGCCCTGGTCAGCGGTCTGCTCGGCGGCCTGATGGTCAAGGCGGGCTGGACGATGGGCACCGTCCTCCTCGTCCTGGCCGTGCCTGTCGCCCTCGGCATCGTGGCCGCGCTCGCCCTGCGCGCCCGCAGCCACGTACAGCAGGTGCAGCAGACCGAGCCCTCCTCCGCGCCCCAGCCGCCCGTCACCCGCGCCCCCCAGCCCGTCCTGCCCACGCTGGCCGATCAGGGCACGCGCTGACGGGCGTACGGACGGGTGCGCCCTCGTGACCCGGCCCGGTGGCCGGGGTGGTGCAGGCGGTGGTGCAGGATGGCCGTCGTGACACCAGGTCTCGAGGGGGGAGCCGGAATGACCCGGACCGACGAGTTCGAGGACCTGCGGCCGCTGCTGTTCTCGATCGCCTACCGGATCCTGGGCAGCGTGAGCGAGGCGGAGGACGCGGTCCAGGACACCTGGCTGCGCTACGAGACCTCGCCGGCCCGGCCCGACTCGGCCAAGGCCTTCCTGTCGGCCGTGGTCACCCGCGTCTCGATCGACGTGCTGCGCTCCGCCCGGGTCCGGCGGGAGCAGTACACCGGGCAGTGGCTGCCCGAGCCGCTGCTGACCGACCCCTACGAGGATCCGGCGCGGTCGGTGGAGCTGGCCGACTCGGTCTCGGTGGCGTCCCTGTTGCTGCTCGAACGGCTGAGTCCGCTGGAGCGGGCGGTCTTCGTGCTGCACGAGGTGTTCGGGTTCGGGTTCGCCGAGGTCGCGTCGGCGGTGGGCAGGTCACAGGCCGCCTGCCGCCAGCTCGCGGTGCGGGCGCGCCGTCACATGCACGAAGGACGCCCCCGGTTCGAGGCGGACCTCCGGGAGCGGGACGAACTGGCGGCGCGGTTCTTCGAGGCGTTCGCGGAGGGCGACGTCGAGGGCCTGTGCGCCCTGCTCTCCGCCGACGTCCAGCTGGTCGGTGACGGCGGCGGGAAGGCCCCGGCGCTGGCCCGGAGCGTCCTCGGCGCCGAGCCGGTGGCCCGGGTGCTCGCCGCGGCCTTCGGGGCGTTCGTCCGGGCCGGAGTGGGACTGGAACGGCACGAGGTGAACGGCCAGCCGGGCGCGGTCTTCCGCGACCGGGACGGCAAGGTGGTGCAGACCCTGACCCTCGACGTGCTCGACGGGCGGATCCAGGCGGTCCGCACGGTGATCAACCCCGACAAGCTCGGGCACCTGGGTCCGGTGGCGGACGCCTGGGCCCTCAAGCGCGAGGCGCACCGGGGCACCCGGTAGAGGCGCGGGCCCCGACAGCGGGGCCGGGCTGAACGGCGCTGCACGTGAGCTCGACGTTCCGTGGCCCGCAGGAGACGCGCGGACCGGACGTTCCTAGGGTGGGCCCTGCACACCCTCCCCTGGTGCGCGCCCGCCCGCCATCATCCCCCGACGGCGGGCGGGCGCATCGGCGCACCCGGTGGGAGCGGACTACTTCACCGGCTCCGGATCCTGAGCGTCCTCGGCCTCCTGCGCACCGGTGGCTTCCGCGGGCGCCTTCACGGATTCGAGGAGGAGTTGGGCGACGTCGACGACCTGGACGGATTCCCTGGCCTGGCCGTCGTTCTTCTTGCCGTTGACCGAGTCGGTGAGCATGACCAGGCAGAACGGGCA
>NZ_JBHXRK010000043.1:0-40362 GCF_042716875.1 Streptomyces sp. NPDC058646 | reverse complement strand
TGCGCGCTTGGGAATGGAACCGCCTCGCTGCGCTCGGCGGGCTCGGCTTCGCCGAGCAGGGCCGGCCCTTCGGGCCGGAGTCCTGCGCTGCGCTTTGGACTGCCCGGGTTCCGCTGCGCTCCACCCGGGCTGGGTCTGCTGCGCAGTCCCTTGGGGACTTCCGCGCTGCGTGCGGGAGGTGAGCCCGTTTCACGGGGCAGGCTCTGCGGCCTGTTGGGGTGTCCGCTGCGCTCCCACCCCGGCCCTTCCGGCTCCGCCTGCAGGCGAAGGCCCGCAGGCGGGACAGCTGGCAAGGGGCGGGCAATACCCGGGGCTGGCGCTCTCCCCTGGGAAGGGGGTGGCGGTACTGGCCGGTCTTGGGTCCGTGTGTGGTGGGTACGCGCGGCGGGGTTCGGGCTGGATTCGAACCAGCGTGCTCCCCTCCTGTTGAGATGGGCGCGTCTACCTCTGCGCTACAGTCCCCGCCGCGGTAGGCACAGCCTATATGACCGCGTCTCAGGTTTACTCGGGGTTCTGGTGGCGGACACCGCCTCCCAAAGGCTTGTGTGTCAGGGGGTCGATTTCCCGGATCAGGTCCTCAGCCTCGTTGAAGCTGTTCACCACGAGCGTTTCGATCCCGGTCACGTTGCCCTTCTCGTCATACGTCGGCCGCTCCATGACCCAAGGACAGTCATCCCACCCGGGCCTACTGCACGCTGGGGACCCGGCCAGGCCGCTTCCATGACCCCCGCTATGAGGCATGAATTTCCTCTCTCGCAAAGGACTCTGTCCGTAGGAGAGCGCACGCTCGTGGAGGGGGCTAGCGCCGAACGCGTGCACTCGGGTGCAGTCGAGCGCTCCTCCCTGTCCGGGTTTAAGGGTACATGCTGCATCAGACTGATGCAGCATGTACCCTTGGCGGAAATAGAGGACTACCTAGGATCGTCTGTGAATCAGATCAGGGCGACAGATTTCGCAGGCTCCTCGCTGGGCTTGGACATCGCTGCGTGGGACGGACTGAACCTCATGGATCTCGTCTCCTCTCCAACGCGCGTACCGCTGACCGTCTGTGATTCCTTCACAGTTGGGCGTCCTGTGGTAGACGCTCCCGCCTTTGGTGACGTACACCCTCCGGGGAAGCTCCGATCGCGCTGTTCGACAGTGGTCACACTGCGAGCTGGGCAGGAGCATCACTTCACAGAAGTCTTCGTCCATACCTCCCATTTTCTCGCACCCATGCCTCCCTGACCACCTCACATATAGGTCAACTATCGCCCCGCCATAGGCCCTTGACAGCGTTCATTGGGCCGTCGCTTGCGTCCTCCATATTCGAGTCTGTCAAGAGATGCATGTGAGGTTCCCTCTCGATGATCCAGCTCCGTGAGCACCAGGTCGATCAGAAGTCAGCGTTCCGGAAATGGGTGGGATTCCCTGCAAGGTCATCTGTGCCCCCGCAGGGGGCCCGGGGCACGATCGTGTCCGCGACTGGCTCGGGCAAGACGATCACGGCCGCCGCGTGCGCGCTGGACTGCTTCCCGAACGGCCGGATCCTCGTCACCGTCCCGACCCTGGACCTCCTCGCGCAGACCGCCCAGGCGTGGCGCCAGGTCGGCCACCGGGCCCCGATGATCGCCGTGTGCTCACTGGAGAACGACCCCGCGCTGAACGAACTGGGGGTGCGCACCACCACCAACCCGATCCAGCTCGCCCTGTGGGCCGGGACCGGTCCGGCCGTCGTGTTCGCCACCTACGCCTCCCTCGTGGACCGCGAGGACATCGACGCACCCCAGGGCCAGCGGAAGGTCCGCGGGCCCTTGGAAGCCGCACTGACGGGCGGAGAGCGGCTGTACGGGCAGCAGATGGCCCCGTTCGACCTCGCGATCGTGGATGAGGCCCACGGAACCGCCGGTGATCTTGGCCGTCCGTGGGCGGCGATCCACGACAACGCCCGCATCCCCGCGGACTTCCGGCTCTACCTCACCGCCACCCCCCGCATCCTCGCCGCGGCCCGCCCGCAGAAGGGCACCGGCGGCCAGGAGGCGGAAATCGCGAGCATGGCCGACGACCCGGACGGCACCTACGGCGCGTGGCTCGCCGAGCTCGGCCTGTCCGAGGCGATCGAGCGCGGCATCCTCGCCGGGTTCGAGATCGACGTCCTGGAGATCCGGGATCCGTCACCCGTCCTCGGGGAGTCGGAGGAGGCGCGGCGGGGCCGGCGCCTGGCGCTGCTGCAGACCGCGCTCCTAGAGCACGCCGCGGCGTACAACCTGCGTACGGTCATGACCTTCCACCAGAAGGTCGAGGAAGCCGCCGCGTTCGCGGACAAGCTCCCAGAGACCGCCGCCGAGCTCTACGCCACCGACGCCTCCGACGCCGACCTGGCGGCCGCGGCCAAGCTACCGAAGTCCTCGATCGAGGCCGAGTTCTACGAGCTGGAGGCTGGCCGCCACGTACCCCCGGACCGCGTCTGGTCGGCATGGCTGTGCGGCGACCACCTCGTCACCGAGCGCCGCGAAGCCCTGCGCCAGTTCGCCAACGGCATCGACGCCCACAACCGGCGCGTACACCGCGCCTTCCTCGCCTCCGTACGCGTCCTCGGAGAAGGCGTCGACATCACCGGCGAACGCGGAGTCGAAGCCATCTGCTTCGCCGACACCCGCGGCTCCCAAGTCGAAATCGTCCAGAACATCGGCCGGGCCCTGCGCCTCAACCGCGACGGCAGCACCAAGGTCGCCCGCATCATCGTGCCCGTCTTCCTGGAACCGGGTGAAGACCCGACCGACATGGTCGCCTCCGCCAGCTTCAAGCCGCTCGTGGCCGTGCTCCAGGGCCTGCGCAGCCACGATGAGCGTCTGGTCGAGCAGCTCGCTTCCCGGGCGCTCACGAGCGGGAAGCGCAAGGTCCACGTCCGGCGTGACGAGGACGGCCGGATCGTCGGGGCCGACGGCGAGGGCCAGGAGGACGACGACACGCAGGCCGCCGCCGAAGCGGCCCTGCTCCACTTCTCCAGCCCGCGCGACGCCGTGACGATCGCCGCATTCCTGCGCACCCGCGTCTACCGGCCCGAGTCCCTGGTGTGGCTCGAGGGATACCAGGCCCTGATCCGGTGGCGGGCCGAGAACGAGATCACCGGCCTCTACGCCGTGCCCTATGACCTGGAGGTCCAGGTCGGCGTCACCAAGGACTTCCCCCTCGGGCGGTGGGTACACCAGCAGCGCAAAGCCCTGCGCGCCGGGGAGCTCGAGGACCGGCGCAAGGTCCTTCTGGACGCCCCGGAGGCCGGGATGATCTGGGAACCCGGTGAAGAAACATGGGAAGCCAAGCTGGCCGCGCTGCGGTCGTTCCGGCGGGCGACCGGGCATCTCGCGCCGCGTCAGGACGCGGTGTGGGGCGAGGGCGAGGCGATGGTCCCGATCGGCCAGCACATGGCCAACCTCCGCCGCAAAGGCGCAAAGAACGGCCTCGGCAAAGACCCGGACCGGGCCGCCCTGCGCGCGGCGCAGCTGACCGCGATCGACCCCGACTGGGACTGCCCCTGGCCGCTCGACTGGCAGCGCCACTACCGCGTCCTCGCCGACCTGGTCGACGCCGACGGCCAGCTGCCCGACATCGCCCCCGGCGTCCTCTTCGACGGCGACGACCTGGGCAAATGGCTGGCACGGCACAAGCAACCCAGCACCTGGGCGCAGCTCTCGACCGAGCAGCAGGAACGGCTGACCGCGCTGGGCATGCAGCCCGACAAGGCGCCCGCTCCCGCCCCCGCAGCCAGTCGCGGGGCGAAAGGGCCGAGCAAGGCACAACAGGCGTTCCAGCGCGGCCTGACAGCCCTCACACAATGGGTCGAACGGGAAGGCGCCCACCGGCCCGTCCCCCGCGCCCACGCCGAGGAAATCGCGATCGACGGCGAGGCGGAACCCATCGTCGTCAAGCTGGGCGTATGGGTATCCAACACCAAGAGCCGGCGCGACAAGCTCACCGCCGACCAACTCGCCGCCCTCACCAAACTGGGCGTCGACTGGGCGTGACACCCCACCTCGCCCGTCGTTGAGCTGGAAGGTCAGGCGAAGAATGCAGAGAGGCTTTGGGCGTCGTTGCCCAGGGCCTGTACATCGCACGGGGAAGGCGCCCTGCCGGGGCGGGCCGTCATCGAGCGGCTGCCCGACGGGGCCGAGCATCGCACCGGGATCTGGACCGGCAACCAGAAAGCCCGCCGCGACAAACTCGACGCCGGGCAGCTCGCCGTGCTCGCCGAACTCGGCGTGGAGTGGACGCGGCCGTAGACGGCTGGTGTTCCTCGCGCTGGCCCCAGCAGACCAGCGCGAGGAGCTGTGGTCTATCGCCGGAAGCCTCGCCGGGGGTCCCGGATGCCGCGGTTGTCGAACGGGTCGAACCAGGCGGCCTCTCGAAGGTCGCCCATACCCAGGAACTGGTTCGCGGGGTGGTCGGGGTCCTCGATGCCGGTGTACTTGGAGTGGAAGAGCATTAGGACATCGTGGTCCTGGAACATCAGGTCGGAGCAGCTGTCCCAGCCGTAATCATCCTCGTGTTCCGGCAGGGTGTTGTGGTCGTCCTCTGCAGGGCGGTCTTCGAGGTAGGTCGGGGCGTCTTCGATGGCCAGGTGCAGTGCCATCTCCTCCGCGGTGCAGTTGGGGTTGGGCCAGTTTCCCTTGGCGAGGTCGGCGGCCAGGTCGTCGAAGGCGCGCGCCATCCGACGACGCCAGCGGTGGTCGGCTGTCCATGTGAGCGGGGGCAGCCGGTCGAAGACCCCCCAGGTTGCGGAGTCAGCGTCTGAGAGGAACTGGTCCCCCAGACTCTGCGCGTCGTCGTAGGCCTGGTCTGCGAGGACGACCAGTGCGGTGTGGAGCAGGTCGGCGGTACGGGGCGTGAGCTGCCATCCGCACTCCTCGCAGTCCTCGTCTTCACCCTTGCACGGGCAGTCCCTCGTGGCGAAGAGCGCTGCGAAGTTCGGTGTCTGGTCTTCGGCTGCGGGGCGCGTCTGCTGGCCTCGCAGGCGCCAGCCATGGGTGAACCGGGTGACGACCGGCGCTGCGCTCCAGTCAGCCAGCTCGTCCCCGTCTTCGGCGCTGAGGAGCTCTGCGGAACTCTGCTCTTCCAGGGTCTGGGTTCCGGCGACATCCGGATCCTCGGTGAGGGTCATCACGGCTCCGATCAGGTCGCGTGGATCGTCATCACCGAGTTCGGATGCAGGCAGCGGCTCCCAGCCACGGTCGACAGCCGCCCGCAGCAGAGCGTCTTCGTCGGTGACGTGAAACTCCTGCAGGTGCGCGATCCGCACGACCTTTCCCGGGAGGTCCTTCAGCCGCGGGTGCCCCACCGGTCCGGACGGCACGTCGGAAACTGCTTCGTCCTCTGACGGATCCGGATCGGGGACCACGAACAGGGTGCCGGGTTGTGCCTGCCAGGTGCCGGACGCGGCCTGGACGACGGCCTGGCGCAGCGATCCGGCCGGTGCGTCCGGCATCTCGGCGGTGAGGGCCTTCAGTTCGTCGTCGACGGCTGTCGCATCACGCCGGGCCAGGACTCGGCGCAGAAGGCCCACCGCTTCGAAGGCGTGGTCGGGGTCGTTGCAGGTCAGGACGGCGGTCAAGGAACTGGGGCCGTTGTCGTGTGCGAGCAGGGCCATCACACGGCTCTTGCTGGATGTGTGCTCACACAGGAAATCGATCGCCCGGGCTACGGGCAGCGATGAAGGCATCGCGGGACTCCAAAGGAGGAGGGCGCGCACCGGACAAGGCGGCACACGCGCACGCGGCAGGAAACCCGCTGGTGGACACGGTACGAGCGTGTCCCCGGACGGTGACAAGAAGACTCGAGGAGCCAGCTGGTGCCCCCGCTACGAACGAAGACCCGGACTCGGCTCCCCCGACCCTACCCAAACCCGACGACGCCCACCCACAAATCCGCAGAAACCACAGCCCGCCAGCCGATTCGCCAGCGCCTCCAGCCACAGCCAGCGGAGGTCATGGCGGCGCTCCCCGGATGCTCAGCTGCCCAGTCGGCTGAAGGCCCAGCGGAGCACTTCCAGGTCGGGGTGGTCGCGGCCCGTGCGTTCGAGTGCAGTGATGACGTGTGCGTGAGCCGGGCCCAGCTGCGGAAGTTTCCATGCGCTGCGTGGCGGTCTGCGTAGGCGATATCCACGGGTCGGTGTGGGCCCAGACGGGGTGATAGAGCGAGATGACCTGCTGGACTTAAGGAGCGAGGCCTGGACGTGGTCGGCCTCCCAGGTGTGGTTCCGCCACAGGCGCGGCCGGCGGGCGAACACGTCGTGGGCGCGGGCTGCTTCCGGGCCGCGTGCGAGGGCCGCGCGTTCACCCGCAGCCAGATCAAGGCGTACGGCGCGCAGAAGCGTCGACAACAACGGCAGCGGGTCGAGGACCGGTACCGCTTCGGTTGGTGCCCCTCCCGGGAGGTGTGTGGAGGGCTGCCCGTTCGTCTGCCGGGCGCGGGGGGCGAGCTGGCGGTGGACCGCGGAGGCGTTCCCCCGCCAGTACTCGCTGTCGAGGTGGCTCTTCGGCTGCACAGTGACGCTGTGATCGCTGGAAAAAGAGGAGCATCAGCCCGGGCAAGCCGAGCAGCACGGGCGGAGCAGGTCCACCGTCAACCATGGCCAGATGGGCCACGGCAGTCGGCCTGGCGGGAGGGCAGCCCGATCGCCGCGGCAGCATGCCGGGAGTGGTAGTGGCCTGGCGGAGAACCGCAGCACGAGCCGGTCGAGGATGGTTTGTTCGCCGTCGCCGTACAGCTTCTGCTGGCGGCCTGTGGCCCAGCCATGAGAAGGACCTGTCGGCAGGGTGGCCGCGTCACCCGGGTCGGCTGGATGCACTCGGCCGCCGTACGGCACCCGGCCGGGGGGCGGGCGCGCGAGGGCGATTGCCAGGACAGCGAGCGTTTCCCGCAGGTGTTCGAGCCGCTTGATCTGCGGCAGCGCCTCCTGGACGTCCGGCGGGCCCACGACGTCACGCAGGTCGACCTCGGCCTCAAGAGCGAGTGCGCACTCGCCCGGCGACAGCTTCCACACCGGGCCTTTGATCTACTGTTCGGCTTCCTCGGCCAGCACCGCGACGATCCTCCGCATGTCCATGCAGAGCACTCCAATGAACAGATCCGCGACCTGACACAGCCTTATTCGACGCCTGATCTGGCATAACGATGCGCCCCGGATCCGCAATAGGTAGAGCGCAGCCAGCGTGGGCTCAGGACTCGGCCAGGAGCAGGTGAGGGCCGGGCCATGGGGTCGCACCGCCCAGTCTACGACCGGGCCACCCCCGTTGTCCTGTGCCACCGAATCTTAAGCTCGTGTCATCGAAGGTTGAGCGGTGCTCGGCCGGTGGGTGTGCACAGCGTGGCGCCGTGAACGCCGCCGACGGCGATTAGTCGGAGAACACCCTGCCGCCTCGTCTATGGTCCTTGCCGCCGGCCGCGCTCGAATGCAAGCCACAAAGAGGATTGCATCAAGGGGCGGGTTGCGGTGTCAGGCGCTGGCGTGTGCCTGGAGGCTTCCCAGCTCGATTGGGGAACCACAGGCCGCCGTAGTGCCCATACCCGTGCCGGCCCGCCAGTTTCGCCCGATTCGCATGAGCGATCGCGTCCCAGTTGACGCCAGATTCAGAGGAGTGGGCAGCGGCATGGGCGCTGGGATCGGTCAGTGCTGCCCGCTGCAGGAGCACGGCGCAGCCGGCCTGCAGGATCCAGCTCGCTGCCCCTCCCATCCCGTTCAACGATGCCCCACCCGTCGACCGGGCCTGGCCGCCAGTACACCTCCCGAGCCGCTGGCCGGGACTGTAAAAGGAACGGTGTAACTCCGATCATGGAGGATTGCACCTGTGACCAGCGAGAACATAGCGATAGCGCCTGAGGCTGGGGCCTCGCCGACGGCTGTCGATGACCGGTTCCTGAATGAGCTCGTGGCCCGGGCCCAGGCCGAGGGCCTGCAGCTGACGGGCGAGGGCGGTCTGCTCCAGCAGCTGACGAAGCGGCTGCTGGAGTCCGCTCTGGAGGGCGAGATGACGGACCATCTCGGATATGACCGGCACGATCCCGCGGGCAAGAACGGCGGCAACTCCAGGAACGGGAAACGTTCCAAGACGGTCGTCACGGACGTCGGCCCGGTGGAGATCGAGGTGCCGCGGGACCGCGAGGGCGCCTTCGAGCCCCAGATCGTCAAGAAGCGCCAGCGCCGGCTGACCGGCGTCGATGAGATGGTGCTGTCGCTGTCGGCGAAGGGCCTGACCCACGGCGAGATCTCGGCTCATCTGGCAGAGGTCTACGGAGCTGAGGTCTCCAAGCAGACCATCTCGACGATCACGGATTCGGTGCTGGAGGGCATGGCCGAATGGCAGGCCCGGCCGCTCGACCGCGTCTATCCGGTTGTCTTCATCGACTGCATCAACGTGAAGATCCGGGACGGCCAGGTTGCCAACCGCCCCATCTATGTGGCCCTCGCGGTCACGGCCGAAGGCCACCGCGACATCCTCGGGCTGTGGGCCGGCGGCGAAGGCGGGGAAGGGGCCAAGCACTGGCTGCGGGTCTTGACCGAGCTGAAGAACCGCGGCGTCGAGGACGTGCTGATGCTGGTCTGCGACGGGTTGAAGGGTCTGCCCGACGCGGTCGGCGAGGTCTGGCCCCAGACCGTCGTCCAGACCTGCGTCGTTCACCTCCTTCGGGCCTCGTTCCGCTATGCGGGCCGCCAGGACTGGGACAAGATCGCCAAAGCTCTGAAGCCCGTCTACACGGCTCCGACCGAGGACGCGGCCACCAGTCGGTTCCTCGAATTCTGCGAGGAATGGGGGCCGAAGTACCCGGCGATCGTCCGGTTGTGGGAGAACGCCTGGGCCGAGTTCGTCCCGTTCCTGCAGTTCGACGCGGAGATCCGCCGGATCGTCTGCACGACGAACGCGATCGAGTCCGTCAACGCCAGGATCCGCCGGGCGGTCAGGGCCCGAGGCCACTTCCCCTCGGAGAACGCGGCCATGAAGTGCGTCTACCTCGCGGTGATGTCCCTGGACCCGACCGGCGCCGGCCGCAAACGCTGGACCACCCGCTGGAAGCGAGCCCTCCAGGCCTTCGACATCGCCTTCGACGGACGCCTCACCAACAACCGAATCTGAGCCTACAAACCAACCCAGTTACACCGAAAACTTTACAGACCCACCTGGCCACGGAGAAGGAGCAGATCGCCATGGGAGGGCGAAGCCCGGACTCGCCCCGCCCGGGACGGTAGTGGTCCATGGGACTGCTCGTCTGCCGAGGTTAGGCCGTTGGGACGGCATTCGCAGAATGAACCGACACTCGCCGTTTCTTCCTGTGTCGATGTCTTAATCTACTGTTCGATTCTTCGTGGTCACACTGGGACGAAAGGGTAGTCGATGAGCGACAGTGCCGCAGGGAAGGTTGATCCGAGCAGGTCCCCGAAGAGCGTCATCCGCCGTTTCAGCGAAGAAGTGGTAAACAAGGGGAACTTTGAGGTGCTGAGCGAACTCGTGCACGAGGATGTCCGGTTCGACAGTTCCCTGGCTGGTGTGGCTCCGGGAATCGACGGCGTGAAGGAGATCTTCTCTGCACTGCGTGAAGGATTCTCCGATGCAGCCTGCGCAATTGAAGAACTCGTCGCCGACGGTGAACTCGTCGCCGAGCGCTTCACCTTTACCGGCACCCACGCAAGTGACTTCCACGGGGTGCCCGCCACCGGCAAGCGGATTTCCATGAGCGGCATGGCGATGTTCCGGGTCGTGGACGGCAAGATCGCCGAGCGATGGGGTATCGAGGACCAACTCGGGCTGATGCGCCAGCTGGGCGCCCTCGACCGAGGCTGATCCGCCGGCCCCACCGCCCAAATGACCTAGTACTCCAGCAGCGGATCGTGTCCTGAGCTGGTTCTTCTCAGGTAGTGGCTGCGTTGGGCAGTGGCCTGGTGGCGTCGGCGCCAGTGGGACCAGTTCAGTGCGTGATCTTGTGGGCGAGGTGGGCGGGTTCGGTGGTGGGGCAGGAGATGTTCCATGAGCCGTCGGATCTCTGCCACGGTGAGAGCGACGACGCTGCAGGTGGGGTCGTTTCTGCTGCCCCCTTTACGGCCTCGTCGGCGGCGAGGCCGGCGAGGAATGCGTGGGCGAGCATGGCCAGGGTGATGTGCCGGTACCAGCCGACATAGCGGCGGACCTCGTACTGGTCCAGGCCGCACTCGTTCTTCGCGGCCTGGAAGCACTCCTCGATGGCCCATCGCATCCCGGCCACCCTCGCCAGGTCCGTGACCGTGCAGGCCACGGGTGCGTAGGCGAAGTAGTAGGCGATCTCGTCAGGGCGCGTCAGGCTGCGGCGGGCCAGGATCCAGCGGTGGTGGGTGGGCTCGTCACCGTCGAAGAAGCTGATCGACGGCAGTCGCGCGCTGGCCCAGTCGTAGATACGCGGGCCCTTCACCCCGTCACCGCAGGGAAAGCCGCTGCCAGGCATCCTCCGGCGCCTGAGCTATCAGCTCGTCGATCCGCCAGAACCATGCCAGGCTCTTGACCTGCTGCGACTTCGGAACCGCCACCACATAGCCCACCCCGAGTTCCTCGAGCAGGCGCCGGAACTTCCATTCCTGGCCGTAGGCCTCGTCCGCCGTCACCCACGAAGCGGGCAGGCCCGCGGCCAGGCAGCGGGTAACCATCGCCTTCGCGAGCTCGCCCTTGGTCGCGAACTCCCGCTCGTCAGGGATCTTCGCCGCCCTGCAGCGTTCCCGGTCCCCGGTCCAGGCCTTGGGCAGATACAACTCCCGGTCCACCAAAGCCCGTCCACCGCTGGTGGCGTAGGCGGCAAACACCCCGATCTGGCAGTTGTCGATCTTTCCCGAGGTGCCCGTGTACTGCCGGCCCACCCCGGCCGAGGGGGTGCCCTTCTTGATGAATCCGGTGTCGTCGATGATCAGCACACCATCCGGCCCGAGCTTGCCAGCGACGTACTCCCGGACGTCGTCACGCAGTGCATCCGCATCCCACACGCTGGAGTTCAGAAGCCTCTGGAACCCGTCCGGGGTGCGGTGACCTGCGTACTCGGCCAGCTGCCAGCCGTTATTCCGGGCCACTGGCGCCAGCAGCCCACGCAGGTAATCCCGCATCCGCCACCGCAGATCCGCCCGGCCGAACCGGCCCGCAACCCGAGCGAACACCACATCCAACTCCGCAGCCCACCCCTGGGCCTCAACAATCCCCACCATGCCCTGACAACGACAACGGCCAGCTCAGGACACGATCCGCTGCTGGAGTACTAGCGCTTCCACCTCCCACTGCACCGGGCGGCGGGAGTCGAAGCCGTAGCGGCGGGCGAAGGCCGGCCACCTCGGGTCGCCACGTTTGCCCTCGGTCGCCGGGAGCCCGTACGCGTACCTGCCTCTGTCCAGCCGTCAGTGATGCGTCGTACCGTGGAAACGCGGCCTTCTTCGCATTGCTACCGGGTGGGGGACATCTGTGGCGAATGGCGTTTGGCATTCCGGTTGGGGCACGGTTCTCGAACTCGACAAGGAAGACCTTGGTCTCGCGGGCGCGGGCATCAGCGTGCCGGACGTGATCGCGGAGCTCCTTCTTCCAGTGGCTGAGCGGGACCGGGAGCTGCTCGTGTGTGTGGAGAGCAGCAAGGGGCAGCGCTGCAAGGCGGAGCTCAGCGGTGTGAAGAGCCCCTTCATGTACGTGCGTAAGCACCGCGGGCCCGATGGTGCTCTTCGGTTGCGCGCGGCGCACCTTCCGACGGTTCATGAGATGACGGCGGAGGAGAGTGACCGACACAAGGCCATGAAGGATTTCCTGGCCCGTACCGCGCAGGCGGCCGGTCTCGAATTCCGTGTGGAGAAGTCCACCAAGCTGCGGTCCTCGCGTCCCGACGTGACCATCGTCGGGGCCGGCGGTCTGGATTTGGGATGCGAGGCGCAGTATTACAACGCCAGCGCCGGCAGTGTGTTGCGCCGGTCGAAGGCCCACGCCGCGGCCGGGCTCAGCCCGAACTGGATCACTCACGACGACACGTTCCACCTGGTCGACCGGTCGAACTGGATGCTGACCAACGAGGTCACCTGGCGGGAGATCAGCAACGCCGCCGACTTGGCCCTGGTCGGCGGATACCGCGTCCTCGCCGAGTGGCACTGCGTCGCCGCCGCTCAGCGGCCCTGCCCGGACGGCAAGGTCAAGACAGGGTGCGGCAAGGTGCACCTGCAGTGGGACACCCCACGCCGCATGGACGATGAAGCCTCCGGGTGGACCAGCTTCGACGGCGACGTCGCCAGCGTCACCGTCGGCCGCACGCTGATCGGCGCGGCCATCGGTCACATCGCACCCCTCTTCGTGCCCTCCCGTAAAGACTCTCGCGCGGGCAGCCACCTGTGGGTCCCTCTCAAGGACCGGAACAAGTGGGCCGACTACCGCAGCGTGGACAGCCCGGACCTCACCGAAGCCGACATGCTGGACGACGAGATCCACTATTCGGGCCGGGAAGCTGACACCACCTGCCGGTTCGGCGAGGACACCTGGAAACCCAGCGCCCCTCTGAGGCCGCGCGGCATTGCCAGCGTGGAACTCTCCATCGCGATCGACAAGCTGATCCCATCGCCAAGGGTGGAGCCGGCGCCCAGCGCACAGGCTCACGACGATGCCCCCGTACCTGTGACCAGCACAGGACTGCAGGCCGCTTCTCCCCTGCACCGCGGTGCGTGCGAGACCGGCAACCCGACGTGCGGTCAGCCCGCCCGCTTCTACGCCGCCGGCTGGCGGTGCGACCCCCACCGCCCCCGGAGCTTCTGGGTACCCACCTCTACCGCTGAAGAGGCGTAGCGCGAAGGCTCGTTTCTGCGGTGAATCCGGCCGCCCGCACGGGTGAGTTGTCCCCCAGGGCCTGTTGGGACGGGTGGCTGGCCAGCTACACAGAGGCGATATCCGCCTATCCGCACAGCTGCCCCCTAAGTGGCCGTGCGCTTCCAGGGTCGCGTATGGCCGGGCCGCACGGTCCGGTGCGTGTACGTATGACAGACAGGGGACAGACCGTGACGAATGAAGCAATGATCACCGCTGAGGCGCGGGAGCAGAGGTTGGGGCGGTGGCACGCGCTGCTGTCCGGAATGGGCGTGGAGGGGGCTGGGGCGAGCCGTGTGGCCAAGAGCGGCTCGGTGAATCTGCTTTCGGGAGTGTGGTTGCACGCTGCGGCGCGGGCGGAACAAGGCTTGGAGCTGACCGAGCTGGAGCGGTCCATCCTGGCTCCGCTGCAGCAGGTGCTGGGCGAGGACGAGGTGGGCGCGATCGGGCGTATCTACCGTGAGCAGCGTTCTGAGGGGCGGTCGGTGGCCATCGTGCCGCAGGCGGTCGCCACCCGGAGCCTGTCGGAGGGCTTTGACCGGGAGAGCTACCTGGCTGCGGTAGCGGAGGTCTTGCCGCGGATCGCCCAGATGCCGAACGTTGCGGTGGTGGACCGGGCCAGGCTCGCCGACGGAGGGAGCGTCGACACGCCGGAGTTCACCGCGGCGCTGGCCGAGTACGGCTATGGCGTCACCACGTTCACTGGCGAGGGTGATGACGAGGCCGACGGCCTCCAGGCGCGTGAACCGTTCCGGGCCAGGATGGAATGGGACACCTTCTACTGCCACGAGGCGGTTGGCGACCAGGGCGGTGGCAGGGACGAGATCTACTGGACGGCCGCCTCCAACGCCGGGGGCTACACGTTCAAAACGCGTACCACGCACACCGGATCGGTCGAGGAGCGCGATAAGTACCCGATCTACGGGGACTACGTAACCGGCAGCCACGTCTTCTTCGACACCCGCCTGGACGGCTGCGGGACCACGGTGATCACCCTGTGGGAAAAGGACCAGTCCAACGACGAGTGGTACGACGCGCTCGGTACCGCTCTGACAAAGGTCGTCGAGCTGCTGCAGATCTCTGCCAACTTCTCCAGCATCATCCCCAAGCTGGACCTCTACGGTTATGTGCACATGGGCCTGAGCCTTCTAGCCACCTTGTGGGAGCCCCTGCGCAACAAAGACGACCTGGTCCAATCACGCGGCTTCGCCTTCGGCCGGGCGGACATGGCCACCCTCTACAACAGGCCCAACCGCACCATGCCCTGGACGTTCGACCGCAAAGACTATGGCATGGGCCGCTTCTCCCTCAATGTCCGCTACACGGGGGACGAACCCGGCGCCGCTCCCTCGGGCGACGGCAGCCTGATCTCCACTGGCTGGCGCGGTCTGTTCGGCACCATGGTGAGCCATGACATGGACGCTGCCTGCAACGTGCCGAACGACGCCCACAAAGACGTCTACCTGTTCAAGGGCGAGCAGTACCTGAGGTACGACGTGCGGACGGAAGGCGTCACCTCCGGACCTAAGGATATCGCCGAGGGCTTCCCCGGACTGGAGTCGACTGCCTTCACCCGCGGGGTCGACGCCACGTGCGCGGTCCCCGGCAAGTCCACGGACTTCTATCTGTTCGCCGGCGCCATGTACGTCAACTACAACAACCACGAGGACGAGATCAAGTGGGGGCCCCGGAAGATCGCTGAAGCGTTCCCACCACTGGCCGGCACCATCTTCGAACGGGACATCCAGGCAGCCTGCCCCGTCCCCGGCCACGGCACCGACCTCTACCTGTTCAAGGGGGATCAGTACGTGCGCTACAACGCCCACTACGACAGGATCATTCGCGGTCCGCTGTCCATCGCCGCCGGCTGGCCGCAGCTGGCAGGCACCACCTTCGCCTCCAACTTGGACGCCGCCTGCGCCGTCCCCAACAGCAGCACGCACGTCTACCTCTTCAAGGGCGATCGGTACACTAACACCAAGGTCTGACCCGTCCGGAGCCGTCACGGGCACGAGGGAAGACGGTGGAGGTGTGGTGGCGATGTCCGGGCCGGGCACGAGTGGCCTGTTCCGCTCGGGCATCGCAAACGGCGGCCAAGCACAGCCCGGGCCCGGCTGCCGGCCGCGGCCAGCGCGGGGATCTGATGCACTCGTCGCTCCGCGGTGCCGGCTCGGCTGCTTGGGCCAACAGGGCAGAGTCTTGGTAGCCGCGTCCGCCGAGCGGAGCAGTTGCGCAGCGACGGGCGCGGTGTTGACGGGGGCGACGGCCTGATCGACGCCGATCCCCGCCGCGTGGGCGTCGGTGAGGATCCGAGTGCCGTGACGTCCTGGACGTAGCGCCGGTCCTCCCGGAGCTGGTGACGGAGGTTAGTGCCGAGGACCGTGGCGGAGTCTTCCGGCACCCCATACGGTTCCAGCGGCTGCGCCGGGACGTCACGGCACAGAACGTGCCGCGGGCCCTGCTCCACCGCCCGGAGGCCGGGTCGTCTCCACGCCCCCGGCCGCCTCACCACCCGGCCGCCGCCATCGGTCACCCCGCAGCTGCAGCCGGACCCCCGCCGAACCGGGGCACGTCATCGACGGTCGCGTCCAGGCGCACGCGCACATACCGGATCGGATGCCGGTAGACACCGCCGCGGTCGACGGAGGTGTCGGCGCTGATCTCCGCGACGAGGTCGGGCCGGACCAGGGTGGTGTCCAGGACCTCGCGAGGGCCCCAGGCCGAGGAGAACGTCGCACCGGTCCATGGATGGCCAGGGCCGGCCGGGGGGAGGTGCTCGGCGAGCATGCGGGCCGCGTCGGGGCGCAGTGGGACGGTGCGGCCGACGGGGCGGAGGCGTCCGGTCGGATCGTGGCGGCCGAGGACGAGGAGCCGGGGGCGGGTGAGGGTCCCGGTGATCGCGCCGATGATCGCTTCGGTGGTGTTCCTGCGTCGGATCTTGGTCCAGGCGCGGTCATGACAGGTCTGGTGGGAGTGGCATAACTGGGCCAACGAGAACGCCACCTTTCAACGACGACATCGAACAGATCGCCGATCGGGGGCCGGGCGGCGCGCTGCCTCCCCCGGCTGGTGCCTGCCTTCGCAGACAGACGCCTCGCGGTACGCGGCCGCACCCCCGGTCTCCAGTGGGGTGCCTGAGGGAGGGGACGGCGCTATGGGAGCGATTGCGGTACGCCGGGGTCGGTTACACGGCTGGCGATTGGCTCCGTGTCTCGGTCATCTGCGCTGGCCGGTTGTCCATCGCGGTGCGGAATGCGGTCATGCAGCAGACGCAGTAACGTTCCGCAACCCTTTCGGACAGTAGTGCGGTGATCGTGTGATTCGCAGGCAGGCGGTAGCCGCACAGGGTTGTGGAGGACTGGCCTTTGGCGAGGACGTGCCAGAGCGTTTCGGATCGGTTGGGGACGGACTCGGCACACATCTCATACATGGGCCGTGCCTTTCTGCCATGGCGGCCAGATCGACGACCGCTCCCGTCCATGAGAGGCCCGCTGCTCCGAAGAGGCCACCGGGCGTAGGCCGACAGGGTGGAACGGGACTTCGACAGGTTTACGGGATCCGCGCACCTGGCCCGTGGTCGCGTTTGCCACGGGCCCGTAGTCGCGCTGGATGTGGAGGCCGTGACGGGGTCCGCTCGGCGCGGATCTCGGCGAAAGCTCCAGGCAGCGAGCACCGCGCTCGGCATCGGCGTCCTGCGCGCTGCCGGCAGCCGCGGCATCGTGATCGGCGTAGTCAGCGCCTTGCCCGCCTGCGGCGGCTGGGGCGGCGGCCGTCCCCGGTGAGGTGGTGTTGTCAGTAGGTCAGGACCACACAGCCCGGGTTGCCGGGATTGCCGGCGTACCCGGTGAAGACGCCGCCGGCGGCGCCGTCCCCGCCTCGGCCGGTGTTGGCGGTGCAGGATGCCGGTACCGGCCCTCCTGCCGTTCCGCCGATGCCTCCGCTGTTGCTCTCGACGCCGCCGTTCCCGCCCTTCGTGCCGGGGTTGCCGGCGCGGAGGGTGGCTGCGGTGCCGTTGCAGAGGACGGCGGCCCCGCCGGCACCCCCAGCACCCCCGTACACCCCGGCGGGGCCCGCTCCTCCCGCGCCGCCGCCAGCGGTGGCCCGCTGGGTACCGCCGATGGTGACGAAGGAGGTACCTCCGGCCCCGCCCCCGTAGTGGAGTGGACCTGGGGTGCCGGCTGCCCCGACGGTGATGGTCAGGCTGGAATTGGGGGTGACGGTCAGGGTGCAGCTGACCGTGGCGCCGCCGCCCGCGCCGCCTCCGCCCTGGCCGGCAAAGGGAAAGGCACCGTACCTGCTACCCCCGCCTCCGCCACCGGCCCCGGATCCGGTGGTGTTGACGCCGCTTCGGTGGCCGCCCGCCGCTGCGAGGGGACGGCTGCGCGCGAGTGAGGTGCCGCCCGCCGCCCTGCGCAGTCGGTACGCGCCTTGCAGGGCGGTGGTGTCCCTGGTGCCGTGTCAGTGGCTGGGCAGGCGGGTGGCCCTGAGGCCGTCGAGAGGGTACTCCTGGGGCAGGCGAGCCGGGTCGCCCGGCACGGTGATCAGCACGGTGATCGGCCGGGACGTGCCCGCGGCGAGGAACTGGTCGCCCACCGAGCCCAGGTATGCCTTGCCGTCCTGAGCGATGACCTCCACGCCGGATGCTTCGGCTTTCGCGCCCTTGACCGTCGGCAAGTCGAAAGAGATGCGGAACTTCCTGACATCCTCCGCCGTGCCGCTGTCCTTGCTGACGGCGGTGAGCGTGAGGTCGAAGCTGTAGACCCGGCCCCGGGGCTCGCTGTTCTCCCATGTCCGGTTGAACTTCTTCGTCACGGTGATCTCGTCGTAACTGGGCGGGACGGGCAGAGGGGTGATGCGCCCGGCGCCGTTCATGATCTCCAGGTTGCCGACGGGCACCCTGCCCCGTCCGATGCGCCGCGAGTGGTCGGGGATCGTCGCTGTGGTCAAGTCGAGGTGGTTGACGTTGCCAGCGGAGTCGACGGCGTAGAAGTTGCCGTCCTGGTCGAAGAAGGTAGCCGAGTACGCCTTGCGGGAGCCTGCCGCGGTGCTGGCTTGCGCGGACGGGAAGACACCCTGCTTGAGGACGGTCTTCATGGGCTGGCGGCTCGGGTCGATGAGCAGCAGGTCGCCGTTGTCGCCCTCCACCGAGTACAGCCGCCCGTCCCTGGGGTGGTAGGCGAAGTCGTCCCACCGGCCGCCTCCCGGTGCGTTGCGGGGTGTGGCCTTGCCGGCTGCCACGTCGATGGCGTAGCTGGGTGTGCCGGGGTTGCTGACGACGAAGAGGGTCTTGCCGTCGGGATCCATGTCGCCGTCGAACCAGGGCCCGTCGGGCAGCCCGTCGATGACCTGTTCCTTCAAGGTGCAGGCCGCCACGTCGATGGTGATGAGCTTGTTGCCGCTCACCGCCAGCAGCAGGGGCTCTTTGTCGTCGCCGCGGTACTGCGCACCCATGGCGGTGTAGCCGGCCTCGTAGGGCCGCACGTTCTCGACGACGCGGGTGTCACCATCGATGGGGTCGAAGCGGTAGATCCGGGTGCGAGTCCTGCCGACGGCGAGATACACCTTCCGGTGAGCCATGAGCCAAGCGTCCTTCCATGCGACTTCGGAACGCTTCAGGATCTGCCCCCACTCCCCACACCCAATCACGTTGAGTATTCGTTCGAACACAATACGCCACATGTATCGACACCAGAAGCACCACCGCAAGAGTGACGGGCGCCGACGGCGTGCTGGTGGGCCCGGCTGATCGTGGAGTCGACCGACACTGTCCACTCCACGGCTCCCACAGCGTCGTCCCGGGCCTGGGCCTGCTCCAGCAGACGGGCCCGGGTGCCGTCCGCTTCCCAGCGGACGAACCGCTCCCACCCATGCCCGGGAGCCGGAAGGCAATGTCAACCACTGCTACTCACAGCGATCATCAAGGGCACCCGGAACGGGGCGTTCTGCTCATGATCGGCACCCGCACGCAGTGCTCATTACGCGCGAAATCCCCTGTCTCTACAGGAAGCCGTGCAGCGGACCCTACAGTCGATCTAGGATCCGTGAATGCGTGAGCAGTTCCGTGTGACCATGAGCGGGTCCGAACAGCTCCGGAGGCGGCGGTGATCGGCAGTACGCCACTAGCCGGGCAGGATGCTAACCGGCGCAGCTGCACCGGCCGAAGCCACGAACCGCCGGTTCCCTCGAACGGGCGAGGTCTGCGGCGGGCTAGCCGGCACTTGTACGCCTAACGAGCTGGTGCATGGTTGGCGGTGGCACGTCGAAAGGTGCAGGTCGGGGCGGTGTTCACCGTGGCTGGTTGGCCCCGAGGGTGGTGGTCTGCTGCCATGAAAGGAGGCTGGCGACGGCTTGGACCGTGTCACTCATGTGCTCGCGTCGGCCGTGGTGGCGAGCGAGTGCTCGCCAGTTCTTGAGGTGTGCGATGCCGTGCTCGACGCGGATTCGGCGTGAGGAGTGGGTCTTGCGCTGGCGCTCGTAGATCTCCTCGTACCACTCAGGCGGGTTCTTCTTGAATTTACGGTGCGGTGGCGTCACGACGCGGCCACCGGTCTGGGCGCCGAGGCCCTGGTAGCCGGCATCGGCGAGGATCTCCACGGCCGCTGGGCCGTCCGTCAGGTGTTTGACCAGTCCTAACTGTCGGGCGTGGGTGATGTCGGCACAGCTTGCGGGCTGGGTTGGACTGCAGAACAGGAGCCTGCCGCTGGCGTCGGTGAGGACCATGGTCTTGACCGCGTTCTGCTTGTTCTTGCCGGAGATGAACTTCTCCCGGTCCTTGCGGCCGGCGGCGGGCCTGCGGACCCGGATCTCGGTGCCGTCGATGATCCCGGTCTGTCCGCTGGCTCCGAGATAGTCGATGACCTCGGCGAGAGTGCGGAGCCGGATGCCGGGCGCGATGGTGCAGCCGCGCGTTGCGAGCAGGGGCCGCACCTCGCCGATGGCACGCGTGACCGTGGAACGGTCGACACCGAACCAGCAGGCCAGCACGTCGTGAGTGACACCGTGACGAAGGTGGACGAGCGTGGCCAGGAGCCGGTCGATAAAGACCAGCCGGTGCTTTGCGCCGGCCCCGACGGCCCGCTTCCGCGGCCTGGACTCCAGTCGCGCCTGGTGCCGTTCGTGCCATAACGGTCCTACCTCGGCGACGAGTTCGGCGATCACATCGGCCGACAGCCCTGTGATCCTCCGATCGCTGATGATCGCTGCACGAGACCCGTTCCCCACCACACGAACATGATCAGGGATCATGACCCAGCGTCGCACCGCCAACCATGCACCAGCTCGTTAGGTTTTGTCTCTTTGGTCAACGTCGGGTCCAGATGAGGATGCCCGCGAGGTGGAGTGCGGCCTGGTAGGCGATGGCGAGTTTGTCCGTCCGTGTGGCCCAGGCCGCGCCACTGCTTGAGCTGGTTGATGCACCGCTCGACCGTGATCCACTGTTTGTAGGCCTCGCGGTCGAAGCTTGGCGGGCGGCCCCTTCACGTCCCTGCCGCAGGCGGTGGCCGATCTGGTCGGATGGCTGCGGGATGACCGCGCGGATTCCGCGCCACCGTAGGTTGCTGCGCAGACGCGGAATCAAGGCACCATCCCCGAGCGCGTCGGCCAGTTCGCGGGCCGACGCCGGCGCCGCGAACGGCCCTGCGGCTTCGGCAGGGCCGTCTATCGACGCCGCAACGTCGTCGGACGCTGCTTCCACCGCCTCAAGCAGTGGCGGGGTATCACCGCCCGCTGCGACGAGCTGCCCGACCGGTACCTCGCGGCTATCACCCCGGCCAGCACTCTGATCTGGCTCCAGGCGTGATCGACGAGACGATGCCTAGTACCGGAAGCTGTAGTACGGGGTCCAGCTTGTGGTGTAGGCGCCGGGGCCGAACTCCGCCTTGGAGCCGGAGCATCCAAACTCGGTGTACACGGTGAGCCGTTCCCCTGTGTTGTTGTGGGGCCTGTAAGCGACCGTGTTCCCACCGAAGTTGCTGCACGTGCCGCTCGGCGGGTTTCTCCAGGTCCACTGAGTGCCCTGGGCTCCCTGCCAGGTCAGAGTGCCGGTGGCGGCTTGGGCGTTGGTGGACAGGCCCACAACCAGCATGGCCGAGGCCGCCACGGGCGCGGTTACCAAGCAGGCCTTTTTGACCCACTTCTTGAAAGTCATAAGAGTCCTCTGTTCGCATGGTTCCCCAACCGGGGATCGGCGGCAAGAAGATCACAGAGCTCCGGTTCGTAGGGGTCGCTTCGCCGAAATGGCCACCCGTTTGACCTAATAGGCGCCGGCATTGGCCACGACGCCGACCCCGGTTGGCGGCGCCGGCCTGGCACCGGGGCCCGTCGCGCTGGGGCTGGTGTCTGCCGACGGGGCCTCCCGCCGCCCCGTATGGGCGCACGCGGAGGTGGACACGGTGCCCGAGCATGTCGCGGCTGGCACGGCTGATGTCGACGCCGCTGCGGGTGTGCTGCCGGACGCCGTGCTGGACGGTGAGCTGGTCGCAGTCCTCAACGATGGCAGCGGCGTGGCCTTCGACCGCCTGCAGTCCCGTGACCCCGGAGGTCCCGCCTTCATCGTGGCCCCGGAGGCGTTCATCGCCTTCGTCCGCAGCCTCTGAGGCAGAAAGGGGTCCGGGCGGAGCGCGGGAAACGGCGAAAGGGCGCTGCGGGGAGCAATTCCGCGCAGCGGCCCCCCGCACCCACCGGAACGTCGACCGGCTGGGGATGCGGGGCGGGCGGGAGTGGTCGACGCTGGAGGCACGGGCCTTTGGACCTGTACGGCCGTCTCCCGGTCAGGGCCCGCCCTCCCTCAAAAGCACTCCCGTGAGGAGTCGAGCCGATGCGCGATGACTTCCGTTTGGCGATCCGCGGAGCCCCGACCTACAGCCGGGGCGAACCGGTGTTTCTCACCTTCGAGCTGGAGAACGTGGGCGACAGGGACTACAGGCTGCTCGTCTGGAACACCCCGCTCGAAGGTGAAGTCTTCCACTTCCTAGAGGTAGAGCACGAGAGCCGCGCCGTTCCCTACGACGGGCGGTTCGTCAGCCGCACCGACCCTGATCCGACGTCCTACCGCACCATCCGGGTCGGCGAGACCATCTCCGAAGAGCTCGACATCTCGGAGTCGTATGCGCTAGACGAGCCCGGCGCGTACACGGTCACCCTGCTGGTGCGGTTCGCCGACGTCATCCCCGTCGTCGGGACGGAGGCCCTCACCGCACGCCCACGGGCGGAACACCGGGGTTTCACCCTCGGCCCGGTCAGCACAGAGTTCGAACTCCTCCCGGACAGCACCGCACGGCCCACGGCGGGCGAGCGGGCGCGCAGCGAGCAGCCGGAGGAGGGCGCCCGGCTGCTCACGATGACCCCGGAAACGGAACGGCCGTCGGCCCTGCTGCGGGACTTCCCCCTTCCCCCGGGGTTCGCCGAGGTCATCGCCGCGCACGACAACGCATGCGCCTGGCTGGACTCGGCCATCGCCGAGCTGGACAGCTGGAGCGGTCGGACGGACAACACCCTGTACAGGGAGTGGTTCGGGGCGGACAGCGTCTCCCGCTACCAGACCGTGCGTGACCGCATGGCCGGGACACGCGCCTGGATGAACAGGGGGTTCACCTACGATCTGAGCCCGCCGAGCTGCGGGGTCAACACCACCGCTTACACCTACCTCGGATCGGACACCGTCTACGTCTGTCCGGCCTTCTACACGCTCCCGGCGACGGGAACCGATTCGCGGTTCGGTACCATCGCCCACGAGTGGAGCCATGCGGCTACGAACGTCGTCACCGACGACTACGTCTACGGCCTTCCGGCCTCGCGCGACCTCGCGATCAGCAACCCGGACAAGGCGGCGAAGAACGCCGACAACTACAGCTCCTTCGTGGAAACGCTCAGCCTCCGGATGCTGACCGCGCCCGTATTCTGGCCCAACGGCAAGGTGTACGTGTTCGCGGGCGGCGAGTACTACCGCATCGACCCCGGCACCCGGCGGGTGGACCCCGGCTACCCGCTGCCCATCAACCCGAACTGGCCGGGCCTCTGGGGCGACCGGATCGACGCCGGTGTGGTGTGGCCCAACGGAAAGGCGTACTTCTTCCGCGACACTCAGTACATGCGGTACGACATCGCGACCGACAAGGTCGACGCGGGCTACCCGCTGCCCATCGCGGAGCACTGGCCGGGCCTGTGGGGCGACCGGATCGACGCGGCGATCGTCTGGAACAACGGCAAGGCCTACTTCTTCCGCGACGACCAGTACATGCGATACGACATCGCCGCCGACAAGGTGGACCCGGGCTACCCGAAGCCGATCGCCGGCAACTGGTCCGGCCTGTGGGGGAACGGGATCCAGGGCGCCGTGATGTGGAACGACGGCAAGGCGTACCTGATGCGCGGCTGGCAGTACGTCGGCTACGACGTCACCGCGGACCGGGTCGCCCCCGCCTATCCACGGGCGATCGGGAAGAACTGGCCCGGCCTCTGGAGTGGCGGCGGCATCAACGCGGCGATCATGTACAACAACGGCAACGCCTACATCATGCGCGGAACCCACTACAGGGCCTACGACATCGCGGAGGACCGGGTCGTCTACCCCGACTACGAGCTGACCATCGCCGGGAATTGGCCGGGACTGTGGGACACCGTCGACTCGGGTATTCCGTGGCCCAACGGGAAGGTGTACTTCTTCCGCGGCAGCCAGTACATGCGCTGGGACGTCGCGACCAGCCGGGTGGACCCGGGCTACCCGAAGCCGATCGCCGGCAACTGGCCCGGCCTGTGGGGTGACCGGATCGACGCGGCCGTCCTGTGGCCCAACGGCAAGGCGTACTTCTTCCGCGGCAGCGAGTACATGCGGTACGACATCGCCGCCGACCGGGTGGACCCCGGGTACCCGCTGCCGATCGACCCGTTCTGGCCCGGCCTGTGGGGCGACGGGGTCGATGCCGGGATCGTGTGGGACAACGGCAAGGCGTACTTCTTCAAGGGATCCCAGTACATGCGGTACGACATTGCTGCCGACCGGGTCGACGACGGCTACCCCCTGCCCATCGGGTCGAACTGGGCGGGCCTGCCCGGCCGCACCGGCTAGCGACCGCGAGTCGCCCTGGCCGAGGGCGGACCGGTCTCCACGGTGGCACCGGAGGCGTTCGGAGCCTCCGACCGTACGGCAGCCCCCTGGGTGGGGGCTGCCGCACCGGGCGGTCAGAGCTGGTACTGGGTGACCGTCAGGAAGTACCGCATCTCCTCCGGCGTGCCGTCGATGGCGTCGTTGGCCGCCGCAGGGCGGCGCTGATGTCGGTGCGGAACAGCGGCCCTCGTCCGCGCAAGCCTGCCAGCTCACCACACGTACACGAGCGGATGGCAGGACCGGCTGTACGGCTACCGCATGCCGGTGCGGGTCCAGCTGCTGCAGGCGAACGGCAAAGGCCAGGATGACGAACTCACCAGCTCACAGTGGAGCAAACGTGCTCCGGCGTGCCCGACCACCCCCGACTCATCAGTGGACACCGCAAGCCGGGGCCGCGAACCGATATCCTTCACGCAGAAAGTGCCTTCCTCTGGCGACGACAGAACCTCTAGACACGGTCCATGGTCCATCGTCCCAGTTCAGGAAGGCACTTTTGCGTTTCTATCCAACCGTCAGCCGCACCCCAACCGAAACGGCGAGGCTAGAGCCCGGGGTTTCTGCCTGCGGCGACGGATCGGACGCGGTCGACCTGGAGGCCTGCGACGTGATCGAGGGATTCGGGCTTGTTTTCGTCGGTGGAGACGTGCCCCCGAGACCAGCGTCACCGGCTGGGAGGGGTCGTTGTACTGGGCGGCGGACTTGCGCTGCTTGTCGGTTGAGGACGGCCGGCAGGCGGCGCCTGATAACGATGCTGCGGCCCAAAGCACCGCGCATGGCCGAACGTCTCGTTGAGGACATCTTCATCGCCCTGGACGAGTAGACCGTCATCGTTCCCGGCACCGAGGCCGCATCCCTGATCCTTCCCAGCTTGGCCGGCTCGCTGGCCGCAGTGCTCGACCAGCGCAAGCTCCTGGCCAGCAGGATCGAGGAACTGCTGGAGGCCCACCCTCTTTCCCAGGTCCTGATCTCGATGCCCGGCATCGGGGTCAGGACCGCGGCCCGCATCCTTGTCGACGTCGGTGACGGCAGTGGATTCGCCACCGCCGGGCACCTGGCCGCCTACGCAGGCCTCGCGCCCGCCACCCGCAGATCCGGCTCGTCCATCCGCAGTGAACACCCTTCCAGGCGAGGCAACCGGCAGCTCAAGCGCGCCTTCTACCTCGCCGCGTTCGCCTCCCTCTCGCAGCCGGACTCACGCGCCTACTACGACAGGAAACGACGCGAGGGAAAACACCACGTCGCAGCCCTCGTATGCCTCGCACGCCGCCGCATCGACGTCCTCTTCGCCATGCTCCGTGACGGCACCTTCTACCAGCCACCCACCACGGTCACGGCTTGACGAAAACCATAGGGGCACTTTTTGGCCCGTACGTGGGCGGAGTCCAGGACCGCTCGGGACAGGTCGGGGGAGCCGTTTGCGTGCGGTGGGACTGGGTTGCTCAGGCGTGGCTGTGGTGCCGCTTGTTGCCGGTGACCAGTCGGTAGATTACGAGGAGGATGACGGAGCCGATGATGGCGGCGATCCAAGTGGAGAGGTCGAAGAACCCGTCGATGGAGTCGACGCCGAATATGACCTTGCCGAGGAACCCGCCGAGCAGGCCGCCCGCGATGCCGATCAGCATCGTGATGATGACGCCACCCGGGTCCCTGCCCGGCATCAGCGCCTTCGCGATGAAGCCCGCGAGCAGGCCGATCAAGATCCAGGCAATGATGCCCATCCGCTTCTCCTACCTCGATGAATAAGAACGGTGTTAACAACCGTCTTCACCGCGCCAGGGTTTCCAAACGTGCGGATCTCTTGATCATCTGTTGGCGGGAGCCAAGGCCCTTCGGGTGGCTGCGCTCGTCCTGGCACGCAGAGACGCTGGCCCCTACCCGACCGGCCCTCCCCCAGCTTGGCGTCAGCTGCCCCTGCCGAGGGCAGATCATTGTGGACTCCGACCACCGGACCGCGGGTGCCGCGTCGCGCGCCGCAACCGGAGCCCCCTCCGCCCAGCCTCCCGGGAACGGACCCCGCCGTTAGCCTCGGGCTTTCACGTGGTGGGCTGTCCGAAGCGTGATCGAAAATGCGAGAAGTGCTTCTGACCTGCAACGATAAGACTTGCCGAGGGTCCAGATCGTGCCGTGGAAAGAAGCACTTCTCAGGTGAAGAAGCGTATCGGGTCGTACCCGCGTGTCCGCATCGAGGGCGGTGGCCGGGCGGTGGTCTCCCAGGCAGGGGGCGTGCTGCTGGTCGAGACCGTCCGCAAGTCCGGCTTGGGCTCCGCGATATCAGCGGCACTGGCGCCGTGGCGGAAGGCTCGGGCGGTGCACGATCCGGGCAAGACAGTGCTGGATGTGGCCCTCGCGGGCCGTCCCGGCACAGCTGGCCCGCCGGGTACCGGCCAGGGCGAAGCATCCGGCAGGGGGTGCGCCGCCATCGGCGTCGGTCCGGAAGCTGGCCGGGAGGCTGGCGGCGAAGCAGCGGCGGACGTACGCGCCCCGCCGAAGCGGACGGCCCCCCGGAAGCCGGCCCCGCGTTGGACTGCCCTGCGGCGCAAGGCAGTTGAGGGCCCGCGGTACTCGGTCCCGGCGAAGCAGCAGATTGACCCGGGGTTCATGTGCGACCTGGCGCGGGGGTCCGCGGACAAGAAGTTGCAAGCGGCCTGTGACAAGAGGTGGAAGTGATTTTGCGCCGCCCGTGACGCCCTTGCGAGGAGCGGCGAAGCGCTGCCGCTCCTCGCCCTGTTCGCCCCAGTTACGCATGTAAAGTTCGGACTGGCAGCAGCAATTTTCGCGTCCCACGTCGGTGAACCGGCTGTCGAGCTTTCCGACTATGCCTGATCGGTTGGGATGCCCGCGACTGTCTTGGTCGAATCGAACAAGGCGGGTCAGGATCCGGCGTAGTGGCTGCCGCCGTCGGCGCAGGCGCTCTGCCGATACGGCGCGGAGGGGACAGTCAGGAAGCTCCGGCGGGTCGGTCTGGCGGAGAGCTGGAACGAGATCGGATGGGGAGCCGAGGTCGAACGGTCCTCCCGCACGGCCGCTCCTGCCAGGGTTTCCGTCCGCGCGGCCATCCGCCAGGCGTTCCGGGCCGACATGGAGGACGAGCTGCCGTTTTGTGCTCCGGCGCACGACACCAGGCCGGTACGCGCCAATTGTGGGTGGTATGCGCCTTCGCTGACTTGGTCGGCCTGGGCGACTCTGGAACGTCTTGTCGCTGCGACGGGTGGGGACGCCGTGCTGGGAAGAGTGGGGCAGCCGCGCTCAGCCCGGGTTCCACCAGCTTCCAGTCGCCGGCTCCAGTGCGCTGAACGGAGAGTTATTGTGCATGCCGAATCCGCCCCTCCCCGTGCTGTCGCTCCGCTGCCGCGTTCCCGCCGGGCGGGTTCGGGTGTGGGAATGGAGGCCGCCCGGGTCTGCCGGGACCTGGTGAGCCGGCTCGCGGCGCAGGTGACGCCGGACGGCTGTGTGCCGGGGCCGTGCGCGAGCCGGGTTCTGGAGTCGGCGCTGCTGCTGGCGCTGCTGCGCCGGGAGGGACAGCACCCTGGTGTGCAGGAGGGGCTCGAGGGCTTCTTGTCACGGGATACCGGTGGTGGCAGGAGTCGTTTCGACTCGGCACTGAGCGACGCGGTACTCACGGGCCGGCAGGCCGACGCGGACTGGGTGCATGCGGAGCTTCTCGCCGGCTTCGACCACTTCACCTTCGCCCGCAAGCGGTTGTTCTTCGATGTGTGTCTCGCGTCCGTCGGAGCGATCGACTTCCACCCGGGGATGCGGCCGGAGCGCATCGACAGCGGGAACCGGGCACCCTGGGTTCAGATGATCATGCTGGCGCTCAAGGTGACGATCGCCCACGGACTGCGGCGGCCTGAGGCTGTCACCGCCGTCGAGCACGAACGGCTGGTGACGCTCCTGCGTGAAGGCCAGCGCCGCGGCGTGTGGGAGAACCACGTCACAGCGCACCTGCTGGCGCTCCTGGCCGTCAGCGCGGTCGCACCCCGCAGTGCCGACGTCGCCAAGGGCCTGCGTCTGCTGGTGGAGTGCGTGAACCCCGACGGCGGCCTACCCAGTATCGCGAACCTGTCCGTGTTCTGCACCGGCGTCGCGGGTCTTGCCCTGGCCAGGGCGGGAGCCGATCGCCAGGTGACCGAGCGCATGGGCGACTACCTTGCGGCCAGGCAGGGCCCGGACGGCGGCTGGCCGTTCGGCGAGCACATGATGCAAAGCGACGTGGACACCACCTCCTACGCCCTCGCCTTCCTCGCCTCCCTCGATACCGGGCGCTACGCCAAACCCCTCCAGCGGGCCGGGAGCTACCTGTCTGCGATCGCGGGCCAGGACGGGGGCTTTCCCACCTACGTCGCGGGGGACCCGTCCGAGGTGGGAATGACCGGCGGGGCCGCCAGCGCCCTGGGCTGGGCCGGGGAAGCACATGCCGGTCTGCTGGAGAACGCCGCCCGCTACCTGCTCGGGGCGCAGAAGCCTGATGGCACGTTCGAGCGCAGCTGGACCTTGAGCGAGGCCAACACCATCTGGCGGGCCATGTGGGCCCTGCACTCGCTGCCCCCTTCCCGCCTGCCGCAGCTACGTGCCGCTCGCGAACAGGCGGTGGCTCGCTCACACCGTTTCCTCGACCTGGCGCAGAACGGCGACGGAGGCTGGGGATACCGCCTCGGTGATGCGAGTGACACCACCAGTACCGCGTACTCGCTGCTCGCCCTGTCCGCGATGGGACGTCACGTCGGGACAGACCACGTCGTACGCCGCGGCATCTTCCATCTCCTGGCCCGCCAGGAGGCCGACGGAGGATTCACCGCCCTGCCCGACCAGGTCGCCCCCCGGCCGCTGCTCTTCGACGCACCCGTCTTCGCCGACATCTGGGCACTGCTCGCGCTGGGTGCCTGTGATGAGAGCTGGCGCTGGTGACCTCGGTTGAGCGGCACACCGGCCAGACCGCGGATCGGACGACCTCCTGGGGGGCATCCCAGGAGGTTCTTCCCTTCCCCCTGCAGACTCCCTCGCCAGCCGCACCCCGAGCCGAGCAGGAGATGCACGGCTGGGCCAGGCGCATGGGCCTGGTCCCCGACCCTGCCGAGTTCGCGAGGCTGGCCAGGATGCGCCTGGGGACCTGGGCGGGCTACGTCCATCCGCTCGGCACCCCCGGCGAGCTGGCGCTGGCGGCCGAGTGGGTGGCCTTCATCTGCCTGGTCGACGACGTATTCGACTCCGACGAGCTTGCGGCTGACGACCGCCCCCAGGCAGTGCACGAGCTGCTGGCGGATCTGCTTCAGGTACTCGACGGCACGAGCAGCGGCCGGGAGCGGCCAAACTCCCCCTACGTCCGCGCCCTGAACGACCTGTGGCAGCGGACCGCCCCCACCGCGTCGCCTGGCTGGGCCGGCCGCTTCACGGCCGACTACCGGGACTTCGCCGCAGCGAGTGTGGCCGAGGCCCGGCTGCGACAGCAGGCGACGCCCCTGGGTCTGCAGGAGTACCTCGCACTGCGCCGGCAGAGCATCACCATGCTGCCAGCTCTGCACATCGGCGAAGCCGTCAGCCACATCGAGCTGCCCGACCAGTGGCGTACGCACGATGTCGTGGGCGCCCTGCGCCAGACAGTGGTTGACGCGGTCGGCTACGGAAACGACATCGCCTCGGCAGAGTCGGAGCACGCCCGGGGCCAGGACAACCTCATCTCCATCCTCCATCGCGAACAGACCACATCCAGAGACCAGGCGTACGCCATCGCCCGCGCCATGCTCCACGAGCGTCTTCGCCACTTCGACGCCATCGCCTCACACCTCACAGCCCCAGGCGGATCCCAGACACAAAGCACCACCGCCCCGCCGCCGATGGTGCTGGCCTATGCACAGATGCTCCAAACCTGGATGCGCGGCACCCTGCAGTGGTCCTTCGAGACCGCCCGGTTCGTCCCCGACACCGCACAGGACAAGGCAAGAAGACCGGAGGACGGCGGACATGAAGGATGACACCAACACTGCAGCGATCACACTGCCCACCCAGCGCCGCTGCCCCATGCACCCACCGGACGAATACGCCCGCCTGCGCGCCGAACAGCCAGTAGCACGCCTGGCCTTCCCCGACGGCCCCCCAGGCTGGCTTCTCACCCGCTACGACGACGTCCGCGCCGCCTTGGCCGACCTCAGGCTCAGCTCCCGCAGGCCCCATCTCAACTCCCAGGTCAGAGCCAGTCTCATCACGGAAGCGGAGATGGCGCAGTTCCGGACATCGGACCTGCTCACCAGCGATCCACCCGAACACACACGGCTGCGGCATCCGCTCATCGGGCAGTTCTCCATGCGCCGCATCCGCACGCTGCGCCCCCGCATCGAGAAGTACGTGGACGAGCACCTGGACGCCATCGCGGCGATGCCCTGTGGCCCGGTCGATCTTGTTCCCGCTCTTGCCCTGCCCGTGCCGTCCCTGGTGATCTGCGAACTGCTGGGCGTCCCCTACACCGACCACGATCACTTCCAGCGCCTCACCGGTGAGTTGCTGGGCCTGGACCGGACGCGAGAGGAACTGCTGGCCAGCAAGAAGGCCATGCACGCGTACCTGCGCGGCCTGGTGGAAGCCAAGCGCCGGGATCCGGTCGACGACCTCCTGAGCGGGCTGACCCAGCACCGTCCGCCTGACGGCGGACCGCCGCTGGCCGACGGCGAGATCGTCTCCCTCGGGCAGCTGATGCTCATCGCCGGTCACGAGACGTCCGCGAACATGATCTCCCTGAGCATCCTGACCCTGCTGCGCTCACCCGCCCTCTGGCAGAGCCTGCAAGCGGACCCGTCCCTCATCGACAACGCCGTCGAGGAACTGCTGCGCTACCACACCATCCTGCAGTTCGGACTGCTCAGGGTCGCCCGTGCAGCACTCGTTATCAGGGGACAGCGGATCGAACCCGGAGAACGCGTTGTCCTCCACATGCCTGCCGCGAACCGTGACCCGCTGAAGTTCCCCGATCCCGACCGCCTCGACCTCGACCGCCCCAACAGCCGCCAGCACCTCAGCTTCGGCCACGGACCCCACCAGTGCATCGGCCAGCAACTAGGACGCCTCGAAATCGAAATCATCCTGACCAAGCTGCTGCACCGCTTCCCCACCCTCCAACTGCACGATGCAAGCACCCCACCTGCCACCCACGACCATGCGGTCGTCTACGGACTCCGAGCCCTGCAGGTCACCTGGTGATCGACCAAGGAGCGGGGAGGAAGTGTCGGCCGACGCCCGGTGGGTGCTCACGCGTGACGGTGAGGGTGATTACAGCGAAAGCGGCAGGAACGGCACTGGCCACGGCGCAACCAGCGTCAGCGGGAGGGACGGCGACTTTCTGTCACCGGACTTCGGCGTGGCTGCTGTGACCATCACAGCCCCGGCCGCGCCATGATCGGCCAGACGATGATCAACGCGAAGGTCGGCGCGTTCCTGATTGCTGTGCATCGTCTTCTGCCCCGTCGTCTCCGACATCCCCATGGCCGCCCTCGTCGCTGTCATGATCATGGCGTCCTTTGCGACCTTCGACTGGCACTCCCTCGCACGGCGCATAACGCGACGGGCGTAGTGCGCCGGAGCTGCCGCAACCTTGCTGCTGCACCCCGGTCGCGCAGGCCGCAAAGCGCCCCGGACCTGCCGCGCCGCTGCGCATGGGGGCAACCGTCGCATGTCATCATTAACTCCGTCACTACATGTCACGATTGCATCGCGGAGAGTGAAATGGGCAACGGGTTTCCGACCGAGAAATTCTTCCGCATCATCAACGAGGACACGGGGCTGTGTCTGGCTGCCGCAGACGGGGGGACGTCCTACGGCATGCAGGAGGCGCATGACCGCTGGACTGGCGAGAAGGGCTTCATCCCCTACAGCCACACCAAAGACCAGGTCCTGGTCGTGAGCCGTCCCAGGAACGCGAGGCGCGAGATCTGGTTCTTCGACGACAGGGCGAACACCTACGGCGACGAATTCTGGCACCTGGTCAACATCAACAAGGACATCCGCAGTGCGTACGCCCTCCATGTCGGGGTGGTCGGCTTCGGAGGCCCGGTTGAGGTGGGCCTGTTTGGCTGGGGCAGGCAGGACCAGACCCAGTGGAAGGCCGACGGCGGAATGTTCTGGCCGGGGTCACATGAGGACAAGGTCGTCACCGTCCTCTCGGACGGCAACGGTAACCACCGGGCCGTCGTGGCGGATCGCGGTGCCCCGAACCAGCAGTGGCGCTTCGAAGAAGTAGAGGTACCAGGCGAATCCGTCCCCACCCGCAGGAACGACACGTGAGCGGCGGACCGTCACGGAGGGCACAAGCGCCGACTTACACCCAGATACTCCTCAACCTCCGCTAACTGGGTAGCCGGGGTGGGCGGTGGCGCGGTTCACTCCGCGCCGCCCCGCAGGTGGCCAGCGTCTAAACTCGCGCTTTCATGAGACGGGCTGTCCGACGGGTGGTCAGGGAAGCGAAAAGTGCCTCTGACCAGCAAGAATGAGGATTGTCGAGGTCCTTGTTCCTGCCACCGTCGGAGGCACTTCCCAGGTGAAGAAGCGTATCGGGTCCTATCCACGCGTCCGCATCGAGGGCGGCGGCCATGCGGTGGTGTCCCAGGCTGGGGCCGTGCTGCTGGTCGAGACCGCCCGCAAGGCCGGGCTGGACCGGGCGGTATCGACGGCGCTGACGCCGTGGCGACGCCCGAGGGCGGTGCACGATCCGGGCAAGATCCTGCTGGACGTGGCCCTCGCGGTCGCGCTGGGCGGGGACTGCCTCGCGGATGTCGAGATGCTGCGGGCCGAACCGGCCGTGTTCGGGCCGGTGGCCTCCGACCCGACGGTCTCCCGCCTCATCGACACACTCGCCGCCGCTGGGCCGAAGGCCCTCCACGCGATACGGGCCGCGCGGGCCGCAGCACGCGAGCGCGTCTGGAACGTGGCCAAGAACGCGGCCCCGGACGCCGCAGGGCAGGTGACCGTGGACCTGGACGGGGTGCTCGTGCTGGCCCACTCCGAGAAGCAGGACGCCACCGCGACCTGGAAGAAGACCTTCGGACACCATCCTCTGATGGGGTTCGTCGATCACGGAAGCGGTGGCAGCGGGGAGCCGGTGGCCGGCCTGCTCAGGCCCGGCAACGCTGGCAGCAACACCGCCGCCGACCACATCGCCACGGCCCAACTCGCCCTGGCCCAGCTGCCGAAGAAGTACCGGCGTGGACGCCAGACGCTGATCCATACCGACTCCGGCAGTGGCACACACGAGTTCGTCGCCTGGCTGGCCCAGCGGGGCAGGTGGCTGTCGTACTCGGTCGGCATGACCATCACCGACGCCATCCACCAGGCCGTCCTCAAGGTCCCGCCCGCCGCGTGGACGGTGGCCGTCGAGCCGGGCGGCGAGATCCGCCACGGTGCCTGGGTCGTCGAACTCGACGGCGATGTACTCAAGGGCTGGCCGCAGGGGATGCGGCTGATCGTCCGCAAGGAACGCCCGCACCCCGGCGCGCAGTTGCGCTTCACCGACGCCGACGGACTGCGGCTCACCGGGTTCGCCACCAACACCACCGGCATCCCGATCGCCGCACTCGAACTGCGGCACCGCCAACGCGCACGAGCCGAGGACCGCATCCGAAACGCCCGCGCCACCGGCCTGCGCAACCTGCCCCTGCACGACACCGCGCAGAACCAGATCTGGCTGGAGGTCGTCCAGATCGCCCTCGACCTCCTGGCCTGGATGCCCATGCTCGCCCTGACCGGCAAATCCCGCAGATGGGAGCCCCGCCGTCTCCGGCTCCGCCTCTTCTCCGCCGTCGCCCAGATCGTCACGACCGCCCGCCGCCGGCACCTGAGATTCGCGCGCCACTGGCCATGGACCGACGTCATCACCGACGCCCTGGCACAGCTCGAAGCTCTCCCGAACCCCGGCTGACCAGCACGTTTCCCGTCCCTACGAGCAGCATCGCCCCGACCGGAGCTGTGGAACCCGGCGCCCACCCGACGCGACAGCCGGGCTATCAGCCTGGCCACCACCAGCCCGAACAACCGAAACGGCCCGCCGAAGAAACCGACGGACCGTCACGAAAGATCGAGGTTAGGGCTGGTCGTAGCCACGGCCTGAAACACGGCCTGGGTAGAAGGCGCCGCGGTTCCAGATCAGCGTCGAGCTCGCGCAGCGCAGGAGGGGATTTCGGCGGGATCATTCCCTCCCGCGCCCACGCCCCGACTTTACTTGCCGTTTACTATTGGGGTGCGGATACTGTCCGTAGTCAAACAGCCGTCCGGGCCATCAAGGTCCGCCGAGAATCGAATCAGTCCATGCCGTGCCACGCCTTGCCCGCAGAATTCTCAGCCGGGAGCGGGGGTGGCACGGTGACCGAAGTCCTGCTGCTCCTCCTCGCCCTGGTGCTGACGCTGGCGTGCGCGGTGTTCGTCGCCGCCGAGTTCTCTCTCACCACCGTCGAACGCAGCGAGCTCGAGCGCGCTGCCGCGGCCGGTGAGCGAGGCGCCGTGAGCGCTCTGAAGGCCGCCAAGCGCCTGACCTTCCAGCTGTCCGGCGCCCAGCTCGGCATCACCGTCACCTCGCTGGTGATCGGCATGCTCGCCGAGCCGTCCGTCTCCGCCCTCCTGCGCGGGCCGCTGGAGGCGGCCGGACTGCCCTCTGGTGCGGTTGCGACCACCGCGACTGTGCTCGGTGTGGCCTTGTCCACCGTGGTGCTGATGGTGGTCGGCGAGCTCGTTCCGAAGAACTGGGCGATCTCACGCCCGCTGGCGGTGGCCAAGGTCGTCGCCGGCCCCCAGCGCGCCTTCACGGCCGTCTTCGCCCCGCTGATTCGGCACCTGAACAACACCGCGAACCGTCTCGTGCGCCGCTTCGGCCTGGAACCGGCGGAAGAGCTCGCCTCGGCCCGCACCCCGGAAGAACTCGTCGCGCTGGCGCGTCACTCCGCCCGCCAGGGCGCGATCGAGGCCGACTCGGCGGAGTTGTTCGTGCGGACGCTGCACCTGGCCGAGCTGAGCGCCGAGAATGTGATGACCCCGCGGATCGACGTCCAGGCACTGGAGCTGCACGCCAGCGCCGCCGACGCCGCGAACCTCACCTACGCCACCGGCCTGTCCCGCTTCCCCGTCTTCCGCGACACCCTCGACGAGGTGGTCGGCACCGTCCACATCCGCGACGTCCTGGATTTGGACGAGGACAAGCGGCTCCTGACATCGGTGGCCGACCTCATGAGCGCGGCGCTGCTGGTGCCGCACTCCCTGCCGGTGGACACCCTCCTCGGCCAGCTGCGCAAGGCCCGCACCATGGCCGTGGTCATCGACGAGTACGGCGGCACCGCCGGCGTCGTCACGGTCGAGGACATCGTCGAAGAGGTCGTCGGCGAGGTCCTCGACGAACACGACCCGATCGAGATCCCCGACCTCATCGCCGCCCCGGAACAGGACGGCCGCAAGGTCTGGGAGGCCGGCGGAAGTGTCCGCGTGGACGAGCTGGAGGAGATCGGCTTCACCGTTCCCGACGGCCCCTACGAGACGCTCGCCGGCCTGATCGCCACCCGTCTGGAACGCATCCCCGTCGAAGGCGACACCGTCACCGTCACCGGCTGGGACCTCACGGTCCTCGCAATCGACCACCACCGCGCCGACCGGGTCACGATCACCGCACCCGCCGCCGACGCGAAGACCGTCTCCCGGGAGGAGGACCGATGACCGCGATCCAGCTGCTGATCGGCGCCTTCACCCTGATCACCAACGCCTTCTTCGTCGGAGCCGAGTTCGCACTGATCTCAGTCCGCCGCTCCCAGATCGAACCCGCCGCCCAGAGCGGCAACCTCCGGGCGAAGACCACCCTGTGGGGCCTGGAACACCTCTCGGCGGCGATGGCCACCGCCCAGCTCGGCATCACCGTCTCCTCCCTGGTCCTGGGCGTGGTCTCCGAACCAGCCATCGCCCACCTGCTGGAACCCCCCTTCCACGCGATCGGCGTACCCGAGGGCCTGATCCACCCGATCGCGTTCGTCATCGCCCTCACCGCCGCGACGTACCTGCACATGCTGATCGGCGAGATGATCCCGAAGAACATCGCGCTCGCCGCCCCCGCGCCGACCGCGCTCCTCCTGGCGCCCCCGCTGATCGCCCTCACCCGCACGCTGCGGCCCTTCGTCTTCGGCATCAACGCCTTCGCCAACGTGCTGCTGCGGATACTGAAGGTCGAACCCAAGGACGAGGTCGGATCCGTCTTCACCGACGACGAGCTCGCGCGGCTGGTGAAGGACTCCAGCGCCGCCGGGTTCCTCCCGACCGAGGGCGGGGACCGTCTGCGGGACGCGCTCGCACTCGGCAAGCGGCCCGTGGGCGAGATCATGATCCCCCGCGACGCCTTCGTCACCGTCGCACTCGGCATCACCCCCCGCAGGCTGGAGCGCACCGCCGCCGACCACGGCTTCTCCCGCCTGGTCGTCACCGGCCCCGGCGGCGAGATCATGGGCTTCCTCCACATCAAGGACGCCCTCGGCCCCGCCGACCGAGCCGCCCCCTTCTCGCCCTCCGCCCTGCACACCGTCACCCAGGTCGGCCAGGCCACCCCGCTGGACGACACCATGAACGCCATGCGCGACGCGGGCACTCACCTCGCCGCGGTCACCGACAACAGCAACACCGTCATCGGCTTCGTCACCATGGAAGACGTCCTCGAAGAACTCGTCGGCGAAGCCGCCTGACACGCTCGGCAACGGAGGCCGGCCCCACACCAGGCGCCGGCCTCCCGCATACGCCGCCCACGACTCCGGACAGGCAGACAAGCAGCGCCGATCCGATCCGCCGACTCGGACTCCTGAAGAACGGCGCGAGCCACCACCCCATCTGCTGCGCGCAAAGCCAGCAAGTGTCGTGCTACCCAGCGGCCGAGAGGAGGGTGCCCAGACGGCCGCTAAGAGACCGGGCAACCGCCGCGCAGTACACGGCGCGGCGGCCTCCGGTGCGCTGGGCGTCCGCCCCCCCAAGGGGCCGAAGGGTCTTCAGCCGGCCAGAGCGACGAGTCTTCGATACGCGAGCTGGTCTGCCCGTGTCCGCGTACTCATGAGAGTTCATGTGTACGCCGACAGCCCGCCTGGCGATCCAGGCGCGTCCAGTCGGTAGGGGTGGAGTGTGAACGAGCAAGAGCTGCAGCGGCCCGATGCCGAGCAGACCAGCCATGCGCTGGGGTCCAGACAGCTCCACCGACGAGGCTGACGGTGGACCCGCCAGAGCAGCGAGGGCCGAGGCTGTGGGAGAGGCAGGCCGGCCAAGGGCCACCAGCGTCAGGGCAGTCGGGGTAACGCCGAGCGTGCCTCACCTCCACCACCAGGAAGCTCTGGTTACGCTGCGTTCCCAGCCATGGCGAGCCCTGGGGGCACCTGTGACACAGATCCGGATTGCCACGTTCAACCTCGAAAACTTCGACGAAACTGGATCGGCCGCTCCTTTGCGTGGACCGAGGCTCGCCGTGTAGCCGGCTCTTGCTGCCGCCAAGCACTCAGCAGTGCCTTCAGTTGTCCTCGGCGAGGATGAGATCGGCTGCGTGGTGCGGGCAGGCAGGGGTATGCCACGTCACCGACAGGAACTCCCCCTCGGCGCTGAGAGTCCGCGCTCCACCCGTGGCCGCAGTGGCCCGGCAAAACCCGCAGAAGACGACCTTTAACGGGAACAGGTCCGCCGACGGGCGGCATCGTGTCGTCGGTTCCATCGTCTGCTCCCTCCGGTGCCGGCACGAGGCGAGACCTCTGACCACGGTTCAAGGCCACACCTACCCACCGAATGGTCCCAGCAACTGCGGGCGCACACGACGAAACCGTGTATTGATCACCGCGCAACCGGGCTGTGAGCGACGCGGACTCCTGCCCGCTGTGCTCTCGGCTGCTCCGTCCCCAGTTCGGCCGCTCCCGCGAGTCCGGCCAGTAGGACGGCCCGGCCCGCGTCTGGTTCGCGGGGTACCGCTGCGACGGCTGCGAGGCCACCCTGCCCCAGCAGTTCTGGGACGGGATGCGCGCCCGCTACGAGACCTGAGGCGGACCGTGCGAATGCTTCGCCCCGGCCACCGGAGCCCCACCGACCCTGACGATGGCCTGGTGACTACATTCGCCTGTTGGCGTCCACGCAGACGGAACCTCAGCTTTGTGGCCGCACGCCGGACCCGTCGCTGTGGGCCAAGCGGGCGAGGACCTTGGCGTACACCATGGTTGCCGCTGCGGTGACGGTCGCTACGGACGCCAGGGCGAGGATGCCCATCAGTGCGGGCCACTGCCGCAGCTCGTCGCTGCGGCAGATTCTGTCCTGAGGCAACGGGTCGCCGAGCGGTCCCTGGCACGCAGTGTGAGTTCCCTTGTATGAGGACACCTCGGGGCCGTAATCGGCGACCATCAGGAAGACGAAGCACCCCCAGACCAGCATGGCGAGGAGCATCCAGACGATCGACCACCCCTCGATGCGGCGCGCGTCCTCGGCCCTCTTCTCAGCCCTCTCTGGTGCGGTCCCTTCAAGAACCGACGCTTCCAGAGCTGTCTCATCGGCTTCCATTCGTCCCCCTGCTTTCAATTAACGATCATCGGTTCATCATGGCTTGCGTCTTTGTGATGGGGAGCACAGCTCGGCAAACGCGAGGCAGGCAGGGGACCGCCGCCTCACGGACCGGAGGGATGTGTGGGCTGTGGTGGTAGAACGTGCTCCACTGTTCAGAGACGCTCGGCGGCTCTTGGGGCCACGCCCCGGCGGATGGGCCGCTTAAGGCTCGGGCGTGCTGGTGGGCAGCGGGGCCGGCCAGGATGTGGGGGTGCTCGCCGGTGGTTGCCAGGAGTGTTCGTAGCCTGGCGGACTCAATGTGGGCGCGGGCTCCGGTGCGAACGGTCCTGCCCGGTTCGCCATGAGGACCAGCATCGTGCCGGCGAGGAGTGGGGTGATGATGATCAGGGTGAGTCCGATGGGGTGGCGCGGGTTGTAGTAGTACCTCTGGGTGCCCCACTTGCTTCGTTTGAACACCGGCTCACGGTCGTAGTTCACCTGGCATCCCCCTCGCTTCGCGTCTGCCGCCGCGTCTTGGGGCCCGCTCTCAGCGGGCCCCAAGGATGTGCGAGCTAGCCGACGATTTCGATCTTGCCGTTGGATGAGTTCGGCTCGGGCATGGCGGACGTCTTGGCGGCGGTCAGTCCGCCCAGGAGTTGAGCGAGGTCGACGCCGGTGGTGGAGGAGAGGAGTTCCATGCCCTGGGCGACGTTGTCGGTGACCGTGCGGGAGAGCTTGCTCGCGCCGTCGGTGGAGATGACGGTCATCTTGTCGATGGCGGACAGCGGTTCGGCGGCCTTGGCCACGACCTGGGGCAGTGCCTCGACCATCATCTGAATCATCGCGGCGTCACCGTAGCTTTCGAAGGCGTCCGCCTTCTTCTGCATCGCCTCGGCCTCGGCGGCGCCCTTGGCCAAGATGGCCGCAGCCTCCGCGTCGCCCTCCAGACGTACCGCTTCGGCGATGGCCGCACGGCGGGCGCGTTCGGCCTCACCGCGCTTGGCGCCCTCGATGGCCTCGGCCTCGGCGAGTGCGGAGCGGCGCTGCTTCTCGCCCTCGCCGGTCAGACGGGCCCGCTCGGCCTCGGCCTGGGCGGCGGCGATTGCCGCCAGGCGCTCGGCCTCGGCCTGCTTGACGCGGGCGACGCGCAGGGCTTCGGCTTCCTGTTCGGCCTGGTAGCGGCGGGCGTCGGCGGGCTTGCGGACCTGGGTGTCGAGCTGGCGGTCGGTCAGCGCCGCCTGTCGTTCGGCGACCTTCTCCTGTTCGGCAAGGATCTGCTGCTGCCGGTCGGCATCGGCCAGGGGGCCTGCGGCGTTGGCCTGGGCGGTCGCAGCGTCGGTCTCCGCCTTGATCTCGGCCTGCCGAAGGTACAACGTCCGCTGGGCGACAGCGATCTCCTCCTCGGCTTTCAGGCGGGCCTGTTCGGCGGCCTGGCGGGAGTTGGCCTCGGCGATGTCGGCTTCCTGCTTGGCGCGAGCGGCCTCGGGGCGGCCGAGGTCCTCAAGGTAGGAGCCCTCGGTGGTGATGTCCTGGATCTGGAAGGCGTCCAGGACCAGGCCCTGCCCCGACAGGCTGGCCTCGGCCTCCTCCGCCACCTGCCCCGCGAAGGCGGCCCGGTCGCGGATGATGTCCTCGACCGACATCCGGCCGACGATGGCCCGCAGCGCGCCCGACAGAACTTCTTGGGTGAAGCCGACGATGCCGTCCTGCTGCTGCAGGAACCGCTGGGCGGCGGCGCGGATGGCGTCCTCGTTGCCGCCGACCTTGACGATCGCCACGCCTTCGAGGTTGGCCTTGATGCCCCGCAGGGTGACCGCCCCGCGCACGGCGATCGGGATGTGCCGGCTGGACAGGTCGAGGGTGTAGCGCTGCTGGACGAACGGGACGACGAACACGCCGCCGCCGACCACAACCTTCTGACCGGTGGTGTCGGTCGATATC
>NZ_JBHXRK010000042.1:0-45618 GCF_042716875.1 Streptomyces sp. NPDC058646 | reverse complement strand
AGCCAGACCTCGACCAGACCGTCAGCAGGATCGGGCAGCGCATCAACGCCGCACACACCCTTCTCGCCTCAGCGTCTGCGACCCGCCTGGAGCTGGACATAAGCCGCCGCCGGTCCGGTGGGCACCGCACGTTGCTTGGCGTCCGCGACCCGCCCGGGGTTGGACATAAGCCGCCAACGCTCCGGTAGGCACCGCACGTTGCTTGGCGTCCGCGACCCGCCCGGGGTTGGACATAAGCCGCCAACGCTCCGGTAGGCACCGCACGTCGCTTGGCGTCCGCGACCCGCCCGGGGTTGGACATAGGCCGCCAACGCTCCGGTGGGTACGGCACGTTGCTTGGCGTCTGCGGTCCGTCCGGGGTTGGACGTGGGCCGTGACCGGTAGGTCCGGGGAGCTTGCCTCTCACGCACCAGCGGGTTGCTTCACCGTGTGGACGCGGGATCGGGAGAGATGTGGCGTCTTGCCGGAGTGAGGGGCCGAAAGATCCGGCATCAGACTCCGTCAGCTCCCGTCCCGTGCCCTGACGGTCGCAGTGGGCCCCCGCCCACAGACATGCATAGGTGCATACGCGCGCACAACTGTGTCGCAGACGCCTGGCGACGCGCCTCACCACCGGAGCGTTGGCGGCCTATGTCCAGCCGCAGACGGACTGCTGACGCCGGGCGACGTGCGGTGCGTACCGGACCGGTGGCGGCTTATGTCCAACCCGCAGACGGCTCGCAGACGCCAAGCAATGAAGTGGAGGGTGGGAGTTGATGCGCTCCCCGATTCTGCTGATGATCTGGTCGAGGTCTGGCTCCGACAGGGCCACTGGGGGCCAGGCCCTGGAACGCTGACCGCCCCGCATCTCGTATCGGTCCCCGGTGAGCGTCTTTTTGGGGGGTTCCCGTCGGTCCTGTCTTTCCGTGGCGGGGCGGGCGGTCAAGGGGGGCCGAAGGCCATCGCGAAGCGACGCGACGAAGGAGCGCCCTTGAGGGCCCGTCCCGCCACGGAGAGACGATAGGACTGGCGGGAAACCCCCAAACCCTCCCTGATCCCGCCAAGGGGTAACAGCCCCCCGAAGCCCAACCCCGGCCAAGTGTGCCGGACTGTCAGGTTGTGCCAGAACTCTGGTCCCGGCCAGCCTTTCTGACGTACCGTCATATGCACTTGCTGCTGCCCGCCTGCCCGCCTGCCCGCCTGTTGCCTCGCTCCGGCCGGTCGACCCTGGCCGCCCCCTTGCCCCGGCCCACGCCCGTCCGTTCTTCAGGAGGTCCGCCATGCCCGCCGACCGGCCCGTCGCGCTCGACGAGTACCCCATCCACCAGGCCCCCTTGTCGATGAAGCACGTCGTCAGTGGCGACCGGAACGCCTACGACCGGTGCATCTTCCACGTCTTCGACCACGCCGGCCGTGCCGTACTCATCCTCGGCCTCGGGGTCTATCCCAACGCCGGGGTCATAGACGCCTACGCCACCCTCCGCATCGGCGAGGAACTCCTCGCCGTGCGGGCCTCCGACGCACTCGGCGACGACCGGATGAACCTTTCGGTGGGCCCGCTGTCCATCACCGTCGACGTCCCGCTCCGGCAGCTCACCCTGCGTTGCGCGGCCGACCCCGCCGACCCGCAGGGGCTGTCGTACGAGATCACGTGGACCGCCGAGTTCCCCGCCGTCTGGGAGCCTCACCACGTCCAGCGGCGCGGCGACCGCCTCATCCTGGAGGGCCGCCGCTTCGTCCAGGCCGGTCAGGTCGCCGGAACCATCAGGGCCAAGGGCGAGGAGTTCGCCCTCACGGCGGGGGAGTGGACCGGGACCCGGGACCGCAGTTGGGGCGTGCGGCCGATCCCGGGGGAGGACGGGGGCCGGGCTGCGGAGGAGTACCGCCCCGAGGGCTTCCACTGGCTCTGGATCCCGGTCCGCTTCGAGGACCGGTTCGTCATGGTCATCGCGCAGGAGGACGCGGACGGCCACCGGATCCTGAACGAGGCCGTGCAGGTCTTCCCCGAGGGCAGCGGGCGCCGCGACGTCCAGCTCGGCTGGCCGCACACCGAGATCCGTTACCGACCCGGCAGCCGGCACCCCCGGAGCGCCGTCGTCCACCTCACCGACCCCTCCCGCAAGCCCATGGAACTCGGTGTGGAGATCCTGAACTCCTCCCCGCTCGCCGTCGGCGCCGGATACCCGCCCGCAGCGGACTGGCAGCACGGGACCTGGCAGGGCCGTGGCTGGACCGACCGCCGCGTCTACGACCTGTCCGACTCCGCCGCCCACCCCATGGCCGCCTTCGGCGTCACCGACCACTCGGCCCGCTTCACCCTCGACGGGCAGGTCGGCCACGGCATCTTCGAGCACGGCAGCTTCGGACGGCACGACCCCAGCGGCTTCGCCGACTACTCCTCCGTCGCCCCGTAGGACCACGGACCGTCGCGAACCCCGTCATCCGCTAGAGCCCCTGCGAGCCCTGCAAGCCCAGCAACCCCCTGCGCCCCCAGCACCCCCGACAACCCCAGCACCCCAGGAATCCAGGAACCCCCAGCAACCCCCAGGGAAAGGGGCCCCCATCCCATGGCCACCGCACCCCGTCCGCGCACCTCCACCCGGGAACCCGAAGAACTGGGCCGGCGTCTCGCCGCCTGGCTGGACCGCGAACTCCCCGGGGCGAAGGTCGGCAACGTGTCCGTCCCGGGGTCCAACGGCATGTCCAGCGAGACCCTCCTCTTCGACCTGGAGCACCCCGACGCCCCGGTCCGCGCCTGTGCGCTGCGGCTCGCCGCCGATCCGGCCGCCTACACCGTCTTCCCCGTGTACGACATGCCGCGCCAGCACCGTGTGATGAGCCTGGTCGCCGCGCACACGGACCTGCCGGTCCCGCGCGTGCTGTGGCTGGAGGAGGACCCGGGCCCGCTCGGGGCGCCGTTCTTCGTGATGGCCCGCGCAGAGGGCCGCGTACCGCCCGACGTCATGCCCTACACGTACGAGGGCAACTGGCTGCACTCCGCGACCGACGCGGAACGCGCCGCACTGCAGGAAGCCAGCATCGCGTTGCTGGCCCGCCTCCACGACCAGTTCCCGGGCGGGGAAGCCGAGTTCCTGCTCCCCGCGGGCGAGGGCAGCCCGCTGCGCCGGCACGTGGACGTCCAACGCGCCTACTACTCCTGGGTGGTCGAGGGCAAGGCCCGGTCCCCGCTGCTGGAGCGGGCGTTCGCCCGGCTGGAGGAGCTGTGGCCGGCCGACGAGGGCCAGGCCGTCCTCAACTGGGGCGACGCCCGCATCGGGAACGTCGTCTACGACGGCTTCACGCCGGTCGCCGTCCTGGACTGGGAGATGGCCGCCTACGCCCCGCGCGAGGTCGACCTCGGCTGGACGGTCTACCTCCACCGGTTCTTCCAGGACCTCACCGTCGGATTCGGCCAGCCCGGCCTGCCGGACTTCCTGCGCCGCGAGGACCTGGAGCGCCGCTACGCCGAACTCACCGGGCACACCCCGCGGGACATGGAGTTCCACACCCTCTACGCGGCCCTGCGGCACGGCATCGTGATGCTGCGCATCGCCTACCGCCAGGCGCACTTCGGCGAGGCCGGCAGCCCGGCGGCCACCGGCGATCCCGACAGCCTGATCCTGCACCACGCCAGCCTGGCCGCCATGGTGCAGGGCACGTACTGGTAGCGGCGCGGGTCAGGCGGCCTGCACGTGCTGCTGCCGCGTCTGCGGCGGCAGCACGGGGCTCACCACGCGGACCGGACGCGAGCCCGGACCGCCGACGTGCGAGAAGGGCTGCGTCCGCCAGTCCAGCCCCTGGGGCAGGGTGGCCGACAGGACGACCGGGTCGAGCTCCGCGGCCGCGGTCTCCGGCGGGAGGATGCCCACGGTGGGCAGCGCGTCCGCCGCGGGCCGCCCGGTGCCGGCACACACCGTGAGCCCGAAGGGGTTCCACGGGGTCAGGCAGAGGGCGTGCTGCGGGAGGTACTCCTCGTCCGCGACGAGGGCGATCGACTGGCCGCAGTCGGGGCAGATCGCGTGGTGGATCTCGAAGCCTTCGGCGTCCTCGAGGGTATCGAGGTATTCGTCGTCCTCGGATTCGAGAGGTTCCAGGGGCTCCGGTTCGGTGCGACCGGTGCGCTTGGTGTTCAGCATGGATGTACTCCCCCTTGGGTGGGCCGGGCGGGCAGGTTCTTCGGCCTCGGCCACAGCAAGCACTTCCCGTCGCGCGGCACGAGTAACCACAACAGCCCGTCGTACGCCGGTATACCCTTGTGGTTTTGGTCACATGCCTGCCGCAGATGCCACCAGTGGGTGGACAGCACTGGGCCTGGACCACCCTTGGGCCTTAGGTTGAGCGGCTATGAGCGCAATGGAGGACCTGGACCGCCAGATCGTGGATCTGCTCGTGCGGGACGGGCGGATGAGCTACACGGACCTGGGCAAGGCCACCGGACTGTCCACGTCGGCGGTGCACCAGCGGGTGCGCCGTCTGGAGCAGCGCGGGGTGATCCGGGGCTACGCGGCCGTCGTCGACCCCGAGGCCGTCGGCCTGCCGCTGACCGCCTTCATCTCCGTCAAACCGTTCGACCCGAGCGCTCCGGACGACATCGCCGACCGGCTGTCGGGCGTCCCCGAGATCGAGGCCTGCCACAGCGTCGCGGGAGACGAGAACTACATCCTCAAGGTGCGCGTGGCCACTCCGCTGGAGCTGGAGGACCTCCTGGGCCGGCTGCGCGCCCTCGCGCACGTGTCGACCCGTACGACGGTCGTCCTCTCCACCCCGTACGAGGCGCGCCCGCCCCGGGTCTAGGGGCCGGCCCGCCGTCAGGCCGCACCCGCGTCCGGCCGGGCCCCGGGGAGGGGCGAGACTGGTCGGCATGACCGAGCGCGCGATCCCCGCCCCCAGCGACCCCACCCGTACCGTCCTCCTGCGCGGGGGAGAGGTCCACAGCCCCGCCGACCCCTTCGCCACCGCGATGGTGGTCGAGCGCGGCCACGTCGCCTGGGTCGGTTCCGAGGGGGCGGCCGACGCCTTCGCACAGGGGGTGGACGAGGTCGTCGACCTCGGCGGGGCGCTCGTCACGCCCGCCTTCACCGACGCCCACGTCCACACCACTTCGGCCGGTCTCGCGCTGACAGGCCTGGACCTGACCGGCGCCCGCTCGTCGGCCGACGCGCTGGACCTGGTCCGCGCGTACGCCGCGAGCCGTCCGGCCGACCGGGTGCTCCTCGGGCACGGCTGGGACGCGGCCCGGTGGCCCGAGCGCCGTGCACCGCGCCGGGAGGAGCTCGACCGGGCCGCCGGCGGCCGTCCGCTCTACCTCAGCCGGATCGACGTGCACTCGGCCGTGGTGACCACCGCCCTGCTCGACCTCGTCCCCGGCGTGGACGCCGACGGGGACGAGCCGCTGGTGCGCGACGCCCACCACGCGGTCCGCGCGGCCGCCCTGGCGGCCGTGACCCCCGCCCAGCGCGCCGAGGCCCAGCGGGCCGCGCTGGACCGGGCGGCCTCCCTCGGGATCGGCTCCGTGCACGAGTGCGGCGGGCCCGGCATCTCCTCCGAAGAGGACTTCACCGCGCTGCTGGACCTGGCCGGGGAGCGCCCCGGGCCGCGCGTCTTCGGGTACTGGGCCGACCGGGACCTCGGCCGGGTCAAGGAGCTCGGTGCGATCGGGGCGGCCGGAGACCTCTTCGTCGACGGGGCCCTCGGCTCGCACACGGCCTGCCTGCACAGCCCGTACGCGGACGCCGCCCACACCGGTACCGGCTACCTCGACGCCCGCGCGGTCGGGGAGCACGTGGCGGCCTGTACGGAGGCGGGCCTCCAGGCCGGTTTCCACGCCATCGGCGACGCCGCGGTCACCGCCGTCGTGGAGGGTGTCCGGGCGGCCGCCGAGAAGGTGGGCCTGGCCCGGGTCCGTGCGGCCCGCCACCGCGTGGAGCACGCCGAGATGATGACGCCCGCCACGATCGCGGCCTTCGCGGAGCTGGGCCTGACCGCTTCCGTCCAGCCCGCCTTCGACGCCGCCTGGGGTGGCGAGGAGGGTATGTACGCGGACCGGCTGGGCGCCGAGCGGGCCCGTACCCTCAACCCGTACGCGGCCATGCTCAAGGCCGGGGTGCCGCTGGCCTTCGGCTCGGACGCGCCGGTGACCCCGATGGACCCCTGGGGCGCCGTCCGTGCCGCGGCGTTCCACCGCACGCCCGAGCACCGCGTCTCCGTACGGGCGGCGTTCACGGCCCACACCCGCGGGGGCTGGCGGGCCGTCGGCCGGGACGACGCGGGCGTCCTCGTCCCCGGCGCCCCCGCCGACTACGCGGTCTGGCAGACCTCCGAACTGGTCGTCCAGGCCCCGGACGACCGGGTCGCCCGCTGGTCCACCGACCCCCGTTCCGGCACCCCCGGACTGCCCGACCTGAGCCCCGGCGCGGAGCTGCCGGTGTGCCTGGCGACGGTGGTCGGCGGGCGGGAGGTATTCGTACGCCCACAGGGGTGATGCGGTCGACCTCGGTTCGGTACGGGCGGCCGGACCCGGATAGGTTCGGCCGGGTCCACCACAGGACGTCCGCGCCGGATGGATCCGTCTGCTCAAGCGCGCCCGCGCCTCGGGGGCGAGGGGAGGTTTCGCCGGGCGGCGGGTGGCGCCAGGTCGGGGCCCGGCGGTCCAGTAGACAACGGTCAGGGGCGGCCCGCAGCCAGCGAGCGCCTGACCGGCCCGAAGGACCGCGGGCCCCGATCGCTGTTCTAAAATCATCCACTGTGACAGGACGTGCAGGACGAACAGGAATACCTAAAGGGGACTCAGTGAGCGACGGCGGACAGCAGAGCTACGGACCGCTCGGTACAGCCTTGGTGATCATTCCGACCTACAACGAGGCGGAGAACATCGGGCTGATCGTCGGCCGTGTCCGCGCGGCGGTGCCCGAGGCCCACATCCTCGTCGCGGACGACAACAGCCCCGACGGCACGGGCAAGCTGGCGGACGAGCTGGCGGCCGGTGACGAGCACGTGCACGTCCTGCACCGCAAGGGCAAGGAAGGCCTCGGCGCCGCGTACCTGGCGGGCTTCGCCTGGGGCCTGGAGAACGACTACGGCGTCATCGTGGAGATGGACGCGGACGGTTCCCACCAGCCGGAGGAGCTGCCCCGCCTGCTCACCGCGCTGGCCGGCGCCGACCTGGTGCTGGGCTCCCGCTGGGTGCCGGGCGGCCGGGTCGTGAACTGGCCCAAGAGCCGTGAGATCCTTTCGCGCGGCGGTTCGACGTACTCCCGGCTCATGCTGGGTGTGCCGATCCGCGACGTGACCGGCGGCTACCGCGCGTTCCGCCGCGAGACCCTGGAGGGGCTGGGCCTGGACGAGGTGGCCTCCGCGGGCTACTGCTTCCAGGTGGACCTGGCCCGCCGGGCTGTCCGGAAGGGCTTCCGTGTGGTGGAGGTGCCCATCACGTTCGTGGAGCGCGAGTTCGGCGACAGCAAGATGAGCAAGGACATCGTGGTGGAGGCCCTGTGGCGGGTCACCCAGTGGGGCGTCAAGGCGCAGGTCGCCAAGCTGACGGGCAAGGGCAAGGCCTGACCGCTCCCCGGCCGGGGCCCGCTCCGGCCCGACCGGGCCGGGCACCCCTCGCCTGACCGGGCCGTTCGCCCCGTACCCGACCGGGCCGGGCACCCCCTAGGGGATGTCCGGTACCTCCGACTGAGGTCGTTTTTACGCGGGCCCAGGCACACTGGGTGTCATGACGACCGGCGTTCCCACTTCGACGGCCCCCCGGCGGCGTTCGCCCGCCCGTACGTTCCTTCCCCTCGCGGTCGCCGCCTGGCTGATCCTGGAGATCTGGCTGCTCAGCCTGGTCGCCGGGGTGGCCGGGGGGCTGGCCGTCGCCGCGCTGCTCGCGGGCGGGATGGTGCTCGGGGTGGTGGTCATCAAGCGGGCCGGGCGGCGTGCCTTCAAGAACCTGGCGGAGACCTTCCAGCAGGCTCAGCAGGGGCAGCAGCCCACCCCGCAGCAGCCCGGCCAGGGCAACGGCCTGACCATGCTGGCGGGCCTCCTGCTGATCATGCCGGGCCTGCTCTCCGACCTGGCGGGGCTGCTCTGCCTGCTTCCGCCCGTCCGGGCGTGGATCGGCCGCAGGGCCGCCCGTTCGCTGGAGCGGAAGATGGCCTCGGTGCCTGCGGGCAGCTTCGGCGACGCCTTCCAGCAGGCACGGATCCGCCACCCCGACGGCAAGGTCGTCCAGGGGGAGGTCATCCGGGAGGGCCGGCCGGACGGGCCGCAGGGGCCGGACACCGGCTACCGCCCGCCGCTCGCTCCCTAGACCGGCGCGACCGTCGCAGGCACAGGGATCAGCGGCGGGGAGAACAGCGGAAAGCCGAGGGGCCCCGCCACACAGTGTGTGGCGGGGCCCCTCGGCTTGTGCGTCGTCCGGCTGTCAGGCGGACTTGCGGCTGTCCCGCGGATGCACGGCAATGTTCATGGCGCCGGAACGAAGGACTGCGAGCCTTTCGGCCAGCACTTCCTCCAGCTCCTCGCGGGTGCGCCGCTCCATGAGCATGTCCCAGTGCGTTCGCGCAGGCTTGCCCTTCTTCTCTTCGGGCCCGTCCCCGTCCACCAGGAGTGCCATGGCGCCGCACGCCTTGCACTCCCACTCCGGCGGAATTTCTGCCTCAACCGAGAACGGCATCTCAAATCGATGTCCGTTCTGGCATGCGTACTCCACCGCCTGGCGCGGGGCCAGATCGATGCCGCGGTCCGTCTCGTAGCTGGTAACCACGAGGCGCGTACCGCGGAGAGCTCGCTCACTCATGAATCGTGCCTCCCGGGCTTGTCGCCCACAGGACAGGTGTCGCTGTCGTCGTCATCCGGTCAACGTCCGGTCGGCGGTATAGATTCCCGCTCCGGGTCGTGCGTCGCCCGTCGTGCCGCCCCTTGTTGTACCCACCAATGCCCGTTTTGTCACATCTGGCAGCAGATGTCACCCAACGTCCACGCTTCTTGCGCGCGCAGTAACGGTCCGCCTGGCAGGCCAAAGGCGTACACTACCGGCCCTTTGCTTCAACGTCTAAATTCGTTCGGAATTCGTTCGCAGGTCCGGGTCGGGAGCACGCGCGGACCGGACTCAGATCCGCTCGGGTACAGGATTGCCTGCAGCCTCCACCGCGCGCCGCACCGGCACTCGCGCGAGGAGCACGAAACCCAGTGCGAAGAAGACCACCAACGAGATGATGGCGTCCCGGTAGCTGCCCGTGACCTGGTAGGTCAGGCCGAAGACCAGCGGTCCCACCCAGCTCAGACCGCGGTCGCTCAGCTCGTACGCCGAGAAGTACTCGGCCTCCTTGCCCGCCGGGACCAGGTGCGAGAACAGCGAGCGCGACAGCGCCTGGCTGCCGCCCAGCACCAGCCCGATCATCGCGGCGAGTGCGAAGAACCACATCGGGGTCCGGGCCGGCAGGAAGTACCCGAGCGCCAGCGTCAGCGCCCACGCGGCGAGCGACCCGAGGATCGTGCGCTTGGCGCCGTGGATCCGGGCCAGGCGGCCCATCCCCAGGGCGCCCGCCACCGCCAGGACCTGCACCAGCAGTACCGCCCCGATCAGGGTGGACTGATCCAGCTCCAGCTCCTCCGAGCCGTAGATGGAGGCCTGCGAGATCACCGTCTGCACGCCGTCGTTGTAGATCAGGTACGCCAGCAGGAAGGACAGGGTCAGCGGATAGCGCCGCATGTCCTTGAGGGTCGCGACGAGCTGCTTCCAGCCGTTGACGGCCGGCGCCGCCCCCGGCTCGCGGACCACCGCCCGGTCCCGCAGCCTGCGCAGCGGGATCAGCGCGAAGGCCCCCCACCACAGGCCCGCCGAGGCCAGGCAGATCCGCACCGCCTCGCCCTCGGTGAGGCCGAAGGACGCGTGGCCCTGGTACAGGACCAGGTTCATCACCAGCATCAGGGAGCCCGCGGTGTAGCCGAAGGCCCAGCCCCGCGACGAGACCGTGTCCCGCTCGTCGGGCGTGGAGATCTGCGGCAGGTAGGCGTTGTAGAGCACCATCGAGACCGACAGCGCCGCGTTCGCCACGACCAGCAGGAGTCCGCCCAGCAGGTAGCGCTCGCCGCCCAGGAAGAACATCCCGGCCGTGGCCGCCGCCCCCGTGTACGCGGCCACCGCCAGCAGCGGCTTCTTGCGGCCGGTCCGGTCCGCGACCGCACCCGCCAGCGGCATCAGCAGCACGGCCAGGATCACCGAGGCCGACACCGAGTACGCGTAGAAGGAGCCCGCCCGCACCGGGATGCCCAGCGGGTGCACGAAGCCCTCGGCGTCCGCCGCCGCCTTGGCCACCGAGGTCAGGTACGGGCCGAGGAAGACCGTCAGCACGCTGGCCGAGTACACCGATACGGCGAAGTCGTAGAAGTACCATCCCCGCTGCTCGCGCTTGCGCGCGGCCGCCGAGGCCGCGGCCGATCCGCCGTCCTCGGACCCGGGCTCCGCCTCGTCCGTCGTCTGCGCACTCATCCGGTGCCCCCTCGCTGGTCCCCGTACCGCACCGGCACCGACCCCGGGGCGGCCGGCCGCGGGCGTGTCAGGCCCAGGCGCCGCGCCGGTCCAGCACCGTGCGCAAGATGTCGATCCGGTCGGTCATGATGCCATCGACACCCAGGTCGAGCAGTGCCTCCATGCGTTGCGGTTCGTTCACGGTCCACACGTGGACCTGGAGCCCCCGTTCGTGCGCGGTGCGCACGAACCTCCGGTCGACCACGCGGATGCCCGCCTGGGTCTCCGGAACCTGTGCCGCCACCGCCCCGACGCGCAGCGCCGCGGGAATCGCGTACGAACGCAGCCGCAGGCCGACCACCCCGCGCACGCCGTACGAGGTCGCCAGCCGGGGGCCGGCGATCCGCTGGGCCCGGGCCACCCGGCCCTCCGAGAACGAACCCACGCAGACCCGGTCCCAGATCCCGCGCCGGGCGATCAGGTCGACCAACGGGTGCAGGGCCAACTCGGCCTTGACGTCGATGTTCCAGCGGGCTTCGGGGAACTCCTCCAGCAGCTCCTCGAAGAGCGGCAGCGGTTCGGTGCCCGCCACCCGGGCCTCGCGGACCCGGCTCCACGGCAGCTCGGCGATGCGGCCCCGCCCGTCGGTGACCCGGTCGAGGGTCGCGTCGTGGAAGGCCACCAGCTTGCCGTCCGCCGTGGCGTGCACATCGGTCTCGAAGTACCGGTAGCCCGCTTCGGCGGCCCGGTGGAAGGCGGCGGCGGTGTTCTCCAGCCCGTCCGCGGCACCGCCCCGGTGCGCGAAGGGGATCGGAGCCGGGTGGTCCAGATACGGGTGGCGAAGGCGTGCGTGCGTCACGGCCGCAGTATCCCCCGTGCCGTGCGCGGGGGCAGCCCGTGGGGGAGGAGGCGGGCCGTGGGGCGGCGGGCCGGTCCGGACGTTGCCCTGGTGGAAGTGGACCGGAGCGTGACAGTCTGGGGCGCGAGACATCAATCCAATCCAGGCTCCCGACCCGCACGCGGGGGCCAATTTCCCGAAGGTGGCCCGCACGTCATGGCCGAATGGACGTCGGCGGTCGGTGCCGCGCAGCTCGCCCGCCTCATCAGCTCCCAGCAGGAGCGGCCCGCCCCCGCCGTGCCGGGCGCCCGCAAGCCGCCCGCGTACCGCACCCTGGCCGACGCGATCCGCCGGCTGGTCCTGGAAGGCCGCGTCGCGGTCGCCGCCCGGCTCCCCGCCGAGCGGGAACTGGCCGTCGCCCTCGCCCTCAGCCGCACCACCGTCGCCGCCGCGTACGAGGCGCTGCGCGGCGAGGGCTTCCTGGAATCCCGCCGGGGCGCCGGCAGCTGGACCTCCGTACCGGCCGGGAACCCGCTGCCCGCCCGCGGCCTGGAACCCCTGCCGCCCGAGTCCCTCGGCTCGATGATCGACCTCGGCTGCGCCGCGCTCCCCGCCCCCGAGCCCTGGCTGACCAAGGCGGTCCAGGGCGCCCTGGAGGAGCTGCCCCCGTACGCGCACACCCACGGGGACTACCCGGCGGGGCTGCCCGCGCTGCGGCGGATGCTGGCCGACCGCTACACCGAACAGGGCATCCCCACGATGCCCGAGCAGATCATGGTCACCACGGGTGCCATGGGCGCCATCGACGCCATCTGCACGCTCTTCGCCGGGCGCGGGGAGCGGATCGCCGTCGAGTCGCCCTCCTACGCCAACATCCTCCAGCTCATGCGCGCCGCAGGAGTGCGCCTGGTGCCCGTCGCCATGGCCGACGGGCTGACCGGGTGGGACATGGACGTCTGGCGGCAGGTGCTGCGCGATTCCGCCCCCCGCCTCGCCTACGTGGTCGCCGACTTCCACAACCCGACCGGCGCGCTGGCCTCCGAGGAGCAGCGCCGGGCCATGGTGGAGGCGGCCCGGTCCGCCGGGACCGTGCTCGTGGTGGACGAGACGATGGCCGAGCTCCAGCTGGACCCGGAGCACGCCATGCCGCGGCCCGTATGTTCCTTCGACCCGGCGGGCAGCACGGTGGTCACCGTGGGCTCGGCCAGCAAGGCCTTCTGGGCCGGCATGCGGATCGGCTGGGTCCGCGCGGCCCCCGACGTGATCCGGAGCCTGGTGGCCGCGCGGGCCTACGCCGACCTGGGTACGCCGGTGCTGGAGCAGCTGGCGGTGAACTGGCTGATGCGGACCGGGGGCTGGCAGGAGGCCGTGCGGATCCGCCGGGAGCAGGCCCGGGAGAACCGGGACGCGCTGGTCGCGGCGGTGCGCCGGCAGCTGCCGGACTGGGAGTTCGAGGTTCCGCGCGGCGGGCTGACCCTGTGGGCCCGGGCGGGCGGCCTCTCCGGCTCCCGGCTGGCCGAGGTCGGCGAGCGGGTCGGGGTACGGGTGCCGTCGGGGCCGCGGTTCGGCGTGGACGGGGCCTTCGAGGGCTACGTCCGGCTGCCGTTCACCGTCGGCGGGCCGGTGGCCGAGGAGGCCGCCGCCCGGCTGGCGGCGGCGGCCCGGCTGGTCGGGACGGGGGCGGGGGGCAGCGGGGCGGAACCGCCGCGCACCTTCGTGGCCTGAGGTACGTCGTCCTCAGGGGGTCTCGGCCGGGACCTCCGGGGTCTGCGGGACCTCCGAGGGGGCGGCGGGGCCCTGTGCCTGCGCCGGGGGGTGGGCCTGGAGGGGCTTGGCCGCCGGGGTGCGGTCCGGGGCGCCTGCCGCGTTCCGGGGGCCGTCCTGGCCCGGTCGCCGCTCAGGGAGGAGTTCCAGTACGGCCTGGCGGAAGCCGGGGTGCGTGGCGTCGTCGTAGGGGTCCGGCGTGGCGGGCACCTGGAGCCGGTGCACCGGGCCGGTGCCGAGCCGGGCGTACCCGCGGCCGGGCGGGACCTGGCTGGTCGGGGTGGTGTGCGGCGGCAGGCCGAGGACGTCGGTGATCTGCTGGATCGCGGCCGGCCCGAGCACGACCCGGGCCCGGGTGTGCTGCCACACGGCGTCGTGGAGCAGTTCCAGGTGGTCGAACTGCTCGGCCACGACCACCGTGATGTGCGCGGCCCGTCCGTGCCGCAGCGGCACCTGGAGCTGGGCGAGCGGGTCGGGCCGGCCGTCGGCGGCCGCGAGGTGCGCGAGCACGCTCGGGCGGTCCAGCAGGATCCACAGCGGGCGGCGGGTGTCGTCGGGGGCGGGGTGGCCGCTCTCGCGGGCCCGGTGGGTGGCGACGAGCCGCCGCTCGGTCTCCTGGGCGGCCCATTCGAGGGTGTTCAGCGCCCCGGTCGGCCCGCACTCGACGGCGAGGACCCCGGTGCGGCCGGTGAGGCAGGCGTACTCTCCGCTGCCGCCGCCCTCGACGACCAGTACGTCGCCGCCGTGCCGCAGGGCCTGGAGGGCGATCGAGCGCAGCAGGGTGGAGGTGCCGGAGCCGGGCAGGCCGACGGCGAGCAGGTGCGGTTCGGTGGAGCGGGGGCCGGTGCGCCAGAGGACCGGCGGGACGTCGCGGGGCTCGCCCCCGTCCAGGACGGGCAGGGTCCGCCGGACGTTGCCCGCGTCGGTGAAGCCGAGCACGGTCTCACCGGGAGAGGTCACGAACGGCTGGGCGGCGATGCCCGTCGGCAGCGCCGCCAGCACGCTCAGGTCGAGCTGGTTGCCCTCCTCGTCCCATTCGAAGAGATACTCCCGTCCGCGCCCGGACTTGGCGTGCAGCAATGTTTCGATCCGGGCCCGTGAGGCGGCCTCGCCATCGGTGAAGTAGGCCGGGTAGTGGATGCGCAGCCGGGTGACGCGGCCCGCCTCGTCGAACTCGTAGCCGCTGAAGGCCTTGTCCCATTCCCCGCCGTGGGCGAAGAGCGGATTCGGATCCTCCGGGACGGAGAAGTACGGCACGAGGGCTTCGTAGAGGGAGCCGAGCCGTTCGGTCTCGGCATCGCTTGGCCCGGTCTTCACCGGGGTGCGGTCGCGTCCCTGCCAGGCCGCCGCCGCCATGAGGGTGATCAGGGCGAGGAGCGGGCCGTAGGGGACGAGCGCGACCACGAGGACGCAGGCGGCGCCCAGGAACAGCGCGGGACCACGCTTGTCCTTGGGGGTCTCGGCCCATGTGCGCCGCCCGGCCGAGGCCAGGATGCGCAGGCCGCGTCCGATGGTGAGGAGCGGATGGAGGACGTCCGTGGCGCTGTCGGCGGCCGTGCGAGCGAGGTCGCGGCCCCGTGCCAGCGACGTGGTGCCGCTGCTGAGGATGCGGGGAAGTGGGCGCCGGGCCACGGGCGTCTCCTGGAGTTGTGGGGTGTGACGGGTGCTTCGGGTGGGGCTGGGTGTTCGCGTGCGGGGGCCCGTCTAGAGCTTGATCCCGCCGAGCAGGCTGGCGAGGCTCGCTGTGCTCGCCGTGATGCTGGGGGCGATGGCGGAGCCGGCCAGGAAGAAGCCGAAGAGCGAGCAGACGAACGCATGGGACAGCTTCATTCCGTCCTTCTTGAAGAACAGGAAGCAGATGATGCCGAGCAGGACGACACCTGAGATGGACAGGACCATGAGAATTTCTCCTGGTGGGTGGGGACAGTCACCATCAGTTGTTCCAGGCTCACAGGAAGTATCAATGCGACAAAAGGTGCATACGGGTGAATGGCGCCGTTTTTCACTTGACCGGCTCACCCCGGCTGGCGCGTCGGGCGTGGAGGGGGCAAGGGTGATCTTTGCCTCGGGCCGGACCCGGCATGTCCAGGTCCGGGCGCTACTCTGGCGATTCACCCGCACGGACGCAGTGCCGTGCACCCCCCTGCCCGCCTCCGGCCCGGGGACGGGTGTCGGGGCGGGCCATGCGAGCAGCGAGTGAAAGACGGTACGAACCATGAGCGAGCACACCGAAGGCACCTCGGCGGACGGTCCCGACGAGGACGTCATCGAGCTGGCCACCAAGATCTTCGACCTGGCCCGGCAGGGTGAGGCCCAGACGCTCGCCGCCTACCTGGACGCCGGAGTCCCGGCCAACCTCACCAACGACCGGGGTGACACCCTCGTGATGCTGGCGGCCTACCACGGCCACGCCGAGGCCGTCACCGTCCTGCTCGCCCGGGGCGCCGAGGCCGACCGCGCCAACGACCGGGGCCAGACCCCGCTCGCCGGAGCCGTCTTCAAGGGCGAGGAGGCCGTCATCCGCGCGCTGCTCGCCGGCGGGGCCGATCCGGACGCCGGAACGCCCTCCGCCGTGGACACGGCGCGCATGTTCGCAAAGGCCGACCTGCTGGAACTCTTCGGAGCCAAGTAGTCCGCTTTTTGCCGGGCCGTGACCGGTGCAGACCTCACGGTCTGGTCACGGCAGCCGTAAATGTGGTCGCGGTGCACAAACCGCCTGGGCCATCATGGCGTCGGATTCGATTCGCGAACACGGGGGGCGGGCCGGAGCGGGCAGGACACGAAGGGTGTCCCTGCCCGGCCCGGCCACCATGGTCACGAAGTACCGACGAGAGTGAGAAGGCAATGGTCTACATCGAGCGGAACATGACGGCGAACGTCCTCACATGCTGTTACGCGGCCCTGTGAATCCCGATTCCCGGTTGCGTCCCCAGCTTGATTTGAGGCCATTCCCATGTTCGAACCAGTCATAGCACCGAGCGGCACCCTGCTCGGGCTCCTCCAGCGCGGCCGTGGCGACGGCACGCTGCACGCACTCGCGGCACCCCGTACCGAGGCCCTCGCGGCCCTCGACCGGTGCGTGCTCGGCGACCCGCGTCAGGACTGGCAGGTCGAGAACCGCTCCTTGTACTACGCCCGCCTGTACCTGGACCTCGACGGCCCCCTCGGCGCCATCGAGACCCACCTCTTCTGCGCCGAGGACCTCGTCGACGACGAGGAACACCGCACGGGCCTCGCCCTGTCCGTCCTGGGCCACCTGGCCTCGTACGGCCGTGCCGACGCGCTGATGCTGCTGCGCCGGTACGCCGCCTCCGGCGCGAACTGGGCCTGGGCCCTCGACGAGCTGGCCCTGCGCGACGACGACGGGGGACTGCGCTCCCTGGGCGCGTCCGTCGTCGCCCGCTTCCCCGCCACGGCGGAGGGTGAGGCGCGGCTGGCCGCCGCCGTCCGCGACGCCTACGAGCCCCGGCCGTGGTGCCTGTGGGAGGAGTCCCCGGAGTACGGCGAGCGGCTGCGCGCCGCCCGCCGACAGGGGTCCTTCGACCGCTGGCAGCGCCAGCTGACCCCGAACGGCCCCCGGCCCGGCTGGGGCGTCCAGGCCGTCTTCGACTGGGCCGCCGACGGACTGCGCCGCGGGACACCGCTGCACGTGCCCGCAGCACGCTGCCTCGCCGCCGTGGCCGCCCCCGAGGACCGCTCCGCCATCTTCGAAGCCGCCGCCGGAGCCGCCGGCGAGGCCGCCCGGGCCACCGCCCTGCACCACCTGGTCCTCGCCGAGCCGGAGAACCCGGCCGTGCTGGACCTCATCGAAGCCGCCGCCGACGAGCCCGCCGTGGCCGCCTACGAGCGCATGTGCGGCCCCGCCGCCCTCGACCGGGCCCGGCGCTGGATCCACCGCCCCGACGCGCTGGGCGCAGCCGCGGCCGCCGTCCTGGCCTCCCGCGGCGGGGCCGAGGACGCCGGACTCGTCCTGGGCGCCCTGCGCTCCACGGTCCGCGGCTCCGGCCCGGACACCCGGCGGCTGTACGCCCTGGTCGACGGAGCGGGCCGCCTCGCCATCGGCTGCGCCGCCCCCGTCCTGCGGCACATCTACCGCGAAACGGCCTCGTCCCACCTGCGCGGCAGGGCCGCGCGCGCCCTCGCCAGCACCGACCCCACCTTCGCGGCGGGCTTCGCGGTCGAATGCCTCTGGGACTGCGAGGAGACCACCCGCGAGGTGGCCGCCCGCCACGCCGAGACCGCCGACGCCCGGGTGGCGCCCCGCCTGCGCCGCCTGGCCTCCGATCCCGCCGAGGAAGAGGACGTGCAGTCGGCCGTACGCAGCCGGATCGCCCCGGAATCGGCCGTCTGACAGCCGTCCGGCAGTCGGCGGCCGGCCCCGGCCGCCGCGCACGCACCGCGCCCCCGGTCCGGGAACGGACCGGGGGCGCGGCTGCCGCCGGGTAGGACCGGTGGCTACGGCGTGCGCGGGACGCCCGGCGCTGTGGACGGCGTAGCCGGGCACGGGCCGGACGCCCGCCGTCGGGTCGGACGCCAGGTGCGGGCCGGCGACCCGGCGGGTGACGAGGACGGCGTCGCCGTGTTCGGCGGGGAAGCTCACCGGCTCCGCGTGAACCGGACCGGGATCCCCGGTCTGGCCTGGGCCGCCGCGTCCAGTGCCGCCGCCGGGACCACGCCCACCACCGGGTAGCCGCCCGTCACCGGGTGGTCGGCCAGGAACACCACCGGCAGGCCGTCCGGCGGTACCTGGACCGCGCCCAGGACCATGCCCTCGCTCGGCAGCTCACCGGGGCGCGCGCGCACCAGGGCGCTGCCCGCCTCCGTGCGCAGGCCGATGCGGTTGGACATCGCCGAGACCCGGAACCGCGCACGCCACAGGTCCGCGAGCGAAGCCCGCGTGAACCAGTCCGCCCGCGGCCCGAGCCGGAGCGGGAGCAGGAGCTCCGCAGGCGCCCCGGGCAGGGCGCAGACGTCCGCCCCGCCGACGGGACCGGGCCCCGGCCGGCCCACCGGCAGGAGCATCCCGGCGGCCACGACGGCCGGGCCCAGCCCCGACAGCAGGTCCGTCGAGCGGCTGCCCAGCACCGGCGGGACGGCCAGGCCGCCCCGCACGGCGACGTACCCGCGCAGCCCCGACTCCGCCCGGCCCACCTCCAGCTCCGCCCCGGCCGGCAGCCGGACCGGAGCTCCCCAGGCCGCCGGGCGCCCGTCCACCCGTACCGCGCAGGGCGCCCCGGTGACGGCCACCGTCACCGGGGCCAGGGCACGCAGCCCCACCCCGTCCGAGGTCGTCTCCAGGGCCGCCGCGTCCGGCGGGTTGCCGAGCAGCCGGTTGGCCCGTACGTACGCCCCCGTGTCCAGCGCCCCCGAGCGGGGCACCCCCAGGTGCGCGTGGCCCGGCCGGCCCAGGTCCTGGACCGTGGTCAGGGCCCCCGGCCGGACCACCAGCAGCTCACTCATCGCCGTCCTCCGTGAACCGCACCCGTACCCCCGGCGCGAACAGTGCCGCGGGTTCCCGCGCCGGGTCCCAGAGCACCGCCCGGGTGGACCCGATCAGCTGCCAGCCGCCGGGGGAGGAGCGCGGGTACACCCCCGCGTACTCGCCCGCCAGCGCCAGCGAGCCCGCCGGAACGGCCGGCCGGGGCGTGTCCCGGCGCGGCAGGCGCAGGTGTTCAGGCAGCCCCGTCAGATAGCCGAAGCCGGGCGCGAACCCGCAGAAGGCCACCCGGAAGACGAGACCGCCGACGATGCCCGCGACCTCCGGAGCCGCCACCCCCCACCGCTCCGCCACCTCCGCCAGGTCCGGACCGTCGTACCGCACCGGCACGGTCACCAGCGGCCCCTCGGTCTCCGCGAGCGGCGGCACCTCCCAGCCCGCGATCCGGGCCGCCAGCGCCGAAGGATCGCGTACGCCGTCCAGCAGCACGGTCCGGGCCGCGGGCACCACGTCCCGTACGCCGCCCAGCTCGCCCGCGTCCCGCCGCCGCAGCACCTCGGCGTGGAGCGCCGCCACGTCCGCGGCCGACCCCAGCTCGATCAGCAGCCCCTCCGCCCCCACGGGCAGCGCACGCATCCTCAGGCTCACGCGAAGGCCTCCACCCGGATCCCGGCCGCCTCCAGCGCCGCGCGCACGCGCAGCGCGATCCCCGCCGCCCCGGGGGTGTCCCCGTGCAGGCACAGGGAGCGCGCGGCCACCGCCACCGGGGAGCCGTCGCACGCCGCGACCGTCCCCTCGGCGGCCAGCCGCACGGCCCGCTCGACGACCGCGTCCGGGTCGTGCACCACCGCGCCCGGCTCCCCGCGCGGCACCAGCGTCCCGCCCGGCGTGTACGCCCGGTCGGCGAAGGCCTCGGCTACGGGAGCCAGCCCGGCCTCCGTCGCGGCCGCGAGCAGCAGCGATCCCGGCAGCCCCAGGACCGGCAGCCCGGCCGGCCCGGCGGCCAGGCGCACGCCCGCGACCACGGCCGCCGCCTGGTCCGCGTCGTGCACGGTGCGGTTGTAGAGCGCGCCGTGCGGCTTCACGTACGACACCCGGGAGCCCGCCGCCCGCGCGAAGACCTCCAGCGCCCCGATCTGATAGGCCACCTCGTCCGCCAGTTCACCGGGCGGCACGTCCATGGAGCGCCGCCCGAACCCCGCCAGGTCCCGGTAGGAGACCTGCGCCCCGATCCGTACCCCCCGCTCGGCGGCCAGCTCGCAGACCCGGCGCATGATGGACGGGTCCCCGGCGTGGAAGCCGCAGGCCACGTTGGCGCTCGTGACGACGGAGAGCAGCGCCTCGTCGTCGGTCAGCGTCCAGCGGCCGAACCCCTCGCCGAGGTCGGCGTTCAGGTCGGTCGGGACGGCGGGCCCGGGGACGGCCGAGGGTGTGATCATGGAAGCCATGCGGCGAGCGTAGAACAGCGCGCACGCCGTCTCCCCCGAGGCCGGGACGATCCGGCCGAACCATGCCGTTTGGGATGTTGTCAGGGTCAGCGCCTAGTCTTTGTCCGTGACTCTCCCCGCCCCGGCGAAGACCCTTCCGTCCCCGGCGCCGGGCCCGGCCGCCGACGAGGGCCTGGCCCGGCGGCTCCGCGCCCTCGCCTGCACCGCCCCGCTCCACGACCTCGACGTACGCAAGGCCAATCTGGCCGGCGAGTACGGGGTCTACGCGATGGCGGAGGTCGCCCTGGCCGCGATCGACCTGGTCACGCTCAACATGGACTTCGACACCGGCGCCGACCACGAGCAGATAGTGGCCAGACTGCTGCCCCGGGTCGCCGCCCAGGCCCCGGGCCGTCCGGCGGCCGAGCACGAGCGGGTGGCCCGCTGGGTGCTGGAGAACCTGATCAACGTCGGCAGCGTGGACCGCGGCTTCCGCGCGATCTACGGCACCTTCGGCCCGGACGGGGTCTACGTCCGCCGCGACTACGACTTCAAGCTGATCGAAGAGGTCCCGGGCTACGGCGGCGCCGTCTACCTGCGCACCACCGACGAGGCCGTGAACGTCCTCGTCGGCGCCCTCGACACCGACGTCACCAGCGCGCAGATCGCCGCCGAGGTCAAGCTGGAGGTGCTGATCAGCCGCGGGCGGCTCGCGGACGCCCAGCTCGCCGCGGAACAGGCCCGGTACCGGACCGTGCAGTACGCCGAGACCCTGCGCCGCACCCTGGACGCGACCCGGCGCAACGTCCGGGCGGTGGACTGGCTCCAGGCCGTCCCCGACATGATCGCGGAAGCCCTCGACCACGTCGCCGACCGCTACCGCCACGAGAACGCGATCCTCACCAACATCCGCAAGGCGCGCGACGAGGCGGAGGAGCCCGAGAACAAGCGGCGCGCCGCCGAACTCGTCGACATCGTCAAGGACTGCATCCGCCGCCACACCCAGCTCCAGTCCCGGCTGCTCGACGCCGGACCGCTCTTCCGCGCCGAACAGGACCGGCAGGCCTTCGCGGCCCCCGCCCCGCGTTCCGGCATCGACCTGTACGGGCAGCTCGTCGCCCCGCTGCTGCCGCTGCCCCTCGCCCAGGCGGGCCGGGTCACCGACGCGTTCTTCGCCTCCGGCGCGGGGTTGCGCACCCCGGTCTCCGTGCGGGTGGCCGACCTGGTGGACATACTGCTCACCCCGCCCGTGGAGCGGGAGCACCTCGGCGCGGAGATGCCGGAGCCGGACCTCATCGCCACCCCGGACGACAGCCGCTTCAGCGAGGAGCAGCTCGCCCGCGCGACGGAGCTGCTGAACCTGCCGCACGACGCGCCGCGCCGGCTGTCCGGGCTCCTGGCCGAGGCCCGCCGCACCGATCCCGAACTGCCGTACCTGGTGGCGCTGCTCGCCGTGCACGCGGCGAGCCCGGCCGTGGGGACGGCGTACCGCCAGGGCGAGGAGCGGCTGCTCTTCGCGGTGGACGACGGCACCGCCCTCGACGACCCCGAGTTCGGCGGGGCCGACCTGATCGTCGGCACGGCCCTGCTGGACGCCGCGGGCATGGCGGCCGACCGGGCGGAGGCGTCATGACGCCGGCGCCGCTGTCGCCGCCGTCGTCGTCTCTGCCGCCGCTGCCGTCTCTGCTGCTGTCGCCGCCGCCGTCTCTGCCGCCGCCGTCGTTTCGGTCGACTTTGCTGTCGTCGTCGCTGCGGTGCGGCCCTCCGGGTCTTGCCCCCGTACCGCGGCCCGGCCGGACCGGCCGCCGCACCCGGGCTGCCGGGGCCGCCGGCCCCGAACCGGCCGCCGTACCGCACGCCCTCCCCACCACCCGTACCGCCGAGGAGACCCGCCCGTGAGCGACCGCCACGCCGAGCACCCCGCGTGGAGCGAGCCCGACGCGCCGTCGGCTCCCGTCGCGCACGCCCCCGCCGGGGCACTGACCCCCGCCGACGCCGCCGACGCGGCCCGGCTCGTCGCGCTGGGGCTCCAGCCCAAGCTGCTCCCGGCCCGCGACGCCGAGTACGCCGAACTGCTGCGCCGCTACCGCGAGGACCCCGCCTTCGGCCGGCTCGCCGACGCCGTCGCCACCGGCCTCGGGCTCATCGTGCTGGAGGTGTCGCCCCGTGCGGGCATGGCCGTCGCCGCCGGCGAGGACTCCGTGTTCGCCGTCCGCATGGGCGACTACGCCCGCCGCACCGCCGCCGACTCCGCGGACCGCTTCCTGCACGGCCTCGCGCACCTGGCCGTCGCCGCCCTCGCCTTCCCCCGCCCCGAGGACCTCGCCGACGACGGCTACATCGGCCGCGTCACCGTCAACGGGGTCGACGCCTTCGTCCGTCAGACCTGCCGGCGCCTGGAGGAGCGCGCCGAGGAGCTGGGCGAGAACACCGACCCCGCCACCGACGCCCCCGGCCTGGAGGCCGCCTGGCGCGTCTACGCCCGGCGCAGCGCGACCGGCGCCACCAAGGACGCCCGCCGCCTGGCCGGCTCCACCACCGGCATCGTCGGCAAGGCCGCCGCCTTCCTCACCGACTCCGGTTTCCTCCAGCGCACCGGGGACGACGCCGGAGGCACCTACCGGACCACCCCCCGCTACCAGCTCCAGGTCCGCGACATGGCGGGCAGCGCGGCCATGGCCGAGCTCCTGGAACTCGGCGTGGTCCCCGTCAGCGACGGCTCCGCCACCCTCCTGCCGCCGCCCGAGGGCGACGACCTGGAACTGGCCGCCGACGCCGGACTCCCCTTCCACGCCTGAGCCCCCGCACCCCCGAGCAGCCGCCGCCCGCCCGCCCTTTCGCCGCCCGCCCGTCCTGCCCTCCGTACGACCCACGAGAGACCACGAGAGTCCGCCGCCATGTACGAGCTGTCCCGGATCCGCCTCTACTCCATCGGGCCCGCCGGCGCGCGCTACGCCGACACCGTGCTCGACCTGCGCGGAGTCGGCGAGCCGGTGCCCCACCCGGCACCCACCCAGGCGGAGTTCTTCGAGGACGAGCCCACCGGCCCGCCGCGCCGTCCCGCGCCCGCCGGAGTGCTCTTCCTGGAGAACGGCGGCGGCAAGTCCGTCCTGCTCAAGCTGATCTTCTCGGTGATGCTGCCGGGCCACCGCAACACCCTCGGCGGCGCCAGCTCCGGCGTGCTGCGCAAATTCCTGCTCGCCGACGACTGCGGCCACGTCGCCCTGGAGTGGCAGCACACCCAGACCGGCGAGTGCCTGGTCGTCGGCAAGGTCAGCGAATGGCGGGGCCGCCAGGTCTCCAACGACCCGCGCAAGTTCGCCGAGGCCTGGTACTCCTTCCGCCCCGGCCCCGGCCTCAGCCTCGACAGCCTGCCCGTCGCCGAGGCCACCGCCGTCCGCCCCTCCGCCGAAGGCGCCTCCGGCGCGCAGGGCCGGCGCCGCACCATGAAGGGCTTCCGCGACGCCCTCACCGAGGCGGGCAAGGCTTACCCCCACCTCGAAGTGGCGTGGGAGGAGATCCACGACCGCTGGAACGAGCACCTCACCGAACTCGGCCTCGACCCGGAGCTCTTCCGCTACCAGCGCGAGATGAACGCCGACGAGGGCGAGGCCGCCGGCCTCTTCGCGGTCAAGAAGGACTCCGACTTCACCGACCTCCTGCTGCGCGCCGTCACCGACACCCGCGACACCGACGGGCTCGCCGACCTCGTCCACGGCTTCGGCAACAAGCTCGGCCGCCGCGCCGAGCTGATGGCCGAACGGGACTTCACCGCGGGCTCCGTGGACCTGCTCACCAAGATCGTCGAGGCGGCCGGGACCCGCTCCCGGCTCCGTGACGTCCACGCGGGCGCCGAACGCCGTACGCGCACCCTCGCCCGGCGGCTGTCCGCCCGGGCCACCGAGGAACGCGGCCGCGCCGCCGACCTCGCCCAGCGCGTCACCGCCGCCGCCCACGAGGTCACCGCCGCCGAATCGGCGCGAGCCCGCAGCGCTGCGGTCTCCGCCGAACTCGCCTACCGGCACGCCTCGCTGGCCCTGACCGTCGCCGACAAGGCCGCGGCCGCCCAGCGCCGCGAGCTCCTGGAGGCCCGCACGCTCCACTCCGCCTGGCAGGCCGCCGAGACCGTGCTGCGCCACCGCGCCGCCGCCGACCGCTCCGCCCGGGTCGCCGCGGCGATCCTCGAAGCCGAGCGGGACGCGGCCCCCGCGCTCGCCGCCCGCGCCACGGCCGCCGCCGACCTCGTACGCGCCCTGCACACCGCGGCCGAGCACGGCGAACGCCTCGCCAACGAGGAGGAGGAGCGCTCGGCCGTCCTGCAGGACGCCGGGGAGGCCGCCCACCGCGACGCCACCGCCGCCGCCACGGCCGCCCAGCGGGCCCGCAGCGAGGCCGAACACCTCCGTTCGCGCCTCGGCGAGGTCCAGCAGGAGACCGCCGAGGCCGTCCGCGCGGGCTGGCTCGACGACTCCGCCCCGGACGCCGACCCGGCCCGTGCCGCCCTCGCCGCCGCCGATGCGGAGCAGACCGCCGTGGCCGCCTGGGACGAGGCCCGCGAAGCCTCCAGGGCCGCCTCCGAAGCCGCCCGGGAGGCCGCCGCCGCGGAGTCCCGCTCCGAACTCACCGCCGCCCGCGCCGCCGACGCGGCCGAGGCAGCCGAAGCCGCCCACGAGGCGGAACACCGTACGGCCGCCGCCCTCGCCGCCGCACCGCGGCTGACCGAGCTGCTCGGCCTCCCGTCCGCCCCCGACGCCCCGGTCCCCGCGCCCCGCGCGGGCGACGGCTCCGCCGCCGGCGCTGCGGACGGGCAGCCCCGCGCCGGCGGTTCCGGCCCCGGCGCCGCCCCCGGTGGCGCCTCGCCGACCGCGGCCCGTGCCGCGCTGGCCACCGCCACCGGGCAGCTCACCGCGGAGGACCTCGACCGGGGCGCCGACGAGCTGCGCGCCCTGCTCACCGACGCGGTCGCCTCGGCGGAGCGCCAGCTGTTCGAGCTGCGCACCGCGGCCGCGGACGACGCCCGGATCCTCGGGGCGCTCGGCGACGGCGGCCTGCTGCCGCCCGGCCCCGACGTCCTCGCCACCGTCGAGTACCTCGGCGAGCACGGCATCCCCGCCCTCCCGGGCTGGCGCTACCTCGCCCAGTCCGTGGACCCCGCCGACCACGCCGCCGTCCTCGCGGCCCGCCCCGAACTCGTCGACGGCGTCGTCATCACCGACCCCGACACCCACAGCCGCGCCCGCGAGGTCCTCTCCGGCGCGGCCCTGCTGCCGCGCTCCACCGTCGCCGTCGGTACCGCCGCCGCCCTGCTGGCACCCGTACCGGCCGCCGACCCCGACACGGCCGCGGCCGCCATCTTCATCGTCTCCCCGAACCCGGCCATGCACGACGAGCAGGCCGCCGACGAGGAACGCCAAGCCCTGCGCACCCGCGCCACGGACCGCGACGCCGAGATCCGTGACCTGGCAGCCCGCCTCTCCGGGGACCGCGAACTCGCCGCCCGTCTCGCCTCCTGGCGCACCGGCTGCCCGCCCGGCCGCCTCGCCGAGCTCGCCCAGCAGGCCGCAGCGGCCCGTACCTTCGCCGAGGAGGCCGACGCCGAGCTCGCGGAGGCCCGTACGGTCCGCGCCGAGGCCGAGGAGGCCGCCGCCGACGCCACCCGCGTCCGCGACGAGCGCCAGGACACCGCCCAGCGCGCCCGCCGGGTCGCCGACGCCCTCGCGGGCCTCGCCTTCAGGCTGCGCGAACGCGCCGGCTGGCAGGCCCGGCTCCGCGAACTCGCCGACGACGCCGCCGAGTCCGAGGCCCGCGCCGAGGTCTGCCTGGACCGGGCCCGCGCCGCCGACGAGGACCGCCGCGCCGCCCAGCGGGCCGCCGACGACGCCCGGCGCACCGCCCGCGCCCTGCGCGCGGAGCGCGCCGAGATCGCCGGCGCCCCCGACCCGCTCCCCGAGGACGACGGCGCCCCCAAGTCCCCGCTGCCCGACCTCCGCGAGGCCTACCGCGCCGCCTCCCAGCTCTACGAGAAGGTCGGCGTCGGCGCCGACCTGCGCGCCGAGCAGGCCCGCGCCGAGAGCGACGAGAGCGCCGCACTCGCCGAACTCGACCGCCTCACCAACAAGGTCCGCACCCGCGCCGCCCAGCTCCTCGAAGGCACCGACGGCGCCGACGGCCCCTCCCGCCAGGCGGCCGCCGCCCGCGCCGAATCCCTCGTGCAGATGCTGGAGACCCGCGCCTCCCAGGCCAGCGAACAGCTCGGCCGACTGCGGGGCGAGGCCGAGCGGCACGCCCCCGCCGAGGGTGAGGCGCACACCGAACTGCCCGAGGACATGGTCCCGGCGGACGTCGACCAGGCACAGGGCCTGCTGCGTACGGCCACCGCCCAGCTCGCCGCCCACACCGCCGCGGTGGAGCACGCCCGCGCCGCCCACGCGGACCTGCTGCGCGCCCACCGGGCCGCCGAGGACGGAGCCGGCGGCTTCGACGAGACCGCGGCCCTCCTGCGCGACCTGCTGCGCGACCACACGCACCCGGAGGACGAGCAGGAGCCGGCCGCGCACCCGGGCACCCTGGAGGAGGCCCGGCAGTCGGCCGCCGAGGCCCGCCGCTCCCTGCGCGGCTGCGCCACCGAGCTCTCGGCCGCCGAGTCCGCGCTGCGCGAGGCGAGCGACATCCTGGTCCGGCACGCCAACGCCACCCGCTACGAGCAGGTACGCACCCCCGCGCGCCAGCAGATCCGCGAACTGCCCGCCTCCGCCCTGCCCGAACACGCGGCGGCCTGGGCGGCGGCCTTCGCCCCCCGGCTGCGCGTCCTCACCGACGAGCTGGAGCAGCTGGAGCGCAACCGCGACAGCATCGTCGACCGGCTGCGCGGCCTCGTCGAATCGGCCCTGGCCACCCTGCGGTCCGCGCAGCGGCTGTCCCAGCTGCCGGAAGGCCTCGGCGAGTGGTCGGGCCAGGAGTTCCTGCGCATCCGCTTCGAGGAGCCCGACCAGGCGACCCTCACCGAGCGCCTCGGCGAGGTGATCGACGAGGCCACCCGGGCGGCGGTGAAGAAGAACAGCACCGCCTCCTTCGGCGAGGGCCGCCGTGACGGCATGTCCCTGCTGCTGCGCGCCGTCCAGGCGGCGCTGGAGCCCAAGGGCATCTCCGTCGAGATCCTCAAGCCGGACGCGGTGCTGCGCGCCGAGCGGGTCCCGGTCGGGCAGATGGGAGACGTCTTCTCCGGCGGGCAGCTGCTGACCGCGGCGATCGCCCTGTACTGCACGATGGCGGCGCTGCGCAGCAACGACCGGGGCCGGGACAAGCACCGCCACGCGGGCACGCTGTTCCTGGACAACCCCATCGGCCGCGCCAACGCCACGTACCTGCTGGAGCTGCAGCGCGCCGTCTCCGACGCGCTCGGCGTCCAGCTGCTGTACACGACCGGCCTGTTCGACACCACGGCCCTCGCCGAGTTCCCGCTGGTCATCCGGTTGCGCAACGACGCGGACCTGAGGGCGGGCCTGAAGTACATCAGCGTGGAGGAGCACCTGCGCCCGGGCCTTCCGCAGCAGTCCACCGAGGGGGAGACCATCCACGGCGAGATCACGGCCACCCGGATGTTCCGCCGCAGCTGACCCTGCCGTGGCGACGCGGCTCCGTACGCGGCCGCCCCTGGGATGCGCCGACGATCGCGGCCCCGGCGACCGGCCCCGCCCCGGCGACCGGGCGCGTCGACCGGGCCCGGCGACGGCGTTCGCCGACCCGGCGCGACCCGGGGCCGGGATCGGCCGGGGGGCCTAGCGGCGCCCGAAGGCCGTCAGGGGCCCGTCCTCGCGGCGTATGCGCCCCGCGCCGGGTCCGCGCGCGGCCCGGGCCGCGCGCGCCGCCCGGCCGGCCTCGCGGCGGCGGGTCCGCGCCGTGCTGCTCGGCTCGGACAGGACCCCGTACCGCTGGTTCCACGCCTGCCGGGTGATCCACACGTCCAGGACGCCCCAGGTGGCCACGATCGTCCCCGCGACCGCGGCGAGCGCCATCGGGAAGGCCAGCCACGAGCCCGTGAGCGTGAGGAAGAAGCTGATCGTCGCCTGGGTCAGGGTCACGGCCACGATCAGCACCGCCCGCACCGCGGACGCCCTCACCGGGTCCGGCATCCGGCGCCTGCGGGCCGGCTCCTCCACCCACAGCCCGCGCCCCTGCCCGTCCGCCCCCGTCCCGCCGTCCCGGCGTCCGTAGCCCTCGTCACTGCTCATGGTCCGCTCCCTCCCCACCACGCGGTCCGCCATCCGTCCCTGCCCGCCGCGCGACGTCCGTCAGGACACCTGTCCCAGACGTCTACCCAGACGTCCGTCCCATGCGTCCCCTCGAACAGACAGACGTACGGCGGCGTCGGGAGATTCCCGCATCGCGGACACCTCACCGGGCCGGGTGATGCCGGAACACACAATTCCAGCCATCCATCCGATTGCGGGAACCGACGCCTCACCGAGTGTCATCTGCCGCATATCGGGCGGCTCTTGACCGGAAGTATCGGACAACTGGTGATCTTCGTCCAGGGGTCCGGCCGAAAACGTTTGGACACGCCTTCGAGGCCGCTCCGTGGCAGTAGTAGGCTCACGCCGTTTAAATGACGGAACACCGACCTCCGACAACGGGGTTGAGCTGGGGGAGGCTGGGGAGGCCATGCGCTTTCGCGGGAAGTCCATCCGCCGGAAGATCGTGGCGTTGCTCCTTGTGCCGCTCGTCTCCCTGACCGCCCTCTGGGGCTTCGCCACGGTCATCACCGGCCGCCAGGCCGTCCAGCTCCTCGATGTCGCCTACGTCATCGAGAAGGTCGGCTATCCCATCGAGGACGTCGTCCGCGTCGTCCAGAAGGAACGCCGCCAGAGCCTCGTCGTCCTCGGCGACCCCCGTTCCTCGGCCGCCACCGCCGAACTCGCCAAGAACCGCGCCGCCACCGACGAGGTCGTCGAGCAGATCAGCGCGAACGCCCGGGACCCCGAGGTCACCGACGAGCTGAGCACCCCGAACGCCCAGCGGCTGCGCACCATCCTCGCCGCCTTCCACGGCATCAGCGCCCTGCGCCACTCCGTCGACCAGAACACCCTCGACCCCGGCCAGGCCCTGGAGCTCTACAGCCGCCTCGTCGACCCCTGCTACGACTTCCTCATGAACCTCCACGCGCTGGAGGACGTCGAGATGGACAAGCAGGGGCGCGCCCTCGTCGGCATCACCCGGGCCCGCGAGGCCTTCTCGCGCGAGGACGCCGTCATCGCTTCCGCCCTCGCCGCCCACAGCGTCAGCGCCACGGACATCCGCAACGTCTCCGACTTCTCCGCCAACCGCAGGCTGCTGTACGAGTTCAACCTCGCGATCCTCCCGGCCGCCGACCGCCGGCGGTTCGAGGAGTACTGGGCCGGCAGCGACACCAAGGCGCTGCGCGACGCGGAGGAAAGGTTCCTCTCCGGCGGGACGTCCAAGAACCCCCGGATCACCGCCGCCCAGTGGGACGAGGCCGCCGCCAAGGTCCTCGACGACCTCGCCGTCATGGGCACCGCCGCCGGAGACCGCTACCAGAAGCGCGTCGAACCCGTCGCCATGGACGTCCTCGTCCAGGCCGCCGTCGCCGGAGTCCTCGGCTTCATCGCCCTGACGGTCTCCCTGGTCCTCTCCGTACGCATCGGCCGCGACCTGGTCCGCGACCTGTCCCGGCTCCGCAAGGAGGCCCACGAGGCCTCCGGGGTCCGGCTGCCCTCCGTGATGCGCCGCCTCGCCGCCGGGGAGCACGTGGACGTGGAGACCGAGGCACCGCGCCTGGAGTACGAGAAGGACGAGGTCGGCCAGGTCGGCCAGGCCCTCAACAGCCTCCAGCGCGCCGCCGTCGAGGCCGCCGTCAAACAGGCCGAGTTGCGCAAGGGCGTCTCCGAGGTCTTCGTCAACCTGGCCCGCCGCAACCAGGTCCTGCTGCACCGCCAGCTGACCCTCCTCGACACCATGGAACGCCGTACGGAGGACAGCGAGGAGCTGGCCGACCTCTTCCGCCTCGACCACATGACCACCCGCATGCGCCGCCACGCCGAAGGCCTGGTGATCCTCTCCGGCGCCGCGCCCTCCCGCCAGTGGCGCAAGCCCGTCCAGCTCATGGACGTCGTACGGGCCGCCGTCGCCGAGGTCGAGGACTACGAGCGCATCGAGGTGCGCCGTCTCCCGCGCCTGGGCATCGCCGGGCCCGCCGTCGCCGATGTCACCCACCTCGTCGCCGAACTGCTGGAGAACGCCACGGTGTTCTCGCCTCCGCACACCGCGGTCCAGGTGCACGGCGAGCGCGTGGCCAACGGCTTCACCCTGGAGATCCACGACCGCGGCCTCGGCATGAACCCGGAGGCGCTCCTCGACGCGAACCTCCGGCTCGCCGAGACCCCCGAGTTCGAACTCTCCGACACCGACCGCCTCGGCCTGTTCGTCGTCAGCCGCCTCGCCCGCCGCCACAGCGTCAAGGTGGTCCTCCAGCGCAGCCCGTACGGGGGCACCACCGCGGTGGTCTTCCTCCCGGCCGCCCTGCTCACCGAGGCCCCCGAGACCAACGGCACGGGTGTCCGGCTGGACGCGGCCCGCGGCGGCCGGCCCGCGCGGCCCCGTACGATCCCGTCCGCCCGGACCGCCCCCGCGGTGGAGCGCGCCCCGTCCGGCCGCCCCCTGCCGGCCGCCGACTTCCGCGGCCCGGTCGAGCTGGAAGCCCCCCTCGGAGCCTTCGGCCTGGACCCGGTCGACGGACTCGACGACCCCGCCGTCCCCGACGCGGGCACCGGCGGCGCTCCCCGCCCGGCCATGGCCACCCTCGACGACGAGACCCCGCCGAACGGCACGCCGCGCAGCGCCCTGCTCGGGCTGCGCCCGGCGGACCGGCCGCACACCGACCGGCACGCGGAGCGGGGCGGCGCCTGGAAGGGCGACCGCGACGGCTTCCGCGAGGGCTTCCGCGACCGCGACGGCAGCCGCGACGCGGCCCGGCACGCAGGCCGGTCCGCCGACCGGCACCCCGCCGGCGACCGCGAGCCGCTGGCCCCGACCGGCCCGGTCCGCCTGGAGAGCCCGCGCCGGGACCCGGCCCGCCCCGAGGGCGCCCGTACCGGCGGGGCCGTGCCGCTCCCGCGCCGCCGCCCCGCCCCGACCCTGGTCGCCCAGCACGGCCGCCGCGTGGAGCCCCGTCCGGTCTCCGCGGTCCCGCAGCCCCCGGCCGGATCCGAGGCCGGCGAAGCGCAGCCCGGTCCGGGCGGCCCGGTGCTGCCCCGGCGCGTCCGCCAGGCCAGCCTGGCACCCCAGCTCAAGAACTCCGGGGCCCCTGCCCCCGCGGCCCGCGAGGCGGATCCCGTACCCGACCGTGACGCGGAGGAGGTGCGGTCCCGGATGTCCGCACTCCAGCGCGGCTGGACGGCGGGCCGCCACCAGCAGGCACAGCAGCAGTCCGAGGCCGAGGCAGGCACCCCCGCCGCCGGAGGTCCCGCGCACGAGAACGAAGGGGACGGTCGATGACCGCACCGCAGACCGGCAACGACAGCAGGGGCCGCGGCTCCGGCCCGCTCAACTGGCTCCTCGACGAGCTCGTCGACCGGGTCGGGAGCATCCGCAAGGCGGTGGTCCTGTCCGGGGACGGCCTGCCCACCGGCAGCTCACAGGACCTGACCCGGGAGGACAGCGAGCACCTGGCGGCGGTGGCCTCCGGCTTCCACAGCCTGGCCAAGGGCGTCGGCCGGCACTTCGAGTCCGGAACGGTGCGCCAGACCGTCGTCGAGCTGGACGAGGCCTTCCTCTTCGTCATGGCGGCCGGTGACGGCAGCTGCCTGGCCGTCCTGTCCGACGCCGACTCCGACGTCGGCCAGGTCGCGTACGAGATGACGCTGATGGTCAAGCGGGTGGGCGACCACCTGGCGACCGCCCCGCGCACCGGGCTGCCAACCTGAGGGTGAGACGCACGGCATGAGCGAATCCGGCCAGGACCACCCCACCGGCACCCCCACCGGCTTCCCCTCCGACGCCCGGGCCGGTACACCGGCCGAGGCACAGGGCTACGACCACCCCCACTGGTTCGACGACGACGCGGGACCCGTGGTGCGTCCGTACGCGATGACCCGCGGCCGGACCAGCCACGCGGGCCAGCACCGGCTCGACCTGATCGCGCTCGTCGTCGCCGAACCGGCGGCCGACGACCCGGTCTGGGACATGACCCTGTCCCCGGAACACGCCCGCATCCTCGGACTGTGCCGGGAGCGGCCGCAGTCGGTCGCGGAGCTGGCGGCGGACCTCGACCTCGCGGTCGGGGTCGTCCGGGTCCTGATCGGTGATCTGCTCGACGACGAACTGGTCCATGTGACCCGGCCGGTACCTCCGGCCGAACTCCCCGATGAATCCATTCTGCGTGAGGTGATCGATGGCCTTCGGGCGCTCTAGCCGCACCGGCGCGATGCATGCCGTGTCGCCGGTCGAGCCGCTGACCCTGAAGATCCTGGTCGCGGGCGGCTTCGGGGTGGGCAAGACCACCCTGGTCAGTGCGGTGAGTGAGATCAGACCGCTGCGGACCGAGGAACAGCTCTCGGAACCGGGCGTCGGCATCGACGACACCGGGGGAGTGGAGGGCAAGAGCACCACGACCGTGGCCATGGACTTCGGGCGCATCACGCTCCGCGAGGACCTCGTGCTGTACCTGTTCGGCACGCCCGGGCAGGACCGCTTCTGGTTCCTGTGGGACGAGCTGGCCCAGGGCTCGCTCGGCGCCGTGGTCCTCGCCGACACCCGCAGGCTCGCGGACTGCTTCGCCGCCATCGACTACTTCGAGCGCCGCGAACTGCCCTTCGTGGTCGCCGTCAACTGCTTCGACGGCGCGGACCGGCACCCGGTGGTGACCGTACGGGAGGCGCTCGACCTCGACCCCGAGGTTCCTGTGCTCCTGTGCGACGCCCGGGACCGGGAGTCCGTGAAGGACGTCCTGGTCGGGGTCGTGGAACACGCGATGACGCTGGCCCGCGCTCGGCGCCGGAGCCTGACGCCGGGGGCCTGACGCAGGTCCCGCGCGGGACGTGCCGCCGGGCCCGACATGGAGGCGGCCCGTACCCCCGCCGACTGGGGTACGGGCCGCGGCTCTCATGGGGGGACAAGGGGTCCCGGTCGCGGCTCGGGACTGTGGAGCGAGTGTGAACCCGCCGGCGGGGGTCGTCAAGCATCCCGACAGCACGCGCTGTTCAGCGCACGGCGACGACCGCCGAGCCGTGCCCGAACAGCCCCTGGTTGGCCGTGATCCCGGCCCGCGCCCCGGCCACCTGCCGGGCCCCGGCCGTACCCCGCAGCTGCCAGGTCAGCTCGCACACCTGGGCGATGGCCTGCGCCGGCACCGCCTCCCCGAAGGAGGCGAGTCCGCCGCTGGTGTTGACGGGGATCCGGCCGCCGAGGGCCGTCGCCCCCTCCCGTACGAGCTTGGCGCCCTCGCCCTGACCGCACAGGCCGAGGTCCTCGTACCACTCCAGCTCCAGAGCCGTGGAGAGGTCGTAGACCTCGGCGAGCGAGAGGTCGTCCGGCCCGAGCCCGGCCTCCTCGTAGGCCGCGCGGGCGATCGAGGAGCGGAACGAGCCGGGCGCCGGGCGGACCGCGACCGTGGAATCCGTGGCGATGTCGGGCAGGTCCAGGACGGTCCGCGGAAAGGTCGGCGTCACCGTGGACACGGCCCGGATCCGCACCGGATCGGCGACCCCGCGGGAGCGCGCGAAGTCCATGCTGCTCAGCACCAGGGCCGCACCGCCGTCGGAGGTGGCGCAGATGTCCAGCAGCCGCAGCGGATCGGCGACGACGGCCGAGGCGGCGACCTCGTCCGCGGTCACCGCCTTGCGGTAGCGGGCGTTCGGGTTGAGCGCCCCGGCCGCCGCATTCTTCACCTTGACCTGCGCGAAGTCCTCCGGGGTGTCCCCGTGCACGGCCATCCGGCGGCGCGCGTACAGCGCGAAGTACGCCGGGTTGGTGGCTCCCAGCACACGGAAGCGCAACCAGTCCGGGTCGTCCGGCCGATCGCCCCCGGCGGGTGCGAAGAAGCCTTTGGGCGCGGCGTCCGCCCCCACCACGAGCACCACGTCGGCCAGCCCGGCCAGGAGCTGCGCCCGCGCCGTCCCGATCGCCTGCGCTCCCGAGGCGCAGGCCGCGTACACGCTGGTCACCCGCGCTCCCTGCCAGCCGAGGGCGCGGGCGAACGTCGCCCCGGCCACGTAGCCCGGGTAGCCGCCCCGCACGGTGTCGGCGCCGACGACGGACTGCACGTCCGTCCAGTCCAGCCCGGCGTCGGCCAGCGCCGCCCGCGCGGCGGCCCGACCGTACTCGACGAAACTGCGGCCCCACTTGCCCCAGGGGTGCATCCCGGCGCCGAGGACGGCGACGTCGGCGCTCACGACGCGGCTCCCTCGGTGATCACCGGGCGGAACCGCCAGGTGGTCCAGGTGGTGCCGGCGTCCTCGTCGAGTACGCCGCCCTCCACCTCGACCTCCGTCCCGACCGGCAGATCGGCCACCGTCACCCCGGGCGCCGCCTGCCCGAGGACGACCATCCCCTCGGCCTCCAGTTCCACCGCGACCAGGGTGTACGGCTCCCAGGGGGCGTCCGGGTCGGAGACGTACGGGGCGGGCGGCCGGTACCGCCCGTCGGTGCAGGACCAGACCCGCCCGCGCGGGGACAGCGGCACCTCGGCGAGTCCGCCGCCGCCCGCGCAGTGCGGATTGCGGCAGTACGCGTCCTCGCGCGGGAAGTACACGGTGGTGCAGGCGGAACACCGGGTGCCGAGCAACCGGAAGCCGCCGTCCGGTCCGTGCTCGGTGAACCAGCCGTCCACGACGGGTGTGCGTGTGCGTGCCAAGACCCCTCCCCTGCCGAATCTGACGCATCGTCAGGAGTCTGCCACGGCAGGCCCGGCCGGGTCACCGGTTCTCGGCAAGCCACTTCTGGGCGATCTCGGCCAGCTCCGCGTCCCGGCCCGACAGCATCATCCGGATCATCTGCGCGTCCCCGCGCAGCGACCACCCCGGATTCCCGAAGGTCGCCGGGTTGTTCCCCTCGATCAGGAAGTGCGCCGGCCACGCGGTCCCGTACCCGATGAGGGGGAGCGCGGCGAGGTAGCGCTTGCGGCCGCGGGCCAGCCCGTACGCCGTCACGGCGAGGCCGGTGAGGGTCCCGGTGAGGTGGACCCACCGGGTGGCGGCGCGGGAGTGCATCGCGACGTAGTAGGGCCAGAATTCCTCGTACGAACTGAAGGTCATACGGGCACGGTACTCACGGCCGGACGGCGGCGACAGCGACCGGAAAATCGAAATGCGTGTCCGGGAACGCCTCCGGCCGCAAGGTGAAGTGCCACCATTCCTCGGGCAGGTTGACGAACCCCTGCTCACCGAGGGCGCGCTCCAGCAGCTGCCGGTTGGCCCGCGCCGCGGCCCCGATCCGGGGATCGCCGGTGTGCGACAGCGGATCGAAGTAGTCGAAGGGCGTCCCCATGTCGACCTCGCCGCCCGACAGCTCCTCCAGCGTCACGTCGACCGTGCTCCCGCGGCTGTGCCCGGACCTCTCCGCGATGTACCCCTCCGGAATCAGCCGGTCCCGCTCCACGTGCGGATAGAACTCGGCCTTCGCCCGCGCGTCCCCGGGGCCGTCGGAGCCCCGGGCCCACCGCACGAAGTGGTCGACCGCCCGCTGGGGCCGGTAGCAGTCGTACACCCGGAGCACGTACCCCCGCCGCAGCAGCCCCCGCTGCGCCCGCCGCAGCGCCTCCGCCGCGGGACGGCTCAGCAGGCAGACCGGCTCCTCGTACCCGTCGACCACCCCGCCGGTGAAGTTCCGCGCACCGGCGTACCGCATGTCCTGGCGGATGCTCGGATCCACCTCGCGCAACGCGGCGAACCCCGGCGGCGCCGCCCCTCCGGCCGGCACCGCCATCAATCCCGCGACCAACCCCGCAACAGCCTTCGCCCACATGCCCCTTGGCATACCATCGCCGGATGCTGGAACAGCTGAAGGACTCGCACGCGCACTGCTCCACCTGCGGAGCGCCGCACGGCTCGGCGGCATGGCCCCGCACCTGCACCGCGTGCGGCGCCACCGCCTACCGCAACCCGCTGCCCGTCGCCGTCACCCTCCTCCCCGTCGAGGACGAGCACGGCACCGGCCTCGTGGTCATCACGCGCACCATCGAACCGGCCCTGGGCGGGGTCGCCCTGCCCGGCGGCTTCATCGACTTCGGCGAGGACTGGCGCGAGGCCGTCGTCCGCGAACTCCGCGAGGAGACCGGCATCACCGCCGAGGCCCGGGAGGTCGCCCTCGCCGACGCCCTGAGCTCCCCGGCGGGCCACCTGCTGCTCTTCGGCCTCCTCCCGCCCCGCCCGGTCGCCGCCCTCCCCGCCTCGACGGCGACGGACGAGACCACGGGCTGGCACGTCCTGCGGTCCCCGGCCGAACTGGCCTTCCCCCTCCACACCCGCGCAGCCGCCAACTGGTTCGCCGGCACCTACACCTGACCCCCGCCCGCCCCGGCACCCAGGGCCGCGCCGTCCCCGCCACGGCGCCGGACCGGCCGCGCCGGACGTCCCGCTCCGGACGTTGCGCCGAACCGGCCGCGCCGGATCGCCGGCGCCGGACGGTCCATGGCTGACCGGCCGCTCCCGCCCGACCGCGCCGGCCGGGCCGGTCGACCCGTGGCTGACCGGCCGCCGCCGGACGGACCGCGCGGGACCATCGGCGGCGGACGATCTGCGCCCCGGACCCGCCGCCCGTGGCGAACCGGCGGTACCGGACCGGCCGTGCCCGGCGCTCCGCCACGGACCGGCCGTGCGGGACCGATCGTGCGGGTCGACCCGTGGCGGACCGGCGGCGCCGAACGCGATCCGCGGCGGACCGGCGGCGCCGAACGCGATCCGCGGCGGACCGGCTGCGCCGCCCCTGCCGCGCCGGGCGCGGACTCCGTCCGGTGCCCGCTCCGCCCCGGCGGCCGGGGCCGAGCCACCTCCGGCACCAGCCCCGGCGCCCGGTGGCGGGCCGCCCGCCTCGCGTCCCGCGGCGTGCCGGCAGGCTCGGCGCTGCCAGACCCACCGTGTCCTGCTCGGGCACCGCCCCGCTCCGGCACCGCCAGGTCCGCCGAGTCCCGCCCCCGCGCCGCCGAGCCCCGGGCTGCCCCGCTCCGGCTCCGCCCCGCTCCGGCTCCGCCCCGCCCCGGTGCCGCCCCCGCGCCGTCAAGCCCCCGCCCCGCCCGGCTCCCGCGCCGTCAAGCCCCCGCGCCGTCAAGCCCCTGCGCCGTCAAGCCCCCGCGCCGCCAAGCCCCCGCGCCGCCCGGCTCCCGCGTCCCGTCAGAGGCCCCGTACGACGGCGTCGTCCACCGGGTTCCCCGACTCGTCCTCCACCACCACCGCGTCCCCGTGCCACCGCACCACGTACCGCTCCACCTCGCCGGGTTCGAAGCCCGGGCCCGGGTCGCGGATCACCACCCCGCCCCCCGTGCGGCCCCGCGCCGGGGCCCAGGCCTCCAGGGTCACCGGGCCGGGCCCGGTTCCGTCGCGGCCGCCCGGAGCGGACCGTACCGGCAGGACCGAGCCCGCCCGGGCCAGCACCGGGATGCGGCCCGGCGGGGCGTCCAGCAGGATCTGGCCGGGACCCTCGTACGCCACCCCCGTCGCGGTGTCGTACCACCGCCCCCGCGGCAGCCGCACCGCCCGCCGGTCCGCCCCGCACTCCATCACCGGCGCCACCAGCAGCGCGTCCCCCAGCAGGAACGCGTCCTCGCAGTCCCGCAGTCCCCGCTCCTCCGGCGCCCCCCACCACAACGGCCGCACGTACGGGGCCCCGGTCCGCCGGGCCAGATGGGCCAGCGTCACGAAGTACGGCCGCAGCCGCTCGCGCTCCGCCATCACCGCCCGCGCGTGCCCCTCCACCTCCGGCCCGAACGCCCACGGCTCCCGCCGCCCGGCCCAGATCGCCGAATGCGTCCGGAACAACGGCAGGTAAGCCCCCAGCTGCAGCCACCTCAGGTACAGCTCGCCCGAAGGCGACCCGCCGAAGCCCCCCACGTCCGGCCCCGAGTACGGCACCCCGCACAGCCCCAGCCCCATGACCAGCGCCAGCGAAGCCCGCAGCCCCTCCCAGCTGCTCTCCACGTCGCCCGACCAACTGCCCCCGTACCGCTGCATCCCCGCCCACCCCGACCGCGAGAACAGGAACGGCCGCTCGGCGGGCCGCAGCCGCAGCAGCCCCTCCCAGCCCGCGCGCGCCATCGTGAGCGCGTACACGTTGTGCCCCTCCCGGTGGTCCCCGCCCGCGCCGTCCATCGCGTGCCGCGCCGACCGCGGCAGCGAGGCGTCCCCGAACGGCGCGAAGGACACCGGCTCGTTCATGTCGTGCCAGAACCCCGCGAAGCCCCGCGCGAGCCGCTCCTCGTACAGCCCGCCCCACCACTCCCGCACCGCCGGATCCGTGAAGTCCGGATACGCGCACGTTCCGGGCCACACCTCACCGCGCACCTCCACGCCCCGCGCGTCCCGTACGAAGGCCCCCGCCGCCCCCACCCCCAGCCCCGCCGCGTGCACCGGGTCCCCGGCCTTCACCGCCGGATCGACGATGGACACCAGCCGCACCCCCGCCCCGCCCAACTCCCGCGCCAGCCCCGCAAGATCCGGGAACCGCTCCTCGTCCACCGTGAACACCCGGTGGCCGTCGTAGTGGTCGATGTCCAGGTGCACCGCCGACAGCGCGAACCCCCGCTCCGCATAGCCCCCGACCACCCGCCGCACCTCCTCGGCGCTGCCGAACCCCCACCGCGCGTGCTGGTACCCCAGGGCCCACTCCGGCGGCACCGCCGCGGCGCCGGTCAGCCCCGACCAGCCCTGGAGCACCCGCGCCGGCGTCCCCGTCAGCACCCAGCACCGGAGCGGCCCGCCCTCCATCCGCAGCTCGCTCGACCCCGGCCGGTCCGCCCCCGAGCCCGCACCCTCCTCGCCCTCCCGGAGCGTCACCCGCCCGTCCCAGGAGTTGTCGTGGAACACCAGGTGCGTCCCCGCGTCCGCCACCACCAGCTGCACCGGCATCGTCACGTACAGCGGATCGTCCCCCGGCCCGAAACCCCCCTTGGGGTCCGTGTTCCACAGCCGGTACACCCCGTCCCGCAGCCGCGGCCCCGCCGCCCGCCCGCCCAGCCCGAAGAACCGTGCGTCCGCCGGCACCTCGCTCCGCTGCAGCCACCGCGCCCCCACCCCCGCGGCGCGGTCCACCGGCTCCCACCAGCGGGGCGGCAGCTCCCGCCGCAGCACCGTCCCGCCCGGGGTCCGCACCTCCACGGCGCCGTGCCGGGACACCGCCACCGTCACCCGCTCCGACACCACCCGCCAGCCCCCGTCGGTGTCCGGCTCCAGCACGGCCCGCGGATCCGGCTCCGGCCCGCCACCCGCCACCGCGTACGAAGGCGTCGCGCCGGCCCCGTCCCAGCTCCAGAACACCGCACCGCCCACGGCGACCCGTACCAGCAGCTCCGAGCGGGCGAACCGCAGCACGCCCCCGCCGGGCCGCGGCTCGGTCCCGCTCAGCAGTCCCGGCACCCGCGCCCGCTCCGCGCCCCGGCGCGGGAGCCCCACCGCATCCGCGCGCCGGTGGCGCCAGGCCGACCACCAGGCCCGCCGCCCGCGCTCCGTACCGATGTCCTTGACCGCACGCACCAGATCACGACCGTCCATGGAGATCACCCTGCCACCGGGCCCGGCCGAAGGGGCTGCGTTCAACTGCCGTTCACCCGCAGGCGATCACCGGTGGCCGGTGTCCGCCCCCGTGCCGTCCGCCCCGCGAGCGGCGAAGACGACTCTGGTGCGGATGTCGATCACGTGGCATCGTCCCTGTGAGCCGCCGTGCACCCACCCGCCGCGCGATGGCACCGTACGCACACGAAGCGCGAGCCACAGACCTGACCGGGAGCCGACCCATGACCTCAGCCACGCAGCCGGAACCCCTCTGGGCCCCGGGCCCCGACCGGATCGCCGCGGCCCGGATCACCGCCTTCCAGGCCTGGGCCGCCGACCGGTACGGAGCCCCCGCGGACGGCGGGTACCCCGCCCTCCACAGCTGGTCCGTCGACGAGCTCGACACCTTCTGGCAGGCCGTCGCCGACTGGTTCGACGTCCGGTTCACCACCCCGTACGAAGCCGTCCTCGCCGACCGGTCCATGCCCGGCGCACGCTGGTTCACCGGCGCCACCCTCAACTACGCCGAGCACGCCCTGCGCGCCGCGGAGGACCCGGCCCGCGCCGGGGACCCCGCCCTGCTCCACGTCGACGAGACCCACGAGCCCACCCCCGTCACCTGGGCCGACCTCCGCCGCCAGGTCGGCTCCCTCGCCGCCGAACTGCGCGCCCTCGGCGTCCGCCCCGGCGACCGGGTCAGCGGCTACCTCCCGAACATCCCCGAAGCCGTCGTCGCCCTGCTCGCGACCGCCGCCGTCGGCGGCGTCTGGACCTCCTGCGCCCCCGACTTCGGCGCCCGCAGCGTCCTGGACCGCTTCCAGCAGGTCGAACCGGTGATCCTCTTCGCCGTCGACGGCTACCGCTACGGAGGCAAGGAGCACGACCGCCGCGACACCGTCGCCGAACTCCGCGCCGACCTGCCCTCCCTGCGCGCCGTCGTCCACATCCCCCTCCTCGGTACGCCCGCCCCCGAGTCCACCCTGACCTGGGCGGACCTGACCTCCGCCGACACCGAGCCCGTCTTCGAGGCGGTCCCCTTCGACCACCCCCTCTGGGTCCTCTACTCCTCCGGCACGACCGGCCTCCCCAAGGCCATCGTCCAGTCCCAGGGCGGCATCCTCCTCGAACACCTCAAGCAGCTCGGCCTGCACTGCGACCTGGGCCCGGAGGACCGGTTCTTCTGGTACACCTCCACCGGCTGGATGATGTGGAACTTCCTCGTCTCCGGGCTCCTCACCGGCACCACCGTCGTCCTCTACGACGGCAGCCCCGGCCACCCCGACACCGGCGCCCAGTGGCGCATCGCCGAGCGGACGGAGGCCACCCTGTACGGGACCTCCGCCGCCTACGTCATGGCCTGCCGCAAGGCCGAGGTGCACCCCGCCCGGGACTTCGACCTCTCCGCCGTGAAGTGCGTGGCCACCACCGGATCCCCGCTGCCGCCCGACGGCTTCCGCTGGCTCCACGACGAGGTCGCCCAGGACCTCTGGATCGCCTCCGTCAGCGGCGGCACCGACGTCTGCAGCTGCTTCGCCGGCGCCGTCCCCACCCTCCCCGTCCACATCGGGGAACTCCAGGCCCCCTGCCTCGGCACGGACCTCCAGTCCTGGGACCCCTCGGGCAAGCCGCTCGTCGGGGAGGTCGGCGAACTCGTCGTCACCAACCCCATGCCGTCCATGCCGATCCACTTCTGGAACGACCCCGACGGCAGCCGCTACCGCGACAGCTACTTCGAGATGTTCCCCGGCGTCTGGCGCCACGGGGACTGGATCACCCTCACCGACCACGGCTCGGTGGTCATCCACGGCCGTTCCGACTCCACACTGAACCGCCAGGGCGTCCGGATGGGCTCGGCCGACATCTACGAGGCCGTCGAACGCCTCCCGGAGATCAAGGAGTCGCTCGTCATCGGCCTGGAGGAAGCGAACGGCGGCTACTGGATGCCCCTCTTCGTCCACCTCGCCCCCGGCGCCACCCTGGACGACGACCTGCGCGCCCGCATCAAGGCGACCATCCGCGAGGAACTCTCCCCCCGCCACGTCCCCGACGAGATCATCGAGGTCCCCGGCATCCCGCACACCCTCACCGGCAAGCGCATCGAGGTCCCCGTCAAGCGCCTCCTCCAAGGCACACCGATGGCCAAGGCGGTCAACCCCGGCTCGGTCGACAACCTCGACCTCCTCCCCTTCTACGAGGAGCTGGCCCGTACCCGCCGCTGAGGACCGAGGTCACTGTCAGTGGCGATGGCTACGCTGAGTGAGCAAGTGATTGCGCTACTCAGGGGGAGCCAGCCATGCCACCGACGAACCACGCCGGCACGGGCCAGACCGGCCCGACCGGCCAGACGGACAAGAACAGCAAGACCGGCCAGAACAGCAAGAGCGGCAGGACCCGCCGGCCGAGCAGCAGCACCAGCAGGCGCCGTACGCTGCGCCGCGAAGTCCCCAGCACCGTCGGCCTCCTCGCCGACGCCGAGGACTTCGCGGCCATGTGCGGCTACCGCAGCTTCACCTTCGGCCACCCCAGCGACTACCCCGACTACCTCCACCACGTGGACGGCCTGCTCCGCTCCCTGGCGGCCCAGGGCATCCACACCACCGTCGCCCTCTTCGACCCCGTCGAGTACGCCGCGTACTGCACGGACCAGGGCCTGGACCCCGACACCGCCGAAACGCGCACACGCTTCACCGCGGAACTCGCCGGCACCGGCGCCGGCCTGCCCTACACGGGCCAGACGGTCGACGAGCTCGTCCCGCTCCTCGTCGACGAGGCCGTCCGGCAGGCCACCTGGGACTACGCCGGCACACTCCTGGCCCAGGTCGGAAGCTGCGCGGACTGCGGGGAGGACATCGGCCAGGCCTCCTTCGACCGCGCCGCCGACGCACTGAGGCGGCTGCTCGCCGGCGCCGGACCGGGCCACCACCACCTCGTCTGCAGCGTCCCGACCGAGACGGAACAGCTCGTCGCCGTCCTCCACGCGCAGACCTCCGCAGATCCGCAGGCCCTGCCCCGGCTCGAGGGCCGGGAGGGCCTCGGCTTCGTGACCGTGCTCGCCGCCGGACTCGCCCTCGGCGGCCCCGGCGGACTGGTCCTGCGGAGCAGCTCCGAAGGGCACGGGGACCGGGTCCACGGCTGGCGCCTGGACCGGGGCCGCCTCACCGCGCTCTCGGCGGCGGCCGTGTTCAACGCCTACTGCACGGACGCCGACACCGGAGAGCCCGTCGCCCCCGAACCGGGCGTGGAGTACTGCCCGGGTTACGAGGTGGACGAACCGGCCCCGCACTAGACGGGAACGGCCGAGGGGCCCTCGCCACCGGCGAAGGCCCCTCGGCCGGACGACGTGACCGCCGGCTACTCGCCGGACAGCACGGCCTGGGCGGCCACCCGGGCCTCCTCGGCCGTGTCCGCGGCACGCGCCGCGGCCGCCGCACGCTCGCACTGGGCCAGCGTGTGCTTCGCGAGCGTCGCCCGCACGTACGGAATCGACGCCGCACCCATCGACAGGGAGGTGACACCGAGACCGGTCAGCACACACGCCAGCAGCGGGTCGGAAGCCGCCTCGCCGCAGACGCCACAGCTCTTGCCCTCCGTCTTCGCGGCATCCGCCGACAGGGCGATCAGGTCGAGCAGCGCGGGCTGCCAGGGGTCCTGCAGGCGGGAGACGGCGCCGACCTGCCGGTCGGCGGCGAAGGCGTACTGCGCCAGGTCGTTGGTGCCCAGCGACAGGAACTCGACCTCCTGCAGGATCGAGCGCGCGCGGAGCGCGGCGGACGGGATCTCCACCATCGCGCCGAACTTCGCCCGCAGCCCGGCCTCACGGCAGGCGTCCGCGAAGGCCTTGGCGTCGATCCGGTCGGCCACCATCGGGGCCATGACCTCGAGGTAGACGGGCAGACCCTCGGCAGCCTTGGCCAGCGCGGTGAGCTGCGTGCGCAGCACCTCCGGGTGGTCGAGCAGGGCACGCAGACCCCGCACGCCCAGCGCCGGGTTCGGCTCGTCGGCCGGAGTCAGGAAGTCCAGCGGCTTGTCGGCGCCCGCGTCCAGGACCCGTACGACGACACGGCCCTCGGGGAAGGCCTCGAGCACCTTGCGGTAGGACTCGATCTGCTTCTCCTCGGAGGGAGCCTTCTTGCTGTCGTCCAGGAACAGGAATTCGGTGCGGAACAGTCCCACACCTTCCGCACCGGCCTCGACGGCGGCCGGCACATCGGCAGGGCCGCCGACGTTGGCCAGCAGCGGCACCTTGTGACCGTCGGAGGTGGCGCCCGGACCGGAGGAGGCGGCCAGCGCCGCCTTCCGCTCGGCTGCCGCGGCCGCCAGCTCCGCCCGCTTCTCCGCGGTCGGCTCCACGTACAGGTCACCCGTGCTGCCGTCGACCGCGATGACGGTCCCCTCGGCGATCTCACCGGCGCCGGGCAGCGCCACGATCGCCGGCACACCCAGCGCCCGCGCCAGGATCGCGCTGTGGCTGGTCGGCCCGCCTTCCTCGGTGACGAAGCCGAGCACGAGCGTCGGGTCCAGCAGCGCGGTGTCCGCGGGAGCGAGGTCCCGCGCGATCAGTACGTACGGCTCGTCGCTGTCCGGGACACCCGGCATCGGCACGCCCAGCAGGCGCGCCACGATGCGGTTCCGGACGTCGTCCAGGTCGGCCACCCGGCCCGCCATGTACTCACCGGCACCCGCCAGCAGATCGCGGTAGGAGGCGAACGCGTCGTACACCCCGCGCTCCGCGGTGCTGCCGACGGCGATCCGCCGGTCGACGTCCGCCATCAGTTCGGGGTCCGTGGCGATCATCGCCTGGGCCTCGAGCACGTGCTGGGCCTCGCCGCCGGCCAGCTGGCCGCGCGCGATCAGGTCGGCCGAAACAGCCTCCACGGCCTTGCGGGCGCGCCCCTGCTCACGCGCCGCCTCGTCCGCGGTGATCTGCTTGGCCGGCGGCTCCAGAACCGCCGTGCCCATGTGCCGCACCTCGCCGATCGCCACACCGTGGCTCACGCCGACGCCTCGCAGCGTTGTCTCCATTTCACCCGTCTCCGATTGAGCGGCGGACCGAAGCCGCCGCGGTGGATGTCCGACCCGCCCGTGCAGGCGGACGTGTCACTTCCAGTTGAAGAGAACGTCCCCGGCCTTCATGTCGCCGCTCTCGGCCACGTCGGAGAGGGACTCCGCGGAGGCCTCCAGCGCCACGACCGGGCAGATGGGGGACTTGCCCGCGGCCTCGACCGCGGCAGGGTTCCAGCGGATGACGACCTGGCCGCGCTGCACGGTGTCGCCCTTGTTCACGAGGAGCTCGAAGCCCTCGCCGTTCAGCTGCACGGTGTCGATCCCGAGGTGCGTGAGCACGCCGTGCCCGTCCCCGTCGACGACGACGTACGCGTGCGGGTGGAGGGAGACGACCACACCGTCGACGGGGGACACCGCCTCGAAGGAGTCACGCGCGGGATCGATGGCCGTGCCCGGTCCCACCATCGCGCCGGAGAACACCGGATCCGGCACTGCGGCGAGTCCGATGGCGCGCCCGGCAAGTGGGGACGTCACGCTGGTCATGGGGGCCTCCCAGGGGTGGGGCTTCGTCGTGTCGCCGTCACTGCCTGTTGCGAACGGCATACTCTTCAGAAGGATAAGTCACGGGTTGTACGGGTTCGTCCGATGTTGGTCCCGACTCGGACGGCCCTTCGGCACGGAGACTAGTGGACTAGACCGGTGGACTAGACCATACGCCTGATGCGATTTGCCTGGCCACTACCCGACCTGTACTGTCGTGACTCCCGCCGCGGCGCCTCGTGTGAACACCTCGCGAACAGTCGGTGGCCGGGACACCTCCTCTCCAGTACTGATCTTGATCCTTCCATTCTTTCCGCATGCCCATTCGGTAAACGGCAGAGTGGTCAGGGAGACGGAAAAGCACTGATAGAGTCGGACTCGCCGGAAAGGGAAACGCGAAAGCGGAAACCTGGAAAGCGAAACCCGCTTCGACCGGGAATCGGACACGAAAGAGTCTG